>CP070648.1:1209773-1212354 GCA_020354555.1 Armatimonadota bacterium | reverse complement strand
GCCTCTCACGCCTCGCCTTTCAACCACCGGTCGAACCACGGCAGCGCCTTGTCGGGATTGAAGCGGTGGCCACCGTCGAACGCGTCGAGGTCGAGCCGATCGCTCGCGCCCGCGGCGGCGTAGATGCGGCGGAGTTGGCGGTACGCCTTCATCGTGGCATGGAATGGAAAGCCCTCGTCCTGCTTGCCCGCGATGATGAGCAGCGGCCTGGGGGAGATGAGGCCGCAGACATCCGCGAGTTCCGCCCACTTGCGCAGGCCGGGCAGATATTGCGAGCCGCAGAAGTTGCCCTGGCGGATCGCGAACTGCTCGAACGTATTGAGGTAGCAACTGACGATGGCGCACTTCACGCGGTCGTCAACGGCGGCGGTGACCATAGACATGGTGCCGCCGAAGGAGTTGCCGGCGGTGCCGATGCGGTCGGGGTTGACTTCAGGTCGCCGCTCGAGGTAGTCCAGACAGCGCATGGCATCCCAGATATCGAGAGCGAGCAGATTGACCCCGAGTAGCGAGCCCTTGATGAAGTTGACGTTGCACGGATCGCGGCCGCGGTAGTGCTCGGGGTCGTCGGCGCGCTCGCCGAACCGGCGCCAGTCCGGCGCCATCGTGACATACCCGCGCAGAGCAAGAAGCACGGCGTGATCGCGGTATTCGCCCAGGGATTGGTCCACGCCGGCCGGGAATGCTTTGCCCACGCCGTGGCCGTGACACGACAGCACGGCGGGCAAGCGCTCGCCGCGCTTACGGCTTTTCGGAATCAGGACGTACGCAGGCACGGACATATCGCGTTCGGAGTCGAAGACGACTTTCTCGCGGATGACGTCGCCAAGGTCCTCGCGCTCGACGACTTCCGGGCGCAGCGGCACCGGCCTGGGGAAGTCGCCGAGCAACTGGCGCAGGCGCGCCGCGAGCTTGCGTCGCCACGCGCGCCACTCGGCCTTCGTCTTCCCGCTGAACGCCAGCGCCGGACGCTGCCGCGCGCACATCCGGTTGAAGTACTCGGTGTTGGAGAAATTCCGGGCTCGCGCCATATCACACTTCCTCCCAGGGCACGCCGCACTCGTAGAACTCGACCGCCACGCCCGGGAACTCCCGGCGCAGGATGTCGCAGAACCGCCGCAGTCCCGGGTTCTCGCTGATGGGGTGTGTGGTTTCGATGATCCCGATGTCGCTGTCCACGGCATAGCGCATGGCGTATTCGTCGCTCTCACCGGTGAGGACGACCTCGGCGCCGTGCTGGAGGAGCGTTTCCCAGAAGCTGATGTTGGAGCTGAGGCCGATACCGCCGACGGCGACGCCGACTTTGGTGACGCGTCGGGCGAGGTCCCCCACGACCCGCAGGCGGTTCATCCCGAGGCTCGCCTTGATCGCGCGGGCAAGGTCAACAAGGGTCGTTTCGGGGATGGTGAAGGTCCGTGCCAGGCCGTCCGCGACGACGTCGCCGCGCAGCCCCGCGGCACGCGCGAACTCGTCAACGACGCACAGGCGGTCGAGGGTGCCATGCGCGCGCAGCACGGTCATGGCATGGCGTGAAAGTAGCTCCATGCGGTTTCGATTCACGCGCCACGTAATGGAGGTTTCGAGAGCCCCCGAGCCGCTGTAGGGGAAGAACGGATCCTCATGGCAGACGATGAGCTTGCAGTCGCTGTCGGCGGCGGTTCGGATGGCGTCGCACGTCGCCATCCAGGTGACGAGGATGCTGGTAGTCTCCACGTCGGGGTCGCCGAAGCGGAATCCCTCTTCCCCGCCGAGGGGCGGGGACAATGCGACGAGCAAATCCTGCACTTCGCGAGCGCGCATGGGCGGGGCCTCCTGCGACCACTTCTTCAGCGCGGCGCGGAGGGTCTCCTGCGGCATCGGGAGGCGCACCGCGTTGGAGCGATGCTTTGCAGCAGGGGGCGGCAACGGCGCGCCGAATCGGGTTGACGCCAACGCCGGCGCGCCGCAGGGAGGGGTATCATGCAGACCTGTGATTTCAGCCGCTCGTTCGTGACATTCGTCACTCCGGGGCGTTCGAACAACGCGCGTATCCAAGTTGAAGCCCGCTGCACGATCACCGACGACCGTGAGAATGCGGCACAGGACTACTACCTGGTCGCCTCGTGCAAGGGGGAAGACACCTATGGCACGGGCGTGCTCTTCCTCGATCCGAGCTACGATTTCTGCGGCATCTTCTCGGCGCAGGAGTTCATCCTGATCCGCGTCGGCGTGCCCTACGAGGTCAACAACACGGTCGCCGCCAACGCGGAGCGTTTCGACGATGTCCGCATTGACGTTCGGATGCAGGCCGCGGAAGTGCTCGAAGCCGACGAGGAGATCGTAAGAGCCACGCTGGCCAACCGCGTTCTCAACGGGCGCGTCGAGGTATCCGACGAGGCCGGGCGGCACCGCGCGTCCATCGAGTTTCCGATCAAAACGATGAATGTCAACGACATCCGCAATATCTACCAGGTGGATACGGGGCCGATTCTGCTGCCTGATTTCGCCTCGCGCAAGCAGCGAATGGTGGAGCGATTCCAGCTCGCCTTTGTGGCGTACAACCGGGGGGATGAAGCGTATTTCGTGATCCAGGAGCCGATCG
>CP070648.1:1196783-1209673 GCA_020354555.1 Armatimonadota bacterium | reverse complement strand
CCGCGTCATAGCCCAGGAAACCCTGGCGATCGTCGCCGTCTCCGATCGAGGTAGCCGTGACGGGGCCCGGCAAGCCGCCTTTGCGATCCAACAACGTGCCGAAGAAGACGACCTGCCGCGTCGGCTCGGCCTGCTGCCCGGCGATCACCTCCAGGAACTTCTCCGAGCCATCCTGGTTCACGGCGCGGAAGCCGTCGCTGTCGTCCAGCAGGCCGCTGGCGAAGTAGCTCAAACGCCCTTCGTCGGCCTGGTCGCTGTGCCGCACGTCGTAATGAAGGCGGTCGTAGCTTCCGCCGGACAGAGTGTTCTCACTCCGGGCATAGCGCCGCGTCTCGAGCATCGCGGATGGATCAGTAGTCACCGCGGTGAGTATCTCCCGTACGGCATCGCGAGACCGATCCTGCGCCAGATACAATTGTGCGAGCTGGAAACGCGCCTGCGGGTATTGCTCATCCAGCGCCACCGCCTGCCGCAGTTCGGCAAGCGCGCGAGCGCTGCGGCCCTGGCGCATGTAGATCCGCGCCAGCACCGTGTGCACGAAGGGCGACAGCTCGCCGAGCGCTACTGCCCGTTCGCCCGCGTCGAGCGCTTCGCGGAAGCGATTCTGCTCCAGATGCACCAGGGCGAGGTTCGCGTAAGGGAGCCCCCAGCCGGGCTGCAGCTCGATGGCGCGGCCGAGATGCTCCACGGCCAGGCTCATCTGGCCCAGCGACGCGTACACGCCGCCGAGATTCGCGTGAGCCGACGCCGAGTCGGTATCGAGCGACACCGCAGCCTTCTGCTGGTCGAGCGCTTCGCGCAAGCGGCCGCGCTTGAGCAATACCGCGCCCCAACCCGTGCGCGCCTCTGAGAGACTCGGATCCGCAGCCAACGCCTGCTGGAACTGCGCGCCGGCGCGGTGTGGGTCGTTGTTTAACAGGAACAGCAATCCTAAAGTGCTGCGCGCCGGAGCGCTCTGCGGATTGAGCGCCACCGCCACTTGCGCCTGCTGGAGCGCGGGCTCGAGTTCGTCTTCCGCCGCCATCAGTTTGGCAAGCGTCAGGTGTGCGCCGGCCGAGAGAGGATTGAACTCGACCGCACTCTCCAGCTCATGCCGCGCCTGCGCAAAGTCCCCGGCGAAAAGCAGGGCGGTCCCCAATGCTTCGTGCGCAAGGGCTGATTGTGGAGCCGCCTGCGCCGCTTTGCGGCCGGCCGCAATGGCGTCCTCCGGCTGTCCCTGTGCGAGGCGGACGTAGGCAAGATACGTGTTGGCAAGGTAGTCATCGGGCCCGAGACGAACGGCCTCGGCAGCCGAGGCCGCCGCTTGTTGCAGGTCGCCTGCCCGCAGGTGTGCAGCGACCAGGTACGCATGGGGCCGCGGATCATCCCGCGCCAAACGTGCGGCGCGCTGCAATGACTCCACGGCAGGTTCCGCATTACGTTGCCCCAGAGCGACAAGCGCCAACCCGACCTGCCACCGGGCACTGTCCGGCTCGGCCTCTGCTGCGACCACGAACTCCGCGCGGGCCTCGTCCGGACGGCCTGCCCGCAGCAACGCGTAGCCCAGGACACCGCGGAGCGCCTTCCGGTCCGGCGCGAGCCCAACGGCCTGCTCCGCCTGCGCCAGCGCCTCCTCGGCACGGCCCACATCGAGCAGCACTTCGGCCAGCGCGGCGCGTGCCGCCGGGTTTTCGGGACGTTGCTCCACAGCGCCTTGCCGCTGGTTCAGCTCTTGCTCGAGCTGCGCGGGGTCGGTGCTGACCTGAGGGCACTCCAGCTCGATGATTAGAGTGCGCAGGTTGGCTTCCCACGCGATGAGACTCGACGGGTCAACGACGATCGGGCGCGTCGGCGCCTGGCCAACCTGCGCCGTGCTTTGCTGTGAATCCTGCACCGTGACGCTGCCCGCGTCATTGAAGAACGCGACTGTGCCCTCGACCACGGTGAGCACGGTCGTGCCGTCCTCGCTCACCTCAACCTGGAATGTCGTGCCTTCCGCAGCAGCGACTGCGGCCGGCGCGCGCACCTCCAGTTGCCGCGGGCCGGTGATGGCAGCGAGGATCCGCCCTACGACGACCCGCCACCCGCGGGGCTTGTCCGGCTCGCGTAGAACGACCTCGGTCTTCGGGCCCACCGCGACGCGCGCTCCGTCGTCGGTCACGATGTAAACGGAGCTGTCGGCACCGGTGCGGATGCGGTCGCCCGGCGACGCTTCTCGTGTGCCCCGCTTCAGCGCAACCCACGCCCCCTTGCCGCCGACCTGAAGCTCGACTTTACCACGCGCCGATTGGAGCGTGAACGTTGACTTCGCTGCATGCGCCGTGTCGTGCAAAGTGAAAAGACACAGATAGCCCAAGGCTACCCACAGTGCGAGCCAACGACGGCCGCTTGCACAAGAGGGCGATGTGGGATTCATTCACTGCTCTCCTTATTGCCGCGGTCAGCGCCCCGCTCGGGCATCTGACCCAGGTTCTCCGGGCACACCCACCCGTAGACTCTGATTGGCGTTTTCCGGCCCTTCAGAATGACCTCGTCGAGACAGGTGGCCTCGACGTCTTCACCAAGTCGTTCGTGCACGCTCTCGCTGAAGATGAGCGGGTAGCCCAGGCTCTTCGTCAGATCCTCGAGGCGCTGCGCCACGTTGACGGGGTCCCCGATCACGGTCGGTTCCAGATGACGCTTGCCCACCAGACCTATGGCCACCGGCCCCGCGTTGATGCCGACCCCGATCTCCAGCCGCACCCCCGCAGCTTCCCACTCGCGGGCATGCACCGGCAGATCGGCGAGGATCTCTCGGCCCGCGCGCAGGGCACAGGCCGCGTGACTGACGCCTTTTCGCTCCTGCCAGAACACGGCGAGCACCGCATCGCCGGGCGTCTTCACGATCGTGCCCCCATGCTCGGCGATGATGTCCTCGACCGCCGAGTGGTAGGAATGCAGCATCGTCAGCGTGTCCGCAGCGGACAACTGCTCGGCGGTGCTCGAGTAGCCGCGGATGTCCGAGAACAGGATGGACGCGTCCAGCGTGCGCACCTCGCCCAGGCGCGGCGCCTCAGCCTTGCCCATGAACGACGGCACGAACCGCCCGAGCAACGCCGTCACCTTGTCGCTTTCGGCGACCGTCGTCATGCCCCACGCAAGCCAGATGCCCAGCGCGCAGTAGAACACGTACATCCAGATGCCCTGCTGCACCAGGAGTTGACGCGCCAGGATCACCGCCGCCACCGTGAGTACAAAGACAACGCCGACGGCGCGCGCTCCTCTGAGCCACCGTACGCCCGACGCGGTCGCAAAGGCGAACAGGGCCGTCACCGCCAACATGGCCCACGGGGACATGGGGCGGATGAATGCTCCGGACAGCAGGGTCTGCAGCGCGTTCCCCTGGACTTCCAGACCAGGCATGGCGCCCATGGCGGTCCAGTGCACGTCCCACTCCTCGCGGCCGATGATGATAGCCTTGCCCTCGAACAACTCGCGCCCCCGCGCGTCGTCGTCAATGGCGAGCACTTCGCTCAGCCCATGAGGCCTAATCGTCCCTTGCGGCCCCGCCCAATTGACCAGCAGGCTATTCCACGTCTTCAGCCCCGGGATCAGCTCGACGTCGCTGCCGCGCACGACTTCGACCGCGGCGATGGCGCTCTGCTCAGAGTCGTCGGCGTCGCTCGCCACACCCAACGGCAGCAGGCTGATGCGCTCGCCTGTCAGCAGCGGCACCTTGCGTCCGGCGGTCAATAGCCAGCGCCCCTCGCTGAGCCTCGTTTCCGAGGGCTTGACGCCCATGAATCGCTGGAACGCCAGTAGGGACAGCGCCAGGTATTCCCGCCCGGTGTCGTGATCGCGCACCACCAGGGGCACGGATCGCACGGTTTCGTTGGGCTGATGCGCTACCGGTGAGCCGACGGCCCACACGGCGTCTTGAAGGGGAGGCACCGGATCTTGCAGCCCGACAGCCCCCGGCCTGGTCTGCGTCGTCGCCGCCACGATGACGTTGCCCGCCTGACGGAAGGCAGCCGCAAGCTCATCGTCCTCGTATTCGCACCTGCGGCGGAACATCAGGTCGAATGCGATCACCCCCGCGCCCCATCGGTTCAGACGCCGCACCGCCTCTGCATATGCCTCCCGGGGCACCTCGCAGCCATCAGTCGGCGAATCGCGCGGGTCGCGCAGGTACTCGTACGGTGCGGGGTCATCGCCGATATCAATGATCTCGACACGGGGGTCGGGCTGACGCGTCGGTGCCAGCGCATATAGCACATCCAGCGCGCGCACTTCGATGAACGTGAGCCACGGCGCAAGCAGGATCAAGAGCACCAGCACCGCCAGGACGATCGCCCCGCGACTCAGAGCTGTGCTCCATAGCCGTCTCCCAGTTGTCCTTGCACCACTTGAGGCCATTACAGTGTCACACACTGGCTCGCGCGGGGAGGACTAGCGGCCAAGGCGAGGGCCTCTTCCGGCGGCTGCCGTTTGGCGGTCGCCGCGCCGCTGCGTTCGTGCAGCCGCGCGGCGACCGAGAGCGAATCATCACGGAGTGCGTACAAGATCGGCACGCACCACGTTCCAAGACGGCATCGCGGCACGCACTGTCAGCTGCGCGCCCGAGCACCCTAGCTCTGGTCGTGATACACTTTCACTTTGAGCAGTTTCGGCTCGGACAGGTTGCCGGCGGTGTCGATCGCCATCAGTGTGATGGTGTATTCGCGCACTTGCGTCGGGTCGCTGCCCGAGCGCTCCGACCGCAGCTGCAATGACTGCGGATCGTTCGGATCCAGCCACCAGTCCGGCGCGTAGTCTCCGTCGCCGGTGCCATCCTCGGGCTGATTGCTCTCCACGCCCGCGATGTACCACACCGCAAAGGGGTCGTCCACCGTGACGTCCAACGTCATGTCAATGATGGAGTGATCGGGCGGCCACAATTGGGCCGGGGTGGCACTGACGGCGGTAATCTCCGGAGGCTGGGTGTCGAGCACGAACGGCTCGGCAACCGATTGCTCGATCCATTCGAACCACGGCACGCCGTCCTGATCGAGCGCCGCGCCGCGCATGATGACTCCCGAGCCGAGCGCCGCGCCGGACACGACAAACGCGGTGAACTCACCGGGGCACAGCTCGGTGATCGGCCACTGGCGATAGTTGGCGGGGTCGAGCCCGGGATAGGCCGGCAGCGGTGTGCCTGGGGGCAGCGCGGGCAGGCTCTGCAGTTCCTGGCCCTCCGGCAGCGCGAGCAGGGCGTCGCGTATCTCGGGAGCCGTCGCGATCTCCCCGCCCCCGCCGTCCACGATCCACCGTTGGTAGATATCCGCAGGCAGATTGCCCTTCGTAGATATGTTCGTGACCTCAGAGATGAAGGTCTCCATCTGCTGCGCCGCCTTCCCCCAGTAGAACAGCGCCCGCCCCGTGTCGCCGTCAAGGTATGATGTGAGCCCGTCGTGCTTCAGGGCCGCGACTTTGTCAACCTTGCGCAGGAGGCTGTTGTCCGACGGCGAGGGCAGGATGCCCTCGGCCGCGTAGTACGCGATCTCCTCGCGCAGCACATCAAGGTCCTCGTCGATCGCCGCCACATACAGTTCCAACAGCCCCGCATCGGCGAGGCGGCTGAGTTCCTCCAGGTCCAACTCGGAGCCGGCGACCCCGAAGTCCACATCGGCCAGCGCGATGCATTGCCCGGTTTCGGGGTTGTCGTTGGTGATCACGACGGTCACCTGGCCCTCCTCCGGGTAATCATAGAACAAGATGCCGCCGCCGGGCGTACCCTCGAGCTGTGTCGCATAGACCGGCTGCCCAAGGCCCCACCGCATGTCGCGCAGCCGGCAGCTGTTATTGGCAGTGCTCCACCCGATCTCCACGAACAGCCGTTTCGCCACGTCGTAGCCGCTGAAGTCGAGCGTGGTGCAGAAGACGCCGCTCACCACCGAGTAGCCTACCGTCGCTGGAACCCACGGCGTCGGGCGGGCGTACTGCGCAACGATGGATTCCAGTCCGTTGAGCGTGACGTGCGCGGATGGCTGCGTGACTCCCGTCACATTCCTGAACTTGTAGAGCTTGGTGTACTGCGCCTCAGCCGGCACCGCAGCAGTCGCCAGAATAGCAGTGAATACAACCAGCGTGCCCAATAAGGCACCGCTCTTGCGTGACCAGGTCATCTGTTCTTGATCCCTCCTCCTTAAGTGTTTCGAACACGGTGGCCTGGGCTAATGGCCGTTTCCCTCGTCGCTACTATCGGCTGGGGCATCGCACGCTCACGTCCTGCGCGCGCCCCCGCGAGACAACGGCTCTCTCGCAACATCACCTCGCTGTCTTCAGTTGTCCCGACGCACGTCGGCAGTCCTTCCACGAGAAAGCGGTGCGTCCCGCAGCGGCAGAGCTACGATGAAACAGCACGGTTAAACACCTCTGCGCACACTCAGCCGTCGGGGCTGGAGTGCCAGCGACCCACTTAACCCATGTGGCAACTAGGGAAATATTTCCTTTTCTATTACCCGTTCCCTTGTCCAGCTTGACCAGAATATGTTATTTTATTAATACAGTTAACGATTTCCGGCGTCGCGCTCACCGTCAGCACATTGCCATGCCGCGGCGTGCGCCCTGTGCCGGAAGACCAAACGTCAAGCCCGCACATGGCTCGTGGGGGTAAGGCGGATCCGCAGCGTCACCGTCTGATCACCATACGCTGCGCTCTTCGGGCCGATTAGAGTAGATGGGATTGCTGGGACTTGAACCGTGTCTGCGCTGCATGCCCGCCATACCCGCGTAAGCGCCAACCAAGGGAGAGTATTCACTTTCTGTCGCCTGTTCCCTCTTTTGCATTTCATGTTATGCCGCCTTGTCGCTTCGGCTCGCCAGCGGCACTCGAGGCGAGGTGACGCTCATGCTGGTGGCGCGGCTTGCGAGGCGACTGAGCCGCCGCCCGGTATCCCGAACCGCGCGGCTCACGTTGCACTCGCCCTGCACTTTAAGGCCCGGCATGGCTGCAGTGGAGAGTGCTGGTCGAAGCCGCCGTAAGCGTCGTCTAACGGCCGACGCCAGCAATTCTGTACGCCGAGAAATGCGCACGTTGCCCGCAGGGCACCTCTGCTCCGGCGCCCCGGTTCGCGAACGTGCTTTTGCGATGCGTATTGTGGATATCCACAATTGCCCAACCGGCGTCAACCGTGCATGGTAAATGGGGGCTAAGGAACCTGAACCGGGGAGGCATCACTAGATGATGGGAGTCACTTTGTCGCGGATCCTGGGTCGCCGCGCGCGGCCGAGTGCGGGACACTGCGATGCGGAATGAAAGCGCACGTCATGATGTGTGGCATCGTGCACCCCGCAGCATCTGTGGCCTGGTAAGCTGCGCCACGTGCGAGCACTTCCTGGAGCATGAATGCTCCGCTTGCGCGTTGGGCAACTCGAAGACGCGGCACAGCGAAGGCAACCAATGTGCCGTCTACGCCTGCGTCAAGTCGCAGGGCGTCTCGTCCTGCCGCGAATGCCGGTCGGACTCCTGCCTGATCCTCGAATCCGACGGGGGGGTAGAGTGCGGCCTCGCGGCGCAGTTCAACGGCGGGCGCAATGGCCGGTCGTTAGTGCAAGCGCTGGTGGACCTGAAGTCGCTGCGCAGCGAGCGCCCGGCTGTGAACGTCCCGCCCCGAGTCAGGCAGCGCCTGCCACGATACCTGGTGGCGCTGAATGAGCTGAGTCGCGAGGGCGTGCAACACGTGGCTTCGGCTGAACTGGCACTGCGCGTCGGCATCTCCACCGCGTTGGTGCGCAAGGATCTCTCCACGATTGGCCACTGGGGGCGGCGCAGCGCGGGCTACGCCGTCGAGGCCCTGTGCCGGAATCTGCGTCGCGTCGCAGGCCTGGCCGAGCAGCGCCACGCCGCGTGGTTGGGCTGTGAGCGCCTGTCGAAGTACGCGCGCTTGATCGAGGAATTCCGCAGCGTTGGGTGCATCATCTCCGCCGCCTTCTGTCACGACGGCAGACACGTCGGACAGGAGGTGAACGGCTTGCTCGTCAGACCCGTCGAAGAACTGCCGGATGCGGCGCGAACGCTCGGGCTCAGCGTTGCCGTGATCGCGACGGATGACAACCACGCCGAGGCAGTAGCTGAACTGGCGGTTTCGGCGGGCATCGGCGCCATCCTCAACTTGACCGACAAGTCTCTGGCGCCGCCGCGTGGCGCCACGGTCGAGAACGTAAGCCCGGTGCGCGGGATCGTGTCGCTCCTGCTGCGCACGCCGCGGGGGGAGGACTCCGGTCAGGTGCGAGGCGAGGTCGCCGAGCGCGGTTCGTGATTCCGGTTACGCACCGCAACTAGCCGCGGTTCGCAGGGACTCTCCGCCGACAAGAACCCGCAAGCGAACAACCGCGGGCCGCGCGCCGCTCAGGAACCAGCCTGCTCGAAGACGGGTGGCCCTCCGGCCTGGAGGACAGGCGCCACAGACCGCCGCATGCTGCCCCGGTTGCCGTACATGTAGCCCTGCCACTTGCCTTCCGTGACCAAGTCTCTCGCCGCGCCAACAGCGAGAGGAAACGACGCCGCGCCCTCCGAAATCACCGCCGAGGAAGCCGGCGGTTTGCTGAACGGAGGGAACGTGTGGACGGTACTGGTGCCGTAGGCGTGGCTGCCGTCCTGCTGGTGGCGCTGGCGGGCGGGATCGGCTGGGGCATACGGGGCTGCTACGGAGGCGCGCCCGGCGCGACCCTGCCGGGGGCGCTGATCGCCCTCGCGATCTGTCTCGTATCGGGCCGCGCGGACTGGCAGCAGGCGAGCCTGTACATAGCCGCGGTCGCCGCGTGCGGCCTCGCATACGGCGGCTTCATGAGCCACGTCAAGCTGGCCCACTTCTCCCGCAGCGCAAGCCACCTCAACGCGGCCTACGGGCTCGGCGCACTGTTCTTCGTCACTGGCCTGTGGGGCGGCATCGGGGGCGGCGCGCTTGGCCTGGCGCTGGGCGGGTGGTCGCCGTGGGCAATCATCATCCTTGCCGCCGGGATGATCCTCACCGCGCACATCGCCTATTGGGTTCTGATAGACCTCATTGGCATCCGCCTCACGCCTCCGCGCAGCGAAGCCTGGGCCCGCACCTTCGGCGCGTTCCTGTGCATGGCTATCGTATGCGTCGTGCGCCGGGAACACGTCGGGCTAGTCGGCCTGACTTACGGCTACATGGGCTGGGGGTTCGGCTTCCTGGTCGGGATGTTCATCCAGTTGATCGAGATACGCGCATTCGGGCACCGCTCCTTCAACTGGTGGCGAGCGATGGAGGTGACGATCGGCTGTGTCGGCGGCGCGTCTCTCGCCATCGGCATACTCCCGCTGGCGCGCACCCTGCCCGACCTGCCGCCCTTGCCTGCGCCTTGGCTCGCGCTCGGCGCCTATTTCACATTGTGGTTCATCGTCTTGCTGCACATCCGCACCAATTTCCGCCACTACAAGCTCAGCGGATTGCTGCTCGAAGGGCGATGGGCGAACCGCACCGCGCTCTGGCTTGCGGACGTGACCTCGGTAGCACTCGCGGTCGCGATTGGGATCATCCTGGCGGCGTGGCATTTCCGGGGTCCGGCTGACCCTCGCGTGGGCGTGCAGGCGTCGCTGCTCGGCCTGGCGGGGATGTGCGTCTTGCTCGTGAGCGTGCTCGACGTCGGCAGCACCACGGCCAAGAATAAGCGGGTTCGTCTGGCCACCGCCTGGTGGTTCGTTCCCCCGTACCTGGTGCTCATTGCGGGAACCCTCGCCGCCCCGCAGGCGTTCACGCCGCCACTGGTGCACGGAGTCGGGGTGGCGGACTTCTGGAGGTACGGCGTACCGCTGGCGGCGGTGCTGGCGATACTGTTCTCCAAGATCACCTCGTCGCTGTGGGATACTGACCCGCCGCAAGCACACCGCAGGTTCGGCCCCGGCGCCGACAACGACGTGTACGGGACGGTCCCCCCGCCCAAGCCATACGAGGAGCCCAAGCCGCGAACCGCCGCGTGACGCCCCGGGTGAACAGACCGAGCTACCTCAGCGGCCGTCCGGGCCCATACCTTCCTGCGGTTGCGCTGGCCGCGCAGGGTTTTCGCTTCCCGCGGCACCACCTTATGTAGCGGCCACGCGCCGCTTGCATCGCTGGGTGAAGGGAGCCTCGCAAAACTCGGCGAAGTCGAGGCCATATCCGGGCGTCACTTCGGCGCGCCGGGTGACATCTCGGTCCGTCTCCCCACGTTTCCGGACGGGCTTGAAGCCGGAGGCACTCTATGCTTGCCGCACGCGTCCTCGCCGTCAGCATCTTCGCTCTTGCCGTCGCCAGCCCGTCGCGGGCGAGCGGCTTCGTGATAGCCCGGGATGGGGCCCCCCAATGCGTCATCCAGGCCAGAGGCTCCGCGGCCGCCAGCCCTGCCGATGAGCTTGCCCGATACGTGGAGCGTATCGTCGGCGCCCCGATACCGCGCGCGGGGACGGCACCCAAGCTGGTCGTCCGCGTCGAACCCGCACTGGGAGCGGCGGTGCGGCTCGGCACCGCGCAAGGCCGGAATCTGGTCATCGCCGGCGGCTCCGAGGAGCAGACGTGGCACGCGGTGTACCGTTTCCTCTACCGCCTGGGCTGCCGCTGGGTCATCCCCGGCGAGATCGGGGAATGCATCCCCAGTCGCCCGTCGCTTTCGGTCGAGCCGGCGGCGGGCCCCTACACTCCGTCGTTTCCGCTGCGCGTCATCTGGTACGCGTACGGGAATCCAGACGGCGACCCCAACGCGATGCCGCGATTCGATGAATGGGCGCGCCGCAACTGTCTCACCCGGCACGGCGGCATCGCCCATGGCCACAATCTGCTGTCCCCGATTCCGCCGGAGGAGCACTTCGACGCCCATCCCGAGTACTACGCTCTGGTGCAGGAGGAGCGTCGCCCAACGCAGCCGTGCACGACCAATCCGGACGTCATCCGTATCACCGCCGATCACCTGCTTGCCTACTTCCGCGCCCACCCCGGCGCCAACTCGTATTCGCTGTGCGTGGAGGACAACGGCGACTTCTGCCAGTGCCCGAACTGCACGGCGCTGGACGCCAGCTACCGCGACGCGGAGGGCAAAGAGCTGCGCGCGGTCACCGACCGCATGCTCGTGTTCTACAATCAGGTGGCCGAGGCGGTGGCGCGCGAGTTCCCGGACAAGCTCATCTCCATCTACGCCTACAGCGCCATGGTTCACCCGCCGGTGCGCGAGAAGGTTCACCCCAACCTGGCGGTCTTCTTCTGCGCCACCTTCGACCCCGCGCACTCGATCGCGGATCCGGTCTCCGAGTCGCGGCGCGTCATGCGACAGTGGCTGGCGCGCTGGTGCGCGGCGAGCAGCCACGTCTATCTCTACGAGTACGATCCGATTCCCTACGTCTTCGCGCTGCACTGCCCACTGTTCGACGCCAACGCGCGGGCGATGCAGAGCTACCGCGAACTCGGGGTGCACGGCGTTTCCTTCGAATCATACAAGTCCTGGGCGTCCACCTTCCCGAACTACTACTTCAATGCCCAGATGCTGTGGGACTCGACGCAAAACCCGCAGGCGTTGCTGCGCGACCTCTGCGGCAGGTTCTTCGGCGCCGCCGGGCCCGCGATGTACGATTACTACCATGCCCTCGCGTCCGCGTGGGCGCGGAACGCCACGAACCCCGGGTGGGGCGACGACAACCTGTGGCGCATGTTCCCGCCGCAGCTCATCAACCGCATGCGCGTATCCCTGCGCCACGCCGAGGCCGCGAAGCTCACTGCGGTCGAGCGCGAGCGCGTGCAGATGGTGCGCTACGCCTTCGACTTCCTGACCGGTTACCTCGCGGCGATGCCTCTGAGCCGCGAGGCGCGCGCGGCTGATGCCCCAGGCAGCGATCAGCTTCCGATCGCGGTCGGCTTCGACTACGACGCCGCCTTGAACGCGGGCGAGCGCTGCGTGGAGCTGTTCGACGAAATGCTCGCGGCGGACAACGACTTCGTGCTTGCGTCACCGGCGCGCGCACGCTTCAACCGCCGCCTGCTGGCGGTCAAGCAGCTGTGGCCGTTCTCATCGCAATTCCTCGCCGGTTACGAGTCGGTCATGCTGCCCGACGTGTGGCGGATCAAGTTGGATCGGCAGGGCGTGGGGCTGGCGGAGCGGTGGTTCGCGCCCGAATTGGATGACTCCGCGTGGGACACCGCCTCGACGCTGTCGCAGTGGTACAAGCAAGGCGGGGAACGCGGCCAATGGAAGAACCTCGCCGCGTGGGGCCGCGCGCGGTTCTTCGTCCCCGCAGACTGGGCGGGACGGCGGGTGCGGATGTTCGTCGGCGCGACCGACGAGTACGGTTCGTTCTACGTCAATGGCGAGCTTGCGTATCGCCATCCCGCAGAAGAGCACCCGGACTCATGGGCGATGCCGTTCGACTTCGACATCACCGACTACGTGCTGCCGGGAGACGAGAACGTGGTCGCAGTCCAATGTGGCGCCGAAGGCTCCCTCGGCGGGGTATGGCGTCCGGTGGCGGTCTACACCGCGAAGCGCTAGCCGGACGGCCGGCGCGACCGCGGACGCGCTGCTCGTCGGTCGCCGACGAGCCGATACAGCGATTCGCGGAGAACGGGGAGCTACACCCCCAACGCGGCGAACTCGTGACCTCGAAGTGCGGGCGGGACCACCGGTTAATCTAATACCGTACAACGTGTGGAGGCGGCGACCCGCGCCGGAGCGTTGAGGATACGGCGGTCGCGTGTGCGACCTTACTCTTCGTTGCTGGGCGGGGCCGGCGGAAATCGCGTATCACGTGTATCCGGCGGTCTTTCTGACGTCCGGCGCCGACCGGTGGCAGTGCCCCAGGTAGCGTCAGAACCGTCACAGCGTCTGAGCGGAGCTAGCGGCCCACGCAGGCCGGGTCTCCGGAAGGTTGCAGGTTCGTAGCGGGGTCCTGCTACGGAGCCATTCAT
>CP070648.1:1190632-1196683 GCA_020354555.1 Armatimonadota bacterium | reverse complement strand
GCTGCTCGCATCCCGCCATCCGTCCATCGAGGCTGCTCCACATGATCCCCAGCACCGCGAAGATCATCACCGCGAATGACAGGACGATCGCCAGCGTCTGCTTGCCGTTACTCTTCATCATTGCATCCCCAGCCCCTCGCTGCACATCACCGCCGCCGAGCACCGCCCCCGCGTCGCAGCGCGCGCGTGACCGCGATGGTGGGGCAGCCGCCCTCGCCTGCCAACCTGTTGCCCCCGCCGCCCGCGCCGGTATGCTATAATCCCTTCGGAGGACGCCGCTTGAAGCGCCTAGCCATCCTCTTTGTATTCGTCGCCGTCGTTGTCTCCGGGGTCTGGGTGTTCCATTCCCTCCGCGCGCCCACCCCCGAGCGCTTCCTCCTCATCGTCACCGACGCCCTCCGCGCCGATCACCTGGGCTGCTACGGCTACCCCGAGGACCTCACGCCCAACATCGACGCCTTCGCCGCGCGCAGCATCCGCTTCGAGGAATGCTGGGCCCCCAGTTCGTGGACCCTGCCCTCCAACTCCGCCCTCTTCACCGGCATGTACCGCCACGACGTCGCGCCGCCGGGCGACGGCTCCCTGCCCGATTCCGCCACCACCCTCGCCGAGTACTTCCGCGACTCCGGCTATGCCACCGCCTGCTTCGCCGCCCATCCCGCCTTCGCCGAGCCCTACAACTTCCAGCAGGGCTTCAAGACTTTCGTCCTCAACCCGTTCGAGGACGACCGCGCCACCACAGCCTCCCTGCGCTGGATGCAGCAGCACCGCGACGACCGGTTCTTTGTCCTGCTTTACCTCTTCGACCCCCACGAGCCGTACGCCCCGAGCACGGTGCCGCCGGCGCTCGCCCAACGCCTCGCCGCCATGCGCGAGCCGATCCGCAAGGGCGACGTCCCCCTGCGCCCCAACACCCGCTGCCCGCGCATCGTCGAGAATCCCTCCGGCCCGGATGAGGTCTCCCGCGCCGAGGTCAACGCCCTGCATCAGCTCTACGAGGCCGAGATCCGCGACGTGGACCGCCGCATCGCCCGCGTCCTCGACGCAATCCGCGACGACCGGCACGCCGTCGTCGCCATCCTCTCCGATCACGGCGAGGAGTGGCTCGACCACGGCGGCCTCGAACATCAGCGCAGCCTCTATCGCGAGCTGCTCCACATCCCGGCCATCCTGCGCGTCCCGGGGCGCAAGGCGCACACCGTCTCCACTCCCATCAGCAGCATTGACTTCGCTCCCACCTTCCTCGCCCTCGCCGGCATCACCCCAGCGTCCCCCCTGCGCGGCCACCTCCTGCTCCCCACCAGAGATATTCAGGCGCACCCCGTGTTCGCCGAAGTTGACTCCGGCACCACGCCTCGCGGCTTCCGTTCCGCCGTCCGCCGCAACGACAAGGTGCTCATCCACAACACCGGCGACTGGAGCGAGTGGACCGATCCCCCGGCCCCGACCTGGGAGGCGTACGACCTCGTCACCGACCCGAAGCAGCAGGCGCGCCTGCCGTCCCGGGCAAATCGTGCGCCCCTGCTCGCCTTCGAGCGCCAGGGCCAGCGCGTCGCCGAGTCACGGCAACCGCCGGAGCTGAGCGAAGCCGACGCCGAGAAGTTCAAGTCCCTGGGGTACGTCGGCCCGTAATCGCTCCCCGCCGCCGCACCGCCGAATCCCGCACGCCGCGCAGCAGGTATGGCGCGCCCCCCGTCGTATAGACCACATGGGGACGGGGGGAAGTGAATAAGCGTGTGCTCGCAGCTAGCCTTGTTGCGCTTGGACTCCTCGCGGTCGCTTGGGACCGCTGTTTTCGCTCGTCTCCGCGCCCGCTGCCTCGCTTAAGCCCTTCTCTTCTCATCGCGGATCCCGCAACGCTCACCTCTAGCCGCGCGCGCAGCATCGTCCCGGCAGAGGCGCCCACATGAGACCACGGATTGTCCTGGCCATCGTGCCGCTTCTGCTGGTTGTCGGCGCCGTCGCGACTCTGCAGCGCCACCGATCGCCGCATCCTTTCCGCGTCGCCATTGAGATGGATGTGTCCTACGGCCCACACGTCAGCAACCTTTACGACCATTTCCAGCCTGTCGGCGCCAAGGGCGACCCGCTCGTCATCGTCATTCACGGCGGCGGCACCTCCGGTAGCACCAGAGCCGACCGCTGGGCCACGGCGTTCTGCCGCGCCCTCGCCGCCGACGGCATCGAAGCGTGGAGCGTTGACTACAGAGGCGCGCCCGATGCGCAATGGCCCGCCCAGGTCGATGACTGCTGCGCCGCGATCTGCCACGCTCGCAAGCTGGGCCACCGCGAAGTCTTCCTTCTCGGCCTCTGCGTGGGCGGTTGGTTCGGTTGCGCCGCGGCGCGCGAGCAAAGAGTCGAGGGCATCATCACCATCGCGGCTCCGCTCGTCACGCCCGACTGGGACCACCGCCTTCGCGGTAGGATACTCGGCGATGTGTCGCCCACCGATGCATCCCCGTTTCACCATCTGCCGCCCAGCGAACCGCCGCTGCTGCTCATTCACGGCACCGACGATGAGACGGTCCCGTTCACCCACGCCGTGTCCATGCAGGGCCGCGCTGAAGCTGCTGACCGCGATGTGAGTCTTCTCACGCTTGACGGCTTCCGTCACAACGAGCCGCCCGAACGACTCGTTCCCGCGTCCTACCCGGCCATCTACCGCTGGCTCCAAGATCACAGCGCAGCGCTCGGGATCCGATAGAAGTCCATCGCGTTCACGGCGTATTCCATCACGCCCGCGGGCGCCGCCCCCGCGGCAGGAATCGCGCGCCCCCCCGTCGTATAGACGATATGGGGACGGGGGGAAGTGAATAAGCGCGTGCTCGCGGCCAGCCTTGTTGCGCTTGGACTCCTCGCGGTCGCTCTCGACCGCCATTTGCGTTCGCCTCCGCCGCCTCTCCCTCGCCCGACGCGTTTCGTCCTCATCGTCGTGGACGCCCTCCGCGCCGACCATCTGGGCTGCTACGGGCACCCCGGCAAGCTGACGCCCAACATGGACGCACTCGCAGCGCGAGGTGTGCGTTTTGAGAACCTCTTTTCCGCCGCGCCCGAAACCCTGCAGTCCAACGCCGCCCTGTTCACCGGTTGCCTCCCGTCGTACTCGTGCGACCGAGTGAAATTCCGGCTGTGGCTCGACATCCCGACATTCGTAGAACACTTACGCGAAGCAGGATTTCGCACAGCCGCCTTCTCTGCTCAGCCGCGCATCAGCCCGAACTTCGGCTTCGGCCGAGGGTTCGACCTGTTCCTTATGTGGCCGCTCGACGATGACTCGGCGACAGGTTCCTGTATCCGCTGGTTGAAGCGGCAGACGAGCGGAAAGAGTTTCGCCCTGCTTTACCTGCTTGACCCGCATAGCCCGTACAGGCCGCGGCGCACCTCGGACGCCTCGCGGGTAATGCTTGCGCGCCCCAACGTGCGACCGCAGATTGCCGATGGCGCGATATGGGACCACGCCGCCGACCTCTCCATCGTTGAAAAGCCGGTAACGGACGGTCAATACTCGCGGCCCGAACTGGACGCGCTGCATAGCCTGTATTGTGACGAAATCCGCGATGCCGACGAGCGTATCGGGCGCGTCATCGCAGCCGTCGGTGCGAACGCCGTGGTCTTCCTCATCGCCGATCATGGGGAAGGTTGGACCTACCCCGGAGCTCTCACCCATAGCAGTAGCCTGCACCCCGATGTGACAAAGGTGCCCTTCATCATTGCTGGCCCGCAGATTACGCCCACCGTTCGCCGCGACCTCGCGGGGACGTGTGACGTTGCGCCGACGGTGTTGGCACTTGCCGATGCGACACCGCTTCCGAAGACCCGCGGCAGGAATGTCCTCGGTGAACACGTAGCCCGTCGCTCCGCCATCATCGCCGAGAAAGGCCCGTGGTGTGCAGTCTATACCGCTGATCGGGCGCTGGTCTCGACCGAAGAGACGAACACCTTTATCGCCCTTTCCCCCAATGCCAGCCGCGCAAATGACAACGGCATGGTCGCGCTCGCCATTGCCCACAAGCGCACCATGAGAACGAACGCGCAGTATGTCCGACCAGGTCGTCCGATCTTGCTCCAGAAGGCGACCGTCGAGCAACTGCGTTCTCTAGGATACGTCGCCGAATAATCGCGCGGCTTCTGGCGCTTGAGTCTCCATCAGTATCCCCCCGTATAGCGCAGTTCTGCTGCGTACACCTTCACCACCCGCGCCCCGCGCGCGGCTGCTGGCCTTCGAGCGCCACGGCCGGCGCGTCGCCGAGTCACGCCAACCGTCGCCGCCGAGCAAGGCCGACGCCGAGAAGCTCAAGTCCCTGGGCTACGTCGGGCCGTAATCGCTCCCCGCCAGACCGCCGAATCCCGCGCACCGCGCGGCAGGTATCGCAGGCCCCCCGGTCGTACTGACAACACGGAGACAGGTGCAAGTGAACAAGCGCGTGTTCGCAGCCAGCCTTGTTGTCCTTGGACTCCTCGCGGTCGGCTCGGACCGCTATCTTCGCTGGTCTTCGCGCCCGCTGCCTCGCCCGATGCGTTTCGTCCTCATCGTCGTTGACTCGCTCCGCGCCGACCACTTGGGCTGCTACGGACACACCGGCAACCTCACGCCCAACATGGACGCGCTGGCGGAAAGAAGTCTCCGGTTCGACAACGCCATCGCCGCAGGGCCGTCTACCCTCATTTCCAACCGCGCGCTCCTGACCGGCCTTCATCCCGACCGAGTGATTGACCGGGAGAACGAAGGCCTGCGCGCGAGCGCCGTCAGCCTTGCGGAGCGTTTCGCGGCAAGCGGCTATCAGACCGCCGCCTTCTCCACTCATCCCCACATCACCAACCGCTTCGGCTTCGCGCAGGGCTTTCAGTCGTTCGTGTTTCGCGGCGGCGATGACGACGCGATAACCAACATGGCAGGCAAATGGCTTGCCTCCCACCGGAGGGATCGGTTCTTTGCCCTCGTCTATCTGCTCGACCCTCATGCGCCGTATGCCCCGCAGCGTATCAGCAGCAGGACGCGGCGGATTGCGGCGAGTCACCGTGCGGACATTGCCGCATTGACCCAGATCCGCCCTGGCCTTCTATCACCTGCGGAATCGGGCACTCTCACGGCGGGCGAGGTCGCCGTTCTACACTCGCTCTACGAGGACGAAATCCGAGAAGCCGACGCTCGCGTCGGGCAGCTTCTCGCCGCACTTGACGACCGGACGGTCGTCGTCGTCCTCGCCGACCACGGCGAAGCGTGGAGGGAACACGGCACGCTCGGTCATTCCCATGACCTCAACACGGAAACCGTCCACATACCGCTGATCCTCGGCACGTCGGGCGTTGCGCCCGGTATCGTCTCCCGCATCGTCGGCACGGCCGATGTCGCACCGACCCTGTTGGCCCTCGCCGGAATCGAAGCGCCCGGACTCGACGGTTGTTCGCTCTTGCATCAACCAAGCGTCACCCGCCATGTGACTTCGACCTTCGCCCGCGGCGAAGTGACCTATGGCATCATCGGCGACAGCATTACCGCACTGCACCGAGAGACCACCGCCGCCGCCAAGCCAGCTCGCCCGGCGCTCGACCGCGAAACAGCCGAGGCTCTTTCCGCTATCGGCTATGTGGCCCATTGACTTCAGAGTAGCACACTAGGGATCTGGTAGAGGTCAGTCGCGCAGACCGCCCAAGTCATAGCGCCCGCCCTCACCTCAGTCATTGCCGTTGTCTGGTCATGCACCGATATGCCGAAAACGATGGCCCCAACCGCCAGGACAGACCCCGTCCCAACCGCTGTCACCCGGCCGAGGAACGGCACGAGCTTTTGCGTGATGATCGCGGAGTCAAGGTTGCGTCCCCAGGATAGCCAGTAACTCGCCGCCGGCCGACACCCCCGCGTCGCCCCGCCGCTGCCAAGCGGCATGCCCATCCCAGGCCGCAGCCACGAATCTATCGCATAGCCGCTGCTCGACCCGTCGATCAGACGGTTGTTGTACGGGAACTCCATCGCCAAGCGGATCATGCCCCGGTTCATCCTGCCTTCCATCCCCACAGTTGTGTGTTGCGCCGCGCCCACTGCCTAGCCGC
>CP070648.1:1182294-1190532 GCA_020354555.1 Armatimonadota bacterium | reverse complement strand
GCTCAACCCCATGTATACGATCAACAAGATCATGTGGTGGCGCGACAACGAGCCGCAGGTCTTCGAGCGCGCGTGGAAGTTCCTGTGCTACGAGGACCTGACGGCGTTTCGCCTCTGCGGAGAGCCGGCGATTGACTACTCCCTCGCCGGGCGCACCATGGCGTTCGATGTCCGCGCCGAGCGCTGGTCGGACGAGATACTGTCCCGTGTTGGTCTGGAGCCCGAGCGTCTCGCCGCGACCGCGCCGAGCGGCGTCGTCATCGGTAAGGTGCGCGATGAGTTGGCAGGCGAGTTGGGCCTGCCGCGCGGGGTCGCCGTCGTCACCGGCGGGCACGACCAGCCGTGCGGCGCGCTCGGCTCCGGCATTGTCGAGCCGCGCATCGCGATGGACGCCACCGGCACCGTCGAGTGCATCACCCCCGCGTTCTCGGAACTCAACCTGAGCGATGCCATGCTCGAATCGAATTACTCCTGCTACCACCACGTCGCCCCGGGGATGTACATTACCCTCGCCTTCAACTTCACCGGTGGGTCGCTGCTGCGGTGGTATCGAGACACCCTCGGCAAGCAGGAGCGCGAGGACGCCGAGGCGGCGGGCATGGACGTCTACGAGATCATGATCGGCCTGGCGACGAGCGGCCCGTCGCCGGTGATGGTGCTGCCGCACTTCACCATCACGGGGACGCCGTGGCTCGACCCGTTTTCCAAAGGCGCCATCCTCGGCCTGACCCTCGCCACGACGAAGGCCGATATCATCAAGGCGCTGCTCGACGGCGTGACTTTCGAGATGCGCCTCAACCTGGAGCACCTGGAGCGCGCGGGCGTCGCGGTCGAGCACATCCGGGCCATTGGCGGCGGCGCGAAGTCCCCGACGTGGCTTCAGCTCAAGGCCGACGTCTTCGGGCGGCCGGTGTCATCGCTGTCGGTCTCCGAGGCGGCGTGCCTTGGCGCGGCGCTCCTCGCGGGCACGGCGGTGGGGGAGTACTCCTCGCTCGCCGAGGCCGTCGGCAAGACAATCAGGGCCGTCAAGACCTACGAGCCAAACCCGGAGACGGCGGCGCAGTACGACGAGCGTTACGAGATCTACCGCCGGCTCTATCCGACGCTGCGCGACGTGATGCATGCACTGTAACCGTAACGACGCCGTCCGCGAGACGAACCGCGCCGGATCCTCGCGGGCCTTGCGCTGCCTGCTCCTGGCAGCGGCCGTGCTGCTAGTGCTGACACCGCGCGGCAACTCGGCGAGCGCTGGCGACACCGACCCACGCAGTGTAGAGCAGAAGGAGTCGACGATGAGCGACGCCCGGAAGCAAGCCGCACACCGCACCCGCCGTATTATCATGAACAATGACGGCAACGACGCCTGGCGCCACCAGCCCGGCGAGCCGAAGACTCCAGAACACTTCCTGAGCAAGCGCACCTCCCCGCTCGTCGGCTCGCACGTGGACGCCATCTTCTACTGCACCGGCGTCTTCAACGTCTACACCCACCACAGCGACGAGACCGAGTTGCGCGCACACGCCGACCGCGGAGTGGACGACTGGGCGCACGAGCTGATCAAGCAGGGCCGCGACTCGCTCCGGGTCATCACCGACTTCGGCCACGAGCATGGCATGGAAGTCTTCTGGTCGATGCGCATGAACGACACCCACGACTCCGGCGACGCGGCGCTGTTCGCGGAATGGAAGACGGCGCACCCCGATTACCTCATGGGCAAGAAGGGCGACAAGTTCCCCTACGGCGGGGGCCGCTGGTCGGCGGTGGACTACGCGATTCCCGAGGTGCGCGACAAGGTCTTTCGCATCCTCCACGACGTCTGCACGCGCTACGACGTGGACGGCATGGAGTTGGACTTCTTCCGCCATCCCGTGTATTTCAAGCCGCAGATGACCGGCGACCCGGTGACGCAGGAGCACTGCGACATGATGACCGAACTGATCGCCCGGCTGCGCGCGATGGCTGATGAAGTCGGCACCAAGCGCGGCCGCCCGCTGCTCATCGCGGTCCGCGTCCCGGATTCCGTCGGCTACGCCAAGGCCATCGGCCTCGATCTCATACGCTGGCTCGACGACGGCCTGATTGATATCATCGTCGGCAGCGGGTACTTTCACTTGGAGCCGTGGGAGAACTTAGTCGCGCTCGGCAAGCGCTGCGACGTCCCCGTGTACGCATGACTCAGTGCGTCGCGCGTCGTGAGCCCCAGCCAGCCCGAGAAGCAGGGCACCATCGAGGTCTGGCGCGGCGAGGCGCTGCGCGCGTGGGAGGCCGGCGTCAGCGGCATCTACACCTTCAACCGGTTCAATCCCCATGACCCAATCTTCCGCGAACTCGGCGACGCGGAGCTACTCAAGACGCTTAAGAGGACGTACGAGTTCAATCCCGGCAAGGCCATGGACGCCTGGCTCAAGGACGGCAGCCACTTCCTGGAGCAGGACAGGCCTGGGGCGTGAGGTTGCTGCGTGATGCGCGTGTGCGCTCGTCACCGGCCGAAACTGTCGCCCTGAGCGCTAGCGAAGCTTGCCTGCCAGAGGCAGGCTTGCCAGCCAGCGGCGGCTTATCATTTACCCGCATCTTGTTTGCGCCGCCGTGGGGCATGCGAGATGGGCTCTGAGGGTGTACACGGCTGCAGCTTGACTCGCCGTCATTGTGGAGTGCGGCGATTAATCGCCGCTTTGCACAGCGGGAGTGAACTCCCGCACTCCATAAGGCGTTCCTTGCCGACCCATTCTCTCGGCATGCGACGCCCACCCTTTCCGGTGGCGCCACGAGGGAGAAGTGGGTAATGGTAAGCCCGTGGCGGGGGGTCTTGCCTCGGTGGGTTTCAGCCGTTTCGCTCGGATTGCAGGGCAGGGGTTCGGATACCCTGTGTGTACTGTTGAGGTGAGGAGAAACCGATGATCTCTGGCAGCAGCTTGAGGTACGCGGCGGCTGCAGCGCTTCTACTCATGTGCGTCGCCGCCGGCGGCGCGGTGATCGGGGGCCAGATCCCCCAGGACGACTATCCATATCCCATGGGCAGGGAATTCCCCCTCGGCCTGTACTCCCTTGAGGTCCGGACCGAAGAGGAGCTGCTCGCGCTCAGGGACCAGGGCTGGAACATGGGCCACACCTATGGCGAGCAGGTCCCGCTGATGGACAAGCTCGCGCGCGCCGGCATGTTCGCGTTCGAGAATATCAGCGAAAAGGAAGAAGCCGCCGCACAGGCCGAGATCGAGCGGCTGGCGGCGTACGACTGTCACGCCTGGTGGGATCTACCCGAAGAACGCCGCTGGTGGCGCGAGGACGAGTTCAGTCTCATCAAAGACCTCAGCGCGTGGACTCGCAAACGCGATCCCATGCGCCGCCCGAACTTCATGTACATCCCCGGCCATTACTCCGCCGACGACATCGCCCGCTATGTTCCGTATCTCGATATCATCGGCGCGGGCGCGTACACGGAATACGCCCACCAGCCGCGCGCGTGGGTACGCTGGCGCGTCGAGTCGGAGATCGAGGCGATCAAGCAGGCGGGGTTTACGGTCGGCCGCGATTATCTGAACGGCGAGCGCGTGCCCATCGCGGTACTGATGTGCTTCCAGCAGGGACGCTACGAGGGAGGCAATTACATCGCCGACCTCAAACAACACGACATCATTACGCCCGTCGAGGCGTATCACGATTTCTACTGCGCCCTCGCCGCCGGCGCCCGCGGCGTCCTCGTGTTCTCCTACTATCACCGCAACGACCTCGATGTCCTGCGCGAGACATTCGCGGCGTACTCCAAGGCGGCATCAGAAGTGATCCGGTCAGAACTAGGGCAGGCCCTGCTGTTCGGCGAGGCGGCTCCCGTCACCGTGGAGATCACCAAGGGTCCGCAGCGCACGTGTTCGTTCCGCCCCGTCCGGGCGGAGGAAGACATCAGTTACCCGTCGGTGAACGCCCGCGCCGTGCGATGGCAGGGCAACTTGTACGTCATCGCGGTCAATTCGGCGGAGTTTGCCGCGGGCGTGAGCGCGGTCCTTGCGGGCCTGCCTTCCGGTGTCGAGCAGGCCGAGGTCATGTCCGAGGATCGCACGGTGCCGGTGAGCGACGGCCGGTTGGCCGACGACTTCCCCTGGCTCGGCGTGCACGTGTACCGGATGAGCACCACCGAATCGCCCTGACCGCGGGGCCGGCGCACGCGGCCTCGCGACCACATCTGGTGGCGCAAGCGTCTCGCTTGCGACGGCTCGAAGCCCCGCGCCCATCAGCGCGCGCTCAGGGCAGGCGCCGACCGCGCAAGATGCAGGGCGGGCGTGCCCACGCCCGGCGCCAACCCCTCGCCCTTCCAGGGAGAGGCCCCGACTCGTCGGGGGTGAGGGTGACACGGAGACGGTTGCGCAGACGCGGCGGCTTTCGGCTCTCTTCGATTACCGATCACAGGTGCCCTTGACGCGCTCCCGCCGACGCACTATAGTGTGAGTGTCCGCAGACCAACTGCGGGCCTCATCCGGGATAGCCGAGGTGGCGCCGTGGTTCAGCGCACGTACGAGACTGAGCAGTCCGCACACAGCTACCCCCACGGCCTTCTCCCGCCGGCAATCCACTCTCACCCTAGAGCACTGATCGCTTTCGCCGTCATGGCATTGCCTGTGTTCGCTTGCGCCGATTCGAATCCGCTTTCCTCAACCGTCATGACAGGCGGGCTCTCCGCCGCCGACCGGTCGCTCGCTGCCTGAGAGCGGGATGGAGGCGAAGACGATGGCCAGGAGCGGTGCACGCAGCCGCAGTCGCGGTATGACGTTGATCGAGCTGGTGGTCGTGATCTTCATCATCAGCATGCTCGCGGGCATAGCACTGCCGGCGATGTGGCAAGCTCGCCAACGCGCTGCGAGCACTCTCTGCGTGAGCAACATGCACCAGGTGCTGCTCGGTCTGCAGATGTACTTGATAGAGTACGAGGAGATTCCCCTCAACATACCCGGCAAGCTCTGGTGGACGGAGGCACTGGCGCCGTACACGAAAAGCCGCGATGTCTTCCTGTGCCCCGCGGATTACACGCACGGACAACGCTACCAGCGGGGCATCCCATGCAGCTGGTTCTACCTTTACAGCCGCAGCGTTGTCACCCACTTCGACGCAGAAGGCCAGTGGCTAGCTCCTGAGTCTCCTGTGTGTCTATGCCGCTGGCATGAAAGCAGGAGTCAGATACAGATCATTGGCCGGAAGGACGGGTCCATCGAGGTCGCACCGCTCGGGAAGTACCACACGATACGAGCGGTGTTCGAGTGACGCGGGAGGTGTTGACAGTGAAGGCGGGCACGGCAAACGGCATCACCCTCATCGAGCTGCTGGTGGTGATCTTCATCATCAGCGTGCTCGCGGGGGCGCTCGTGCCCATGTTGTCGCGGGTGCGAGAGCGGACACAGAGCACCTACTGTGTGGCGAATATGCACCAGGTCTTGCTTGGCCTCCGGATGTACCTAGCTGACTACCAGGAGATACCGATGGATCGCGGAGGCATGGTCGTCGTTGATGCCGAAGTCATCAACCCGGGTATCGATTGGATTTCCGCAGTGAAGCCGTACGTTGCAGGAAGGGACGTCTTCCTTTGCCCCGCGGACCACACGAAGGGAAGATTCCAGCAGCCAGGTATTCCGTCTGCCATTCCGTGCAGTTGGGACTACTTGTATACTCCCGCTGCGTGCGCCTTCTATGGCTGTGAGGGCAAGATTGTTGCCGCTGAATCGCCTGTACTCAACTGCTTCTGGTGGCATCCGGACGTCACTATCATAGGACGGAAGGATGGATCCGTAGAGGTGGCACCGCTCCATAAGTACCGGGAGATACATGCCATACTTGAATAGCAGGGACCGTGGGCAATGAGCGACTCGACGCGAACGCGCGGCATCACATTGGTCGAGCTACTCGTGGTGATTTTCATCATCAGTGTTCTGGCGGGCGCGCTCGTGCCCGTGCTGTGGCGAGTTCGAGCGCGCACGCGCAGCACATACTGCGTGGCGAACCTGCACCAAGTCCTGCTGGGGCTGCAGATGTACGCTCTTGACTACGGTGAGGTGCCGCTTGACGGGGGAGGCTACGATAAGGAGAAGGGCATCGAAGGCATCAAGTGGGGAGCAGCCGTGTTGCCCTACGTCGGGGCTGAAGATGCCTTCCTGTGCCCTGATGACCCCAACAACGGTGAGATGTATACACCGTGGGCCGGCATCCCATGCAGTTGGCCATACCTGTACACCATCGCCGCGGTCGAGGATTTCCAGGGCCGAGGAAAAGCAGTTGCCTCCTATTCTCCGCTCATGGGCTGCGCGTGGCACAGGAAGGAAAAAGTATTCATCATCGGTCGGAAGGATGCCTCCGTCGAGGTCGCCCCAACATGGAAATACCCGGGCGGAATATGCGCTCTGTTCGAGTGATCTCGCGGCGCCTGTCCGCACAGGCACGCGCTGGCATATCAATCGAGCCGTTAGACCTGGAGGGAAGGCCATGAATCAGGAATCGCAGCAAGGCGGGGAAGGCCGTCGCTCCGTCCAGTTTCCTCAATGGCTGGTCACCGTCATCGTTGTGCTTGCCGTGGCCGCAGCCGGCGTCCTCGTCGGCATCTTCGTGTCCAGCCGCGCGCTCGGGGTCAAGTGGCCGCCGCCGAAGCCGACCCCTCAGGCGACCTGGGAAGAGCAGGTCGGACAGTCCATGAAGGCCGACCCCAAGCTCGGCGCGACGATCGAACTGCCGGAAGTCGAGGATCTGGACAAGCGCAAGGTGCAGTTGCCGCTGCCGGGCGTCTCGGCGCTGATGTACGTCGAGAGCTATAACGTGGGCGACGAGGACATCCGTGTGATGGAGCGAGAGCTCGCCGCTTATCCGCAGGTAAAGACGTGCGTGGTGTTCATGCTCTCCGATCCCGAGATGGTGCGTCAGAAGGCGCAGGAGAACGGGTTCCGTTCGCTGTTCCTGTACGACCGGGCGGGGCAGATGCGCGACGCGCTGAACGCCTTTGACAATGCGCGCGTCTATATCTTCGACCGCGCGGGGCGGCTGGTGTTCATCGAGAACCCCGCGGACGACGATGAAGACATCATCGCCAAGGCCAAGGCGGCCGTCGAGAAGGCTTTGAGCGGCGACTGAACCAGACGCAGCGCGCCGAGCGGGACAGCGCGTTGGAGTGGCGCCGCCGCCGGCGAGGGAGGGCACGGACATGCACCGCACCCCGAACGCCAAAGACGACGTCGGCATGACCCTCGTCGAGCTGCTGGTGGTGATTTTCATCATCAGCGTGCTCGCCGGCGCAATGGTGCCGGTGTTCTATAGGGTGCAGTCGAAGTCACGAGAAACCTGGTGCATAAGCAACATGCGCCAGTTGTTGATGGCCCTTCAGATGTACCTGGCTGACTATGACGAGATACCGCTGAACGATGCAGGGCGCGTTGTCGAAGGCGATGAAGTCATTCGCGAGGGTCTGAAGTGGGGAACGACCATATACCCATACGCTGGACGAAATGAGGAGGTGTTCCTGTGCCCCGTGGACCCCACGCGCGGAGAGAAATACCGCCATAGGGCAGGGCTTCCCTGCAGCTGGGCCTATCTATACTCGCGTGGCGCAGTAGAACACCTCGACGGCCGAGGGAAGACAGTTGCTTCCGAATCGCCGGTTCTTATGTGCCACTGGCACTTCGGCGCATATGGGATCTTCGCTCTGGGTCGGAAGGACACCTCCGTGGAGCTTGCGCCGCGCCACAAAGCGCTGCCGCTACATGTGGTGCTTGAGTAAAGGAAAGCGATCGAGAAGGCGGCTGCTAACTCCTGGCGCAGTCATGTCGTGCGCTGCGCGGAAAGGAGGCGACAGCGCATGCTGTGGGTAGGTCGGGCCGGGCGACGGGTCTGGCTGAACGACGGGTAATGGAGAGACGCGCCCCCGACGGCTAGCAGGATGGACAGGAGGCACAGTCAATGAGGCGGACGGGCCAGACGTCCCGCAATGAGGGTATCACGCTAATAGAGCTTCTGGTTGTTCTATTCATCATCAGCGCGCTGGCGGGAGCGATGATGCCGCTCTTCCTGCAAGTCCGGCAGCGCGCTGATTTGGACGTATGCCTGAGCAATATGCGTCAGGTATTGATTGGTCTTCAAATGTACACGGCGGACTGCGGGGTGCTGCCGCTGCATGGCGCAGGCTGGGTGGGTGCCGACACGGGACCCACACTGCAGCCTGGGGTGGAGTGGGATGCCTCCGTTCTGCCATATGTGGGAAGCGAGGAAAGCTTC
>CP070648.1:1178780-1182194 GCA_020354555.1 Armatimonadota bacterium | reverse complement strand
CGAATCCGAGGCGCTCTTCTGCGCGTCAGGTGCGCTTCCCTGCGGCGAGGCCGGCAGGAATGCCCGCCTCGTTGACCCAAACTGACTAGGCCCGCTGGGACGCCATCCCGGCCCCGCAGCGGCTTAGGGACTGCAACATTCGGAATGCACTGAGAACTCAGAGGACGTCCACGGATCGAGCAAGCGGGAAAGAGCATGCCGGATCGTCCCGTGACATGTGGGATGATGCCTCGGTCCGGCCTGGCGCTGATGAAGTGGGGAACGATTTGGCTGCGACGCCGCCCTTCTGCGGCGAAGAAGAGTTGATCGGGCTGGGAGAGGAGTAGCGCGAAGGGGGCGCGACGTTAGCAGGGAGAGATGATGAGATGAATGGTAGCCTGAAACCTCGCCGCCACCTCCACTACGCCTGGATCGTCCTTGCCGCCGGGACTCTGATAGTCTTCGGCGCGCTGGGGTTGGCGCGCTTCGGCTACACCATGGTTCTGCCCGCGATGCAGGCAGGGCTGCGGCTCGATAACGCCCAGGCCGGTGGCCTCGCCACGGCGAACCTCGTGGGATATCTCGCACTGGCGCTGATTGGCGGAGCCCTCGCAGCGCGTTACGGGCCGAGGATCGTCATCACGGCAGGGCTGGTGGTAGCGGCCATCGGCATGTTGCTGACCGGCGCGGCCGCAGGTTTCGCGGGAGCGGCGTGCTGGCGGATGCTAACCGGGATTGGCAGCGGTGCGAGCAATGTACCGGTGATGGGGCTTATGTCCGCCTGGTTTGCGCCGCGCCGCCGGGGTTTGGCCGCCGGCATCGCCGTCACTGGATCGTCCCTGGCATTGATCGCGCTCGGGCCCATGGTGCCCGGCATCCTCAACCTGTACGGCGGAGACGGTTGGCGAGTCTGCTGGTTCTTGTTTGCGGCGGTGACCGGAGGGCTGGCGATTCTCGCTTTGTCGGTGTTGCGCAATCGCCCCTCATCCCTTGGCCTCCGACCGCTGGGCGAGATATCAGACGGCACCCCTGCTTCTGCGCCGTCGGACGCAATGCGATGGGGCACGGTCTACCGGTCAGTGACGATGTGGCACGTCGGTGTCGTTTACGCGGCCTTCGGCTTCTCGTACATCATCTACATGACGTTCTTCGCCAAGTACCTGATCGCCGAAGGTGGCTACGCACCGTCTGCAGCGGGTCGCCTCTTCATGCTCATGGGGTGGGCCAGCCTGCTCTGCGGGCTGCTGTGGGGATCGATCTCGGACGCCATCGGTCGCAAAGGGGCTCTGGCGATCGTTTACCTTATACAGGCGGCGGCGTTCGGGCTGTTCGCGCTCTGGCCCGCGCCTCCGGGCTTCATACTCTCCGCGATCCTCTTCGGCCTCACTGCCTGGAGCATCCCGGCCATTGTAGCGGCGGCCTGCGGCGACCTGCTTGGGCCGCGCTTAGCACCCGCCGGTCTGGGGTTCGTCACGCTGTTCTTTGGTATCGGTCAAGCCGCCGGGCCCAGCGTCGCCGGCCTACTCGCCGATGCCACTCGATCGTTTCAATCGGCGTTCCTGGTCGCCGCCGGCGTGGCCCTAATGGGGGCCGTCGGATCCCTCTTGCTGCGCTCGACGCGGGCGCTCGACGACGGGGCGGCCACCTAGGTCCTGTTGTTGGTCCTGAGCAGCCCCGGGACGAACGCGGGGGTGAATCAAGGTACAGTCCGGGTGTCTCTGCTCTGGCATCTTGCGGTTTTGACGAGCTTCCGATAGTCCTCGCGCCTGGCCACGAATGTCCGTACCTGCAGCGCTTTTCGGCGTGCCAGGGCGGGTTCCCTGCGGCGCGCATGGCCATCATGTACCGGTCTCAGGGGTGACTGACCACTACAAGCGGTGTCGCGCGCGGTTGACAGGGGCATAGGTCGTCAGCAAGAATGGGACGCTTTGTGCCAGTCCCATCGTCACATGACCAGTTTACTCGCCCGCGCGATACGGCGCTACAGAGATTTCTGCGCTTCCGCCAGGCGATCAACGGTGGCCGTGATCAAGCCAGGAGTATCCGGGCAACTCCCGACCGTGATGACCAGGTATCGGCCGCTGCGCACCGCTCGCACCGGCTCGCCTCCAAATGCGGTGCCGGCGAACGTGTCCGAGCCCAGACCGACAAGCGCGGCGTCGTTCTTTCCTTGGTCGTAGGTCTCCGTTAGTCGCAGCCACATTGTGGTTGTCGCATGTTCGCTCTCGCCGCGCACGAGCGCCAAGGTGCACGTGTTATCCCCCGAACCGTACTCGCCGAGCATTGCGTTCGACAGGAACCCGTAACCGAGGACGTTGAGGGCGACGTACTGCGGGCTGCGGCCGCTCGGCAGCGGCGGCAGAGCCTTGGTCCACGTCGGCAACCGTGACGAGCCCTCGAGCCCAGCCGCGACGTGGCCGGCAAAACGAACGAGCTTCTCGGGCGACAGCAGCTCGGACCCGGTGGTGCTGGTGCGAACGAAGTAGCGTGACTTCCAGAACATCACCGACTCGTTGGCGACGATGACGCCCCCGGCCCCCACCGCTACCGGCTTGGAATCGCTCCGGCTAAGTTGGCTGTATACGCCGAACGCGTTGAGCGCGTTGCCCTGGTCGAAGATCTCGGCGTCGACCTTCGCCCGCCCAATCTGGTGACGCGCGATCACCAGGCCGAGTGCTCGGTATGAGAGAAACAAGTCTGCCTCCCCGTCGATTGCCATGTACATTTCATCTGGCAGGTAAAGGCGCACGGATAGCGGGTCGCCTAGATCCGACGCGGGTCCGGCCTGAGTAGCGGCTGTGATAGCGGCTCGCAAGCTGGACGAAAGCGCACCGGGGCCGTCGGACGTGCTGGCCGCGGGTGACGGAGGACGTCCTCCCCTGCAACCCAACAGCCCGATTCCAGATAGCGCCACAATCGCCATTGACAACCAGCGCAATGACATGCTTTAGCCTCTCCCGCACCGCAAAGATCAGTTGTAGCTTCACCTCTGGCGCCGCGGCGCCCTGCAGGGATGATGCAACATCCGCCGGCCGCGCGCCGGCAGGACTCGCTGTGAGATTGACCGAAACCATTGCGCTACGGCTTGTACGTTACATGATTCTCTAGTGGCCACATGGAGGTAGGAACTGTGGCAAAGAATGAAACTTCACAACCGAAGGGGCGCCAAGTGGGCCTTACCCGGCGGGACTTCCTCGCTGACTCGGCTAAGGCGGCAGCGGCCGCGAGCGGTCTCGGCGCTGCGATGGCGGGATGCGCATCTGCTGCTGCACAGGCCAGTAGTCCCGCCGTGCCTGTGCTGCGTAAGCTGGGGAGCACCGGGCTGAAAGTCACGCCTTTCACCATGGGCGGAATCGGTGCCCAGACCAACGTGCTGAAGGCGGGACTCGCTCGGGGCATCAACTTCATCCACTGTGCACAAGGCTACGGGACGCT
>CP070648.1:1172415-1178680 GCA_020354555.1 Armatimonadota bacterium | reverse complement strand
TCCGCCGATTGTCGTCTCGGCGACGCGGAGCGAACGCGGGGATGTCATCCTGCACACCGTCAGGCCGGGCGAGCAGTTGGGCACGATCTCCGCGCGCTACAGCGTGCCGACCGAGGCAATCGCGCGCCTCAACGGGCTGCATGCCAACGCCGAACTCGCCGCCGGCCGCACGCTGCGCATCCCCTGGCAATCCTCGCTCGTCCTCAACGGCGAGTCGGTGTACACCGACGTGCCGGTCCTAACTGAGGGCGGCATCTCCCTCGCGCCGTTCCGCGCCATCGTCGAGCACGCCGGCGGCGCGGTTCACTGGATACCCGCAAGCAGGCAAGTGCGGGCTAAGGCCTTCGCGCGCGACATCTGGGTCACCATCGGCAGCCGGGCCGCGCTCGTGGATTCCACGCAGTACATGCTCGAGACCGAGGCCACGCTGGTGCGCGAGCGCGCGATGGTGCCGCTCGGCCTGTTCCGCGACGCCCTCGGCTTCACCGTGACCTTCGACCAGGACACCGGCCGCATCTACCTCGCCGCGCAGTAGCGCAACACGTCGAGCACAGCCGTTCATCCCGAGCCTGCCGAAGGGCCCTCGGCTGTGCCCTCGCGGATTCCTAGGCCAGAGGCTTGTTTGTCCTGAACGGAGTCGAAGCGCCTCCTGCCCCAGGCTTTCGCGATAGAGGAGATCATAGGCATGGTCATCATCTTCTACGGTGTCGCGATTACATGTTTCCTGTTGTCCGCTGCAACCCTCGGCCGCGAATTCCTCATACATCCCTCGGCGAACGCAGGCGGATATCTCGCAGTTCGACTCTTGATGGTCGCGTGGGTGCTGGGTGTCGCGTTCCTGTACAGACACCGCCCAGTGGCTCTGAGGCGATGGTGGATTCGGGGGGCCGCAGCAGCCTTTCTCGTGTCCGGCCTCTTTATACTCGCACTGAACGTGCTGGAACTGGCAGGCCGGATGTACGTGGACACGTTCTCAGACGAGCGTCCTTTCGAATCGTGGATTGACGGCTCGGTGGCGACGCTGGCGGGCGTCCTTGCGCTCCTCGCTGCGTGGAAGGCGGTCTCGACACCTGCGGCGCGCGCCGACCAGCCGAAGCCGAACTGATGAAGCGACACGGGATGGTCAGACTGCTTTACGCCATAGCCATCGTGTATCTTGTGGCTTGGGCAATCCTGTTCGGCCCGGGTTTTGCGCGCGACCCCGGATTGGATACCGGCGGCACGCTGCTCATATTCGCTACGTTCATAGCAGTCCTGATTATCAGCCTCGCTAGCACCCAGCGACAGCAGGGCCAGCGCACTCAGCGATGGCGGCTCTGCGCTGTGGGCATTGCGTTTGCTATTATGGGCCTGGCGTTTCTCGTCGCCGGTGAATACGTCGGCGAGGCGGACTGGGCCTCACGCTATGTCGCGTGCGGTGGTGTCATTGCGGGTATCGCCTGGTTGCTGGTGGGATGCATGGGCGAAACGGCACCGGCAGAGGGATCCGAGGGCTCCGATACGCCGTGAAGATCGACCAATAGCCTTCGCGCCGGACACGTCGCGTGACCGGCCAAGGCCTGGCGACCTGTGCGATTGAGGCACACTGGGCTGGACACGACTGTTTCCCGAAGCGCCGCCTTTGGCAACCTGGTTTGCCTTCCTGCTCGCGAGCGGCACACGACGCTTCGTCGCGAGCACTAGAGAGTGATCGGAAGGCTCAAGGTGCCGCGGCCGTCCCCTCGCGCGCACGCCTCGTGCGGGCGAGGAAACACCCCCGTCGCAGGCGAATCTCCCCGTATCGTGGAGCAGGCCATTCCTTTCCGAGGAGGCGACACATGAGGCTCACTCTCATCGCGCCGCTCATCGCGATTCTCTCATACGCGGCCGTGGCCCAGCAGGGCGGCGAGAAGGAGCGCACGCAGATGTTCTTCAACGTCCTCGATTACGGCGCTCAGGCCGGGGGCGAAGCTGACTGCACCGCCGCCGTCCAGGCCGCGCTCGACGCCGCTGCCGAGCACGGTGGCATCGTGCAAGTCCCCGGCGGACGCTACCTCATCAAAGGGCATCTCTCCGTCCCCGACAACGTCACCCTCGAAGGCACATGGCGCGCCCCCGCCCGCAGCATCGGCGCGGGCAGCGTGCTCCTTGCCGTGGAGGGCGCGGGCGACCCCGACGGCGAGCCGTTCATCACGCTGCACACCAACTCGACCCTCCGCGGCATCGCCGTCCTCTACCCCGACCAGGTTGACGAGAACCCACCCAAGGCGTACCCCTGGTGCGTCCGCGGCATCGGCGACGACTGCTCGATTATTGACTGCCTCCTCGTCAACCCCTACCAGGCCGTGGACTTCGGCACGTTCCCGGCGGGCCGCCATTACATCAATGGCCTCTACTCCCAGGCGCTCTACCGCGGCATCTTCGTGGACAAGTGCTTCGACGTCGGCCGCATCGAGAACGTCCACCTCTGGCCGTTCTGGATGATCGGCGGCGACTCCAAGGCGCGCCAGTTCACCCTCGAGCAGGGCGAGGCGTTCATCTTCGGGCGCACCGACTGGGAATACGTCACCAACTGCTTCTGCATCGCCTACAAGGTGGGCTTCCGCTTCGTCGCGCTCGACAACGGCCCGGGCAACGTCGTGCTCACCCAGTCCGGCTCCGATGTCGGCCCGACCGCCGTGCTGGTGGACGCGGTGCAGGGGCATGCCGGCATCGCCTTCAACACCAGCCAGTTCATGGCGACCGTCGTCGTCAAAGAGACCAACTCGGGCCCGGTGAAGTTCAACAACTGCGGCTTCTGGCCGGTCAACGAAACCGTCCGTCAGGCCGACCTCAAGGGCGGCGGCCACGTCACCTTCAACGCGTGCCACTTCGCGGGCTGGGATCGCCAGGACCAGGGCGAGCCGTGCATCTATGCGGACTGCGACGGCCTCACCGTCAGCTCGTGCGACTTCATGGACGAGGATAAGGCCCAGATCACCCTCGGCCCCAACCTGCGCGCGGGCATCATCATGGGCAACCGCTTCCGCGGCGGCGAGAAGGTTAGGAACGAGAGCCAGGGCGACGTGCAGATGGGCCTCAATGTGGGGCAGTGAGGCGTAGGTGCTGCCGCGCTCGGGCGGCGTGAAGCTCTCAGCGACCGCGCGGGCGTGTGGACTGCTGTCTCTCCTCGCGTGACAGGCCCGCAGGGGCACAGTATGCCGTGCCCCTGGGGATGGATCCGCGGCTAACTCACTCCACCCCCGGCAGCAACTCCGTCGCCTGAGGCGCCGGCCTGAAGAACGACGTGAAGGCCTCCGCGTACTCCACGTTCGCGGCAGAGCCGACCGCCTGCGCGCGCCGCGGGATGACGCCGTAGATGTCGCGCGTCGTGTACTTGCGATCCACACCCGCCTTGTGCTCCACCAGCCACGACTCGAACTGCGACTTGTGCTTGGACGCCGCCCTGATCTTCTTCTCCATCACCTTCGAGATGTCCACATAGACGTCGGGGTCGCGTCCGCCGAAGCACAAGATCTGCGGCAGATCGAAGTAGGGATATCCGAGATCGAGCAGCGGCAGGGACGCGAGGTAAAACGCGTCTATCGCGCCTTTGTGCGTGTTGCGGTGATCGGGGTGCGGGTCATCCGGGCCGTGGGTCAGCACGCAGACAGGGCGATGCTGCCGGTAGAGCCGCGCCAGTTCCAGGGCGACGTCGCGCGAGTAGGGCACCGCGCTGTCCTCGTGATCGAGCAGCACCAGCTCCGCGCCGAGCACCTTGGCGCACGCCCTGGCCTCGCGACTCCGCACTCGCTTCAGCTCCTCCGTCGGCATGGACATGTGCCCCATGCCGCCGCGAGTCATGGTCACGATCACGGCGCGGTGGCCGCGCGCGGTATGGTTGAGGATGGCCCCGGCGGCGTGGATTTCGTCATCGGGGTGCGCGCCGACGAGCAGTATGGTCGCGGACGATCGTCCTTTTGCGCGCGGGTTTCTGCGAGCGGGCATCTCAGCACCTCCATGGGGAAACTCGCCAGTCTATTCGCCGCCGAGAGCTTGCCGCCTGCGCCGGCCCAGGGGTAAGCAGGCTCGATAGCGGGGTCCACCCTCGGTTGCGGCCGCAGCCGCCTCGGTTGCACCCGATTCCGCCCGCGTCCCGCCTTGACAAGCAAGCGATAGAGTTGTAGGCTAGTCGTCAAGGCAGCCCCCGGTTTGTGGTAGAGCTGCTGGACTCCACCGCGCTCGGGAGCTGCTTGCGCGGACGCAGACGCGCTCGGTGACGCGGGTCGCGCTGGAACAAAGGAGTCGCACTACAGAGACATAGACCGTGCCTGCCGACCCCGGGATGCACCGCGTCGGCGGCACAACCTCCACGCGCGGTTACGCGGAACCGTCAGCTGAAGCATGAGACGGGGCCCGACCCCGCCTCCCACGGAGGTGCTGTCATGCTTTCCGTCGAGTCTGCTTGGAAGGCTCCCTCGCCCAGTTTCCGCACGCGCGCCAAGGTCGCAGCGACCCACGCCATCGCCGACCCGCTGCTCAGTCTTCTCGCCCGCAGCTCGGACGAGAGCCTGATCCGGCTCATCACGCTCCTCGAACGCTACGTCGCCCGCTACGACAATCACAAGGCTCAGCTCCAGGGCCTGCGCGACCTGTTCGAGCGCAAACACCCCTCGCTGGAGCTGGCGCGCAAGGTCATGACCCAGTTGCATCCCAACTACCGCCGGCGCCTCATCGCCGACCTCGGCATCAACGCGACCTGGCTCGGCCAGCAGGTGCGCAATGATTTCGCGGAGCGCTTCGGCATCCCGCCGCCGTATCTCATGGTCATCAGCCCCACCATGCGCTGCAACCTCAAGTGCCTGGGCTGCTACGCGGGCGCGTACCCCCGCGACACCGACCCCATGAGTTTCGAGACCCTCGATCGCGTCGTCGCCGAAGCCAAGCAGATGGGCATCCACATGTTCACCATCTCCGGCGGCGAGCCGTTCGTCCGCCCCGACCTGCTCGACCTCTACGAGAAGCACAGCGACTGCGTGTTCCAGGTCTACACCAACGGCACCTGTATCTCCGACGCCACCATCGAGCGGATGCAGAAATCAGGCAACGTCTCCCCCGGCATCAGCATCGAGGGCTTTCGGGAGCAGACCGACTTCCGCCGCGGCGCGGGCATCTTCGACACGATCATGGATACGATGGACCGACTCCGCGCCGCCGGCATCCTGTTCGGCTTCTCCGGCACCTACACCCGGCTCAACGCCGACGCCTTCCTCAATGACGAGTTCTTCGATATGGTCATTGACAAGGGATGCCTCTTCGGCTGGTTCTTCATGTTCGTGCCGGTCGGGCAGGACGCCAGCGTTGACCTCATGCCCACCGCCGAGCAGCGCGACCGCATGCGGCGCAAGGTCATGGAGATCCGCCGCACGCGCCCCATCTTCTGCGCCGACTTCTGGAACGACGGCTGCCTCACCGGCGGCTGCATGTCCGGCGGCACGCTCTACCTCCACCTTAACTTCCGCGGCGACCTCGAACCGTGCGTCTTCATGCACTTCGCCGCCGACAACATCCACGACATGTACGCCCGCGGCGAGCACCTGTGGGACGTCCTCAAGTCACCGCTGTTCGTCGCGATTCGCGACGTCAACCGCCGCGATCCCAACCCGCTGCGCCCGTGCCCCATCGTCGACCACAACGAATGGCTCGAAGAGGCCCTGGGCAAGGCGCCGGATATCTACCCGACCCATGAGGGCGCCGAGGACATCATCGGCCGCCTTGCTCAGCCCGTGCGCGAGTGGAGCGCCGCCTATGCGGAGTACGCCGAGGGCGCATGGAACAGCCCGGAGTACGAGTGGGCGCGCACCGGCGACTGGCTCGTCCCCAAGCATCCCCACGTTACCGCGCCGACCAAGCACTGAGCGCCCGGCCGCGCGGCGTCAGTTCCAAGGGCCCCCGCCAGGGGGCCCTCGCGTTTGTGCCCAGGCACCGCGGCGCCCAAACGCCGACGGGAGGGCATCACGCCCTCCCGTCGCACAGTCGGCAATTGAGGCAGGCGGTGAACTTGCTGGCCTGCGATGCCTACTTGATCGGTTTCGCGAAGTTGCAGCCGCGCTGGATGAATGTCGCCATCTGTCCGCGGGTGCAGATGACCGTCGGCCGGAAGGTGCCGTCGCCGTACCCGCCGGTCGGCGCCTCGCCGGAGGCCCAGGACGCCACGTCCGCCAGCCGCTCGATCCACCCGTAGAAGATATGCGTGCCGTCCACGTCCAGGCCGCCGCCGCCGCCGCCGTCCCACACGCCGTTGGTG
>CP070648.1:1164391-1172315 GCA_020354555.1 Armatimonadota bacterium | reverse complement strand
TTGAGTACAATATCCCCGTGCCGCTCGCGGCTGTTTTCTGGGGCGATGGCGTCGGGCTGGACTCGTCGTCGGAACCGCTCGCCCTCGCGACGCGCACGCTCGACCAGATACAGGTCTGGGAACCCCACAGGCCGTATCTCGATAACTGCGTGCGTCCGCGGCTCGGCATCTGGCGCGAGGGCGCGCCCGTGGGGCCGGAGAACCTGCTGCTGTCCTATCAGTCCATTCGCCTGTTCCCCGCGGTTCCGGCCGACACCGAAATCGTGATGGAGAACTTCGCAGCGCAAGGTGGATTCCGCGTGTCGGCAGTTCGCACGCGAGAAGGCGATGTCCGGAACGTTCGTATCCGGAGCCTGCTCGGGGGAGACTGCCGCGTCGCGAATCCGTGGCCGGGGCAGAGGATGGCCGCGACCACGAGTGACGGACGCGAGGTCGCGCGCACTGCCGCGCCGCACGCGCATCTCATCTTCACGACGCAACCCGGCGGGCAGTACGAGCTGCGCCTGCTATGAGGACCGCGCGGAGCGGCGTTGGCGTCGCCGCGCGGCGGGGTGCCCAAGCCCCTTCGCGACCTCCGCGACATGCTCGGGCGTGAACCCGAACTTCTCGAAAACAGTCTTGCCGGGCGCGCTGGCGCCGAACGTCGTCATCCCGACGATCGCTCCCTCGCAGCCGACGTAGTGTTCCCAACCCAACGCGATCCCCGCCTCCACCGCGACGCGCGCTTTCACCGCACCGGGCAGAACGCTCTCGCGGTAATCGGCGGGCTGGCCGTTGAACAGCTCCCAACTCGGAAGCGACACCACTCGCGCGTTGATGCCGTCCGCGGCGAGCTTCTCGGCCGCCTCGAGACAGACGTGCACTTCCGAGCCGGTGCCGATGAGGACGACTTCCGGAGTGCCGTCGCCGGATTGCCACAGCACGTACCCGCCGCGGCGCAAGCCTTCGGCGGGGGCGTACTTCTTTTGATCCAGCACCGGCAGGTTCTGGCGGCTGGTGATGATCACGGTCGGCCCGTCAGCGTTGGCGAGCCCGGCGCGCAGCGCCTCGGCGGTCTCGTTGGCATCCGCGGGGCGAATGACGGTCAGCTTGGGCACAGCCCGCAGGTTCATCATCTGCTCGATCGGCTCGTGCGTGGGCCCGTCTTCGCCGACACCGATGCTGTCATGGCTGAAGTTGAAAATCACTCTCGCTTCCGACATCGCGGCGAGACGCATGGGTGGGCGCATGTAGTCGGCGAAGGCGAGGAAAGTCGCGGTGTACGGGATGACGCCGCCGTGCAAGGCCATGCCTACGGCAATCGAGCCCATTGCATGCTCGCGCACGCCGAAGCGCATGTTGCGGCCGCTGTGATCGTCGCCCAGGAAGTCGCCGGCACCCTCCATGATCGTCTTGGTGCTGGGCGCGAGGTCGCCCGCGCCGCCCATCAGGTTGCTCACGCGCGACGCCAGCGCGTTCAGCGCAACCCCGAACGCGCTGCGCGTCGCAAGGGGCTTCGAGTCGGGCGGGAACAGGTTCTGTAGTCCTTCATCCCACCCCGGCGCCAGTTCGCCGCGCGACTGTGCCTCGAACTCGCGGGCTTCTTCCGGATACTCGCGGCGGTAAGCGGCGAGCTTTTGCTGCCAGGCCTCTTCCGAGTCGCTGCCGCGTTCCACCGCCTGGCGCATGTGTGCGGCGACCTCGTCGGGCACATGGAAAGTCGGTTCCTGCGGCCAGCCGAGCTTCTCCTTCGCGGCGCGGACGTTGTCCTCGCCCAACGGCTCACCGTGCACCTTGCCGGTGTTCTGCATCGGGCTGCCGTAGCCGATGATGCTCTGGCAGATGATGAGCGAGGGGCGCGCCGTGTCGGTCTGCGCTTCCGCGATCGCGGCGTGGATTCCGCCGAGGTCGTTGCCGTCCACCGGCCCCAGCACCTGCCAGCCGTAGGCGTCGAAGCGCTTGCCGACGTCCTCCATGAAGCACGGATCGGTGCTTCCCTCGATCTGGATGCCGTTGTCGTCGTAAAGGTAGATCAACTTGCCCAACTTGAGCGTGCCAGCCAGGCTCGCCGCCTCGGCGGACACGCCTTCCTGGAGATCGCCGTCGGAAGCGAGGGCGTACGTGTAGTGGTTGATGAGTTCGTGGCTGGGCCGATTGTAGCGGGAGCCGAGCCAGGCCTCGGCGATAGCCATGCCGACGCCGTTGGCGAATCCCTGTCCGAGCGGGCCGGTGGTTAGTTCCACGCCCGGGGTCAGGACGGACTCCGGGTGGCCTGGGGTCTTACTGCCCCACTGGCGGAATCGCTGCAGCTCCTCCATCGGGAGGTCGTACCCGGTGAGGTGGAGCAGCGCGTACAGCAGCATCGACGCATGGCCGGCGGACAGGAGAAAGCGGTCGCGGTCAAACCAGGCCGGATTCCGCGGATTGTGCTTCAGGAAGCGGTCCCACAGGACGTACGCCATCGGCGCCGCGCCCATCGGGGCGCCCGGGTGCCCGGACTTCGCCTTCTCGACGGCGTCAACGGCGAGGAAGCGAATCGTGTTGATGCAGAGGTGATCCAGTCGGGTATCGGCGGCCATCATTCCTCTCTTTGTCTGCCAGTGGTGTCGGGGACACGTCCGCCGTATCTTCGCCGCCGCCGGCCCGGAGTCCTCGGCGGGCCGCGCAGGTCGGGCGGGCGCAGCCGTAGTCCGGCGGCGGGGCAACAGACTTGTGATTCCGCTCCGCCTCTTGCGCCGCGGGTATCCCTTGTTGCCCGCCGAGAAGCGGAGATGATTCTCCCGACGCGCGGGGCGCCTCAGGTGTCCCTAGCGAGAGGAAGCACGAGGAGGCAGGTAGGCACTCGGGCTGCGAGCACCCCATCAGGCTGTGTGCCCCCGGAATCGCCGCCAGGGCAGGCCGCGGCCGGCGCGATCAGCGCGGGACCGTGGGCACGTCGATGTGCGATGCGTGTATGCGGTCGCGATGGAACCGCAGACTCGGCGGCGCACCTGCCGGGACGGCAAAGTGATCTTTGTCGGCTCCGCCGAGCGCGACGCGGATCGAGTGCCCCTGCTTGAAAAGGTACGAGGTCGGCATCAGGTCGAAAACTAGCTCCGCCGTCTCGCCGGGCACCAGCGGCATTGCGTCCTGCCGCTCGAAGGTGCGGTACGGTGTGATCTGCCGGTAAGGAGGTTCCCGTTCGCTCAGCGTCCGGTGAATCGCTCTGAGCCCTCCTTCGGTCACATAGGTGACGTTCCCGTCCTCCGCGACATCCTCCAGGTAGACGAAAAAGTTCCCGTCGGTGGCGGTCGAACTGGCATACAGCGTCATCACGGGATGGCCGGTGACCTCCGTATCTCGCTCCAGGGGCTGAGACGTGTAGGTCAGCAGCTTGTTGTCCTGTTCCGCCCGGTCAGGATACCGCGTCGCGTCGGGCAGCTCGTCAAGCAAGCTCTCCCAGCGCGTGAGGCGCCCGCTGCCCGCGGAGTAGTCAACGCGGTAAGTGTCGTATCCGTTCGCAGCGTCGGGCTTATCCGTGCTGAGCGAGTTGTCTTGCCTCAAGTAGTATGTGGCCATGCTCGTCTGCGGCGGCGGCCAGGAGGCGGCATGTTTCCACCGGTCTTCGATCATCGTGTAGTATCGGACCGGCTCCTCGTCCGCGATACCGGTGTCAACGCCCTTGAGATGATAGTCAAAGAACCTCAACAGTTCAGCGGTGTGATCGAATCTCGCAATGCTTCTGACGGAGGGGCTGATGTTGTGTCGGCCGGCGTGATCCCAGGGACCGATGATCAGTCTGCTGCCAGGGTTACTCAGGGTGAGGAACCGCTTGATGGCCGCGTGGGCGTACGCGCCGTCGAGCCAGCCGCTGTAGCTATAGATGGCAGCGCGAGACGACTCGATGTCCTGCTTGTGGGCATGCGGACTGAAGCTGTCTATGGTTACGGGCCATTGGTAGGGCAGGGCATCGTCACGGTAGGTCAGCGTGAGTGCCATCTCATAGACGTTCCAGTTGCGGACATGATCGCGGACCGCAGCCGCCAGCATGGAGCGGTCTCGATCCGCGTCAACCGGCCTGACGCCTCGCAGCAGCAGCTTGGTCATCCAGCCGCCTAGGTCGCCGACGGCGTTGCGGTCGAGGGAGTCGACGGCGCTGCCCCAGTTCTTAAGGAACCACGTCAACGGGATCCCGCCCGGACACACTATGTCGGTATAGGTGTCGAATAACATGAATTGCGGCGCGATCGCGTTTACTGCCGGGTGTTTGTTCGCCAGCAGGAGTTCGGCCGCGCCCGCATCGTAGGATATGCCCAGCGCCCCGACCTTGCCGTTCGACCACGGCTGTCGAGTAATCCAGTCCACTATCTCCGCGGCGTCCTCGACTTGTTCGGTCGGATATGGCCCAACTCGGTGGCCGTACGACGCCCCGGTGCCCCGGACGTCAACGCTGACCCAGGCGTAGCCTCGCGTGACAAAGCCCTTACGCGTACCCAGAGCTGCATAACCGTCAGCGGGGACAAGCAGACCGGCCGGCCAGCGCAAGTCCATCCGGCGGAAGTACCGGGTCTGGTGAAGGATCGTCGGTAGCTTCTCCCCTTCGCCCACTTCGTCCGGCAAGTAGAGATCAATCGCAATCCTGACGCCGTCGCGCATGGTGAGGTACGAGGACTGTACGCTCATGCCTTCGCCCTGCGGGTGAGCGATCGCCAGGTAACTCAGGAATGCTCCTGCGGCGAGCAGGAGGAGGACGATCAGCCCGACGACCAGCAGCGCCGTCCACCGCAGTATGCCTCTGCTTCGACGCGGAGCAGCAACTCGACGATTTGCCTTCTCGCTCGCATTGCTCATCGCTTTCTCACTCTCATGATGATTTTCGCGCAGGTCGCTTTCCGGCGCCGAGGTGCGATTTCACCGCACGCTGGGCTAGGCCTTGCTTTCGCAGGCCTCGCAGAAGACTCCTTCACCCAGACGCGACGCCGCGAACGAATCCGTGCATCCCGCGCAACGTGCGCGATCTGAGATGATGCGCTGTTGGGCTGAAAGTCATCTCGGCGAATCCCGGGGACAGACGACTTATGGAGTCGCCGGGATTTCGCGCAATGCGTTCGGAGTGAATGTCATCCCCGCGGTTTCGCTCGTGTTGCAGGTCGCCCGGGGTCGAGCGCTGAGGGATTCGCGCGCCGGCGTCGCACCCCCGAGGTGAAGCCGGCGCGGCGGACTCGCAGGGCGGTCAGAGGAGCACCCGTGGGTTGCTTGGAAAAGGTTGTGAGTCGGCAGTCGGCATAGTGAGTCAGCGAAGATCGAGCCTGCTGCGGGCTCATGCCGTGCTGCCGACCGGGAGAGGAATGTGGGTCACAGGGATACGCGAATGGGAACCGAGCGATTCGTCGTAGAGGGCACGGCCAAGCGGCGCGACGCGACGCTGACGGTCACGGCGCGGAACCAATTCGACTTCGAGGGCGTGTGGCTCCGCGGCAACTTCCACTGCCACGTCGGAGGACCGGAACATGCGGGGGCGGTGCGCGATTGGTATCGCGACCGCGGCTTCGATTTCCTCGCCGCGACGGATCACGACGCGGTCACCGCGTTTCCACCGGAGCAGGATGGATTCATTACACTGCCCGGCTCGGAGATATCCCACGCGCACGTGGTGGGGCTGGGGCTGCGCGATGCTCCCGCCGCTCAGCCGCGCACGGTCGAGGGCATCGCCGATATCGTCGAGGCCGTTCGCGCCCAGGGCGGCGTGGCCATCCTCGCGCACCCACATTGGTCCGGCTGGCGCTGGGAGGAGCTGCGCGCGGCAGCCGAGGCGGGGATAGAAGGCTTTGAGGTGGTCAATGCGATCTGCTACGGCATCAATGGCAAGGGGCGCTCGGATCAACTGTGGACTCTGTTGCTCGACCGGGGCTACCGGCCTTCTGCGATAGGCAGCGATGACGCGCACAGTACCGAAGACCGGTTCGCCGGCAAGGGATGGACCGGCGTGCTCGCGGCGCAGCGCACGCCCGAGGCGGTGCTGGACGCCGTGCGCGAGGGCCGCACCTATGCCTCCGAGGGCCCGCAGCTACGCGCCATCCGCTGGCAGGCGCCGGGCACGGTTGTGGTGGAGTGCTCGCCCTGCGCGGCGTGCCACTTCATGTCCAACAGCGGCGGGGCGCGCACGCGCTTGGCCTCGGAGCCGTCGGGCCAGAGCGACCATTTCGAACTCGACCTCGCGACCGAGGGCTACCGCATCGGCGCGTATCTCTCCGTTGTGATTGAAGACGATCGCGGCCGGCGAGCGTGGTCCAGTGCCATGGATGTGGAAACCAGCATGGTTGACCGCTGAGTCTGGGAGGCCCGGCGCATCCCGAGGACACACGACGTGATTAGCGAGGGGCCGGGCTGATAGTGGTGCAACCTGACGACACCACGGATTGCGCGCATCGTGGCGACCGCGGTTGCACATCACATCATCCGACGCGGTAACGGTCGGATGGACGTCTTTGTCAGTGACGCCGGCCGCGCCGGTGCGTTCAGCCGATTGCCGCGTCATCCTCGGCCTGGTAGACCGCCGCGGTCCCGCGCGGAAGGTCGGCCATGTCAAACGCGGGCTCAAACGACTCGGCTAGGGCGACGTTCCTCGCCACCTCCTCGGGCCAGCGCATGCCCACGTTGGCGACGTGCGCGCGGCTGTCCGAGAGCACGTACTTCAGCGCCACGTCGTACAAGTCGTGAGCATCCTGCCAGCGCGGGGCGATGTGCGGTGCGAGTCGCTGGAAGATGCCCGACGTCACCGGCCGCATCACCGCTACGCCCATGTCCATCTCGCGCGCTTCGTTGAGCACGTGGTGCGCCGCCGACTGGTAGATCAGGTTGTACCGCACCTGCATCATGTCGAAGCGGCCGGTCGCGATGAGCGGCTTCGCGGTCCACGGTTCCTCGACGGTGAACCCGAGAAAGCGCACCACGCCCTTCTCGCGCAGCCTCTCCAGCGCGTCGAGCAGGCCGCCGTCGATGATGTGGCGGACCTCGCCCTCGGTGTACATCCCGCCGTGGAACTGGATGATGTCAATCACATCTGTCCGCAAGCGGCGGAGCGATGCTTCGACGCTGGCTGTAACCGTTTCCGCAGAGGCGTCTTCGCCGTAGCCGACTTTGGTCGCGAGAACGAACTCATCGCGGCGCCCTTGCGCGGCCTCGCCGATGATGGATTCGCTGTTGCCGTCTCCGTAGCTCGGCGCGGTGTCTATGTAGTTGATGCCCGCATCGAGCGCGGCGCGGATGGTGCGGATAGCCGTCGCGCGACATTCCGGCGTGAACGGGTCCCATTCGCGGGCGCGATTGACGCCGCCGAACGGATACCCGCCGAGGCCGAGTCGCGTGACCTCCAGCCCGGTTCTGCCGAATTGCACACGAGGTATCATGGCCATGTTATCTCCCTGCACGCGATTGCTGCCCGGCGGCGCGTGAGACGATGAGGTAATTATCGTGGCCGGGCACGACGATATCCGCGACGGCGGCGATGTCATCTATCGTGCGAGCGGCCAATTCGAAGTCGGCGGAGTTGAAGTACCCGAGTCGCGCATCCCAGAAATCGCGCGTCATCACCGCATCGCCGGCGATCACCACGGACATGCCGCCGCAGTCGAACCGGAGACTGTGATGTGTCGCGGTATGTCCCGGCGTGTGCATCACCTGGATTGCGTCGAAGATGAGCTGACCCGCTGCCGTCACCTCTCTGGTGTATGAGTGCGACCGATTGACGGCGGCGGCCACTGCCGGAGCCGCCCACCACTGCGCATTCGGGAAATGCCGGAGCCCGGCATGATGATCGCCGTGCTCGTGGGTGAAAAACACGGCATCAACGTCGCTCGCGCGCAGGCCGCTTCTCCGATCAAGCTCCGACGCCATGCGATCGGCGTCCTCACCCGACGGGTCAACCAGTAGGCGGAACCCCTCACCGGTTATCAGGGTAGTCGTG
>CP070648.1:1160456-1164291 GCA_020354555.1 Armatimonadota bacterium | reverse complement strand
GCCGACCGGCCGCGGAAACTTGACGACGAGCGGATCCGAGCGCGTGACCTGCTGCGCATACGCGTCCACGGAGTCGAGCAGGACCTCGTCGCCGTAGAGGACGCTGAAGGTACCGTAGTCGGGGCCCTTCGTGTAGAAGACCGCCATCTCGGTGATCCCCGGAACCGCGGCCGTGGGGATGTGGAGCTCGACGCCGGGCTCCGCGGCATCCACGAGTGCCTGCTCTCCGCGGCTCCAGCGCGCGCCGGGGTAGTGGTGCATCTTCTCGATCTTGAGTATCTCCGCCGGGGCGCCGGTGATCTTCACGAAGTTAAGGTACTGCTCGACGTCCGCGGAGTCGGGTTCGACGAAGACGTCTCGCTGCTCCTCAATCAGGCGGTCATTGACCGATGGGAGAGCCGCAAAAGGCGCATGCGGTTCCGTCTGATACCAATATGCGACACTCGCGATATAGTCTGGGCGCACCACGAAGCCGGTACGCTGACCCGCAGCATCCACGCCCTCGCCGCGGTGCTCGATATCGAGGCGGACGGATTTCGTGAACGGCACGGGATCCTCGATATGATAGCGGTAGCAGTTTGTGATCGCGCCGGTCTGGAAGAACCCGTTGAGCGGGACGCCGATATAGAGGTTCGCGTAGTCCGTGTTGGGGAAGCCCCACGCGCCGCCGAAATAGTCCTCGCTGCCGGTGCCCCAGATGGTGGGCTTGGTGTCGCCGTCGATGTAGAACTTGTCGTCGCCCTCGCCCCACCAACCGATCTGCGAGAGCTGAATGGTGTAGTTGCAGCCGACGTAGGAGCCGCGGCCTTTGGCGTCAAGGATCGTGTAGTCCTCGTCCATGTCGGGCGGGCGGCCTTGCCGGTACTGCGCGTGGAAGTAGCCGAGCTTGCCGAAGTCCACGGCGCGCGGCTTGTACGTGACGTAGTCAACGTAGAAGTAGATGCCGAAGCCGCTGTCGCACTCATTGGTGAGGGTCACCCGCGCGCGCTTGGCGAAGGGCATGCGCCAGTAGCAGTTAAGGCCGCCGTAATCGCCGATCTGAATCGGGGCGCACGAGTACCGATAGTACTGGCCGTGGCCGAGCCCGAAGAAGTCGCCGATGGGGCACTCGACGCTCGGCTCCTTTTCATCATCCCAGTACATGCGAATGACGACCTTGCGGAGGAAGCCCGGCTCGCGCGCGCCCATGGTGAACCAGAGGTGGGTGATGGCGCCGGGGCCCTCGATGTTCGCGATCTCGCGCATCTGGCCCGGGTCGAAAGACCACGAGTCGCCGTTGCCGCCTGTGACGTCATGGCTCGACGCGCGCCCGGCCGTGAAGTCAAGCAGTTCGGGGAGCGCGCCGAGGGCGGTCACGGGCGATGGGGGGGCTGCCGCGGCGATTCTCACGGCGACTACCGACAGACATGCGAGCGCTGCCGCCAAAGCGATCTTCTGCATTGTGATTCACCTCCGACGCTCTATGTCATCGAGCGTGTTGCGCAGCAAGCGATAGGAGTCATCGAGGGCTTGGGGCAACACCTTCGTGTCGCCTATGACCGGCATGAAATTGGTGTCGCCGCTCCAGCGCGGGACGATGTGGAGATGGATATGGTCGGCGACGCCGGCGCCGGCGATGCGGCCGATGTTGATGCCGAGGTTGAAGCCCTGCGGGCTCATCGCGGCGGTGAGCAGGCGCGTGCCGAGGCGAGCCTCGGCCATGACCGCCGCGAGTTCGGCTTCGGTCAGATCGAGCAGATCGCCCGTATGCCGGTACGGCGCGACCATGAGATGGCCGTTGCTGTATGGGAAGGCGTTGAGGATGATGAAGGCTGTCTCGGCGCGATGGATGATGTGGTTCTTCTCGTCGTCGTTCTCCTGCGGCTTCGCGCAGAGAAAGCACTCGTCGCCGCTGTCAACCCGCTCGATATACTCCATGCGCCAGGGCGCCCACAGGCGATCCATGTCTAGCCGTCCTTGCCCTCGCCGATGCGCTGGATCAGCTGCTTGGCGGCGCGATGATCCGCTTCGAGGGCGAGGGCGCGGCGGACGGCCTCGGCTGCATCATCCCGCCGGCCCTGACGCAGGTACAACGCCGCCAGCTCGCATTCCAGGTCGGCGAACTCGACGCCCTGCTGCCGCAGTTGCTCCAGTTCGGCTATCGCGAGGTCGTCCAGCTTCTTGTGCTTATACGCCAGCGCAAGCTGAAAGCGCGCGTCGGCGTCGTCGGGCTTGGTGTTGAGGCGGCGGCGGTAATCCTCGATCATCTGATCAATGGTCTCGAGCGCGGCGCCGGCGGCCTGGCGGGTGCCGCACTTCGGGCAGAAGGCGGCGTCGTCCGGTATGTCGGCTTGGCAATTGCGGCAACGCATGATCCGTGGTGCTCGCATCGGGGACACAGCGTGCTGTGCCCCGACAGATACCGCTGCGACGTTGGTCTTCGCTGGCGCCGCCCAGGTCACCTGCACCCACAACTGCGGCTACAGATATCGGCCGCGGGGCGGGCGATAATTCCACATCGTCGCCATCAGGATCGCCGCGAACAGCGCGCCGCCCGCCCACAGGACGAATGCCCAATCCCAGCCGTAGTTGTCCGCCAGCCAGCCGCTCAGGACGGCGGTCGCGGTGGCTCCCACGTAGCCGAGCGAATCAATCAGCCCCGCGGTCGAGCCGGCCGCCTTGCGCGTGCCCACATCCATGGCGAGAGCCCCGGCCATGAGAACATCCGGTCCGTATGTCGTCGCGCCGATGAGCATGAGAAAGGCGACGGTGAGCGCGACCTGATCGCGCGGCAGATGCGGGAAAATGAAGGTGAAGGCCGCCAGCATGACGAGCTGCACGGTGACCACCGGCGCGCGGCGGGACTGGAAGAAGCGGTCGGTCATCCAGCCGCTGAGCACCGATCCCACCGAGCCGGCCAACGGAAGCGCGACGACCTGCACGGTCACCAATCGAATATTCCCGCCCTGAACGTCGAACAGGTACGTCGGCGCCCACACGATGAGCCCGTAGCGGACGAGTTGGAACGACATGAATGCGATGCCGAGCAGCCAGATGCGCGGGTTCGCCAGCGACTGGCGCAGGGTGAATCGCAAACCGAGGTAGGACGCGCCGGCGTCGCCGTCGCCGGGTTGTGGACTCAGCCCCTCCTCCGCCTCGATGGAGGGCAGGCCGACCTGCTCCGGCTCGTCGCGCAGAACGGCGTAGGCCGATATGCCGATGACCGCCAGGATCACCGCGGGGAGCCAGAATGCCCAGCGCCACCCGGCGTTCGCAACCAGGTATCCCGCGAGCAACCACGCGTACGCGTTGCCCACCTGGTACGACGTACCGAGCCAGCCCGACATGTGCCCGCGCGTGCGTGGGGGGAACCAGTTTGCCATGGTCTTGACGGTCGAGGTCCAGCCCATGGCCTGGAAATAGCCGTTGACGAACCACAGCCCGGCCATGACGGCCGCCGCTCCGGCGAAACCGAAGGCGAAGCACAACACCGCGGAAGCGATGGCGCCGACGCCGATGAGCAGGCGTCCGCCCACGCGGTCAACCAGCTGCCCGTTGATCAACTGTCCCACCGCGTAGGCGACGAAAAGCGAAGTGGTGATCGCCCCCATGGCCGTCTTGGAGAGCCCGAACTCGTCCATGATGCTGGGGATGGCGAGCGAGATGTTGACGCGGCAGAGGTAGTACGCGCCGTAGCCGAGCCAGATGGCGGCGAAGATGCGCGCGCGCCAACGGGGATAGGACGGGCCCGTGCCGGGGGCGTGAGCGGAGGTCATCGCAGGGCGCTCCCGGACGGCCGTTGCGCCAGCGGCATCGCGGTGCAGCCTCTCACGCCTCGCCTTTCAACCACCGGTCG
>CP070648.1:1157698-1160356 GCA_020354555.1 Armatimonadota bacterium | reverse complement strand
TTGAATCGAATGCCCACTTCCACTGGCAGCGAGTACGTCTGCCGGACGCGCAGTGGCCGCGCGTGATTGAGGTCCGTGCGGACGCGTTGGGCCAAGTTGTCGTGATCGCGCATCTGCAGCGCAACCCTGAAGGCGACGGACGCGCGCCGGATTTCGGCTGGGAGATCGAGCTGGAGACGTCATCGGGCGTTCTGCGCGAAGGGGAACAAGACTCGCCCGTCACGGACGAACTGCTCACGCACGCCTTCGCGAACGGGGCGCCGTGCGCGACGCTGTTCGACGACGGCCGCTATCGACTGTACCACCCGACCGCGCCTTCCAAGCGGCGCGGACGCGTCGAAGTGCGACGCGACGACGACAGGCTGGCATATCGGCACTGGCGCTGCACGGCAGAGGACAACGTGCCCATGCAGCAGGCGGCATGGCGGCGGGCGGAGTTCGTGGCGGCGCCAGTAGTCCTGGCACCCCTCACAGCCGCCCTGCAAGCTCCACATCAGATCACCTTCAGCTGGCGTCTGTGGGACGGACTCTACGACACCGGGCCGCCGCTCGAGCCGAACGGTCACAGCGAACTGGGCGAGGTGCTGCGGTACCATCGCGACGCGATTGTGCGCAGCGCAGCGGTCGGCGATGACTGGGGCAACGTCACGGCATATTCCGACGCGGGCGAGACCGGCGCGGTATTCGGGATGAACCGCCTGAATCACTGCGCGGCGATCTTCGAGGAAGCCTGGCGCAGCGGCGATCAACGGCTGCTCGAAACCGCCGTGCAGTGGTGCGACAACTTCTACGACCAATCCATCTGGTGGGGCCCGGGCGAAACGGGCGGGACGCGCTACAACAATCTGATTGCCATGGGCGGCGCGCCGCCGGACGATGATCGGACCTACATGTGGCGTTCCAACCGCGCCGTGAATTTCTGCACCAAAGGCTTCGACTCGTTCTTCATGGCGTACGAGGAAACCGGCGACCCGCGCATGATGGAGGCGCTTGAAGCTGAGGTGCAATATGCCTCGCAGCATGTTCACGCCGACACCGGGGAGGCGCGCAATGTGGGCGTCGTGCGCGACTTCGTGCGCCTGTACGGGTTCACCGGCGAGCGCCGCTACCTCGATCAGGCACTGCGGCTGTTCCGCGAACTGCGGACCAAGCTCTCGGCCGGCGACCTGTTCAGCCAAAGCGGCCACCCCATCGAGCCGGATCCGCCGTTCATTGACGACGACGCCACTGGCTACAGGCATCCCTTCGCCAAGCCCTACATCATCGGCTACGCGCTCGCCGGGTTGCCCGGATTGCTGCGATACGCGCCGGACGAACCCAAATTGCGCGAGGTCGTCGAGGCGGTCGCCGACTTCCTGGCGGGCAGCCAAGACCCGGTCGGCGGCTGGCGCTACCCGCACCCGCGTTCGAGCTACGTCATCATGAGTCAGGCCTTGGAGCACGCATGGCAGATCATGCAGGCGGACGCGGCGCTTGGAGTCCAGGACGAGCATCTCGACGGGATCGAACGCGTGCTGCGGCAGCGCGTCCAGAGCTGGCGTCGCACCGGTCAGGTCTTCGGCGGCCTGACTGGATGGGAGATCGCGACCGGGAAAGTAAGCGGGCGCGGCGAATTGGAGCAGGTGTACGGGCGGCCCGCGGACCGCGATTTCAGCCGCGATTACGTCGAGGGCCAACCAGACTTCGGGTCGAGTCCGCCGGAGGGGCTGGTCTACTTCCCGGAGGTGCTGCGGTTCTACTTGGAGCATCGCCCGGCGTCCAGGTTGCTGACACCGGCGCCGGATGACGCACCACTGGGCAAAGTGCTGGCGCGGACACCGGAGAAAGCCAGATGAGAATGACAGGTCGCGGTCCATGTTGCTGCGCGTTCATTGTCGCGAGCGCTCTGGCTGTGGCAGCGTTCGTCGCCGTCGGTGCCGGCGAGGAAGGAGAGAACGCAAAAGTGATCGTCACCGCCGACAATCCCGATCCACAGCGGCTTCCCACTCTCGGCGTCTGGGAGCGCGACACGCTGCTGCTGGTGTCAGCGACCTTCCCGAACGTACCGGATTTCACGTGCGACTCCTGGTGCTACGAAAGCCCGGTGGATTACGTCGAGGCTCGCGCGCTGGACGGAGGGCGGATCGAACTGCGGCATCGCCTGCGCGAGCAGCCGAGCGCATTTCTGGTGACGACGGTGACGCCCGAGCCGGGCGCGGTCGAGTTCGTCGCGCGGGTCGAGCCGGAAGCGGGCTCAGCAGCAGAGCTGACCGGGAACCTGCTCGCACCGAATCTCTGCTGGCAGCTCATCCGCGCGCCCGGATTCGCCAGCAAGCCCGACCCTTACCCCGAGTTCGTCAAGCGCTGCTTCATCTTCACCGAGAAAGGGAGGGCGTTTCTCCACGAGACCGTGCGCCGCAAGATCCCGTGTCGCGAACCGGAGGATGTCTACAACAACCCACCGTGGGTGCAGATGTACGCGCCGGTGGGGGAGGCCGTGCCCGAGGTCGGGCCGACATCTTGGGCCGACTACAGCACCGATCAGTACATGGTGCCGATCATCGGCGCGGTGTCGCGCGACGGCAAGTACCTCGCCGCCCTCGTCAACGACTCGGCGACGGTGGTATGTCAAGCCTGGCACGACTGTATGCACAACAACCCGGCGTGGCTGCCCGTGGA
>CP070648.1:1138833-1157598 GCA_020354555.1 Armatimonadota bacterium | reverse complement strand
GCTGGGCCGCATAGCACCGGCGGGCTTGCTGGGCGGGGCAATGTCTCTCGATCCGGAAGCTGCCCGAGGGGCAATGGCGAGTAAGGTCGGCGAGGCGTTGGGGCTCGGTCCGGAGGGCGCGGCTCTCGGCGCTGTAGCGCTCGCCGTTGCCAACGTCCGACGTGCGGTCGAAGCGATGACGATGGCCCGCGGCCGCGATCCGCGGGAGTTCGTTCTCGTCGCGGCGGGCGGCGCCGGGCCACTCATCGCGTGCGAACTCGCCGCTGAACTCGGAATCAACGAGGTGATCGTCCCGACGGCCCCGGGCAATTTCTCCGCGTTCGGCCTCGTCGCGAGCGATCTGCGTCGGGACTGGGTCAGAACCCGCATCACGCTCGCCTGCGGCGAACGACTGCCCGAGCTTGCCGCGGAGTTCCGGGCGCTCGAGGACAAGGCACAACAATGGCTGACGGAGAGCCTTGAACCCACGGCGCGAGTGACCCTCTTGCGTCGTATCGCGGCGCGCTATCAGGGCCAGGACTATGAATTAGATGTCGAAGTGCCGTCGGGACAATTATCACCGGTGACGCTCGGCCAAGTGATCGAGGCCTTCCACGAAGCGCATCAGGCGCGGTATGGATACCACTTGCAGACACAGCCGGTCGAGTTCGTGGACGTAATGGTTTCCGCTGTGGGCGCCGTGACCCGGCCGCATACCGCGGTGCCCGCTGACGGCAAGCAGGGCGGGGCGGCGCAGACGGGCGCTCGCCCGGTGCTCGCGGACGGGCAGGAGCAGGTTGAGGAGTGGCCGGTTCTCGACCGCGCTCGACTCAGCGGCGGCGATGGGGTTGCGGGGCCGACGATCATCGAGCAATACGACTCGACGATTTACTTGCCGCGCGGGTGCATTGCGCGCGTGGTTGACGGCGGCTGCCTTCGGGTGGCAACGGGGGGAAGTCGTGGATAGCCTCGGACGCAAGCCGAGAGACGCGGTCAAGCTCGCGGTGATCTCCAGCGCACTCCTCGGAGTCGCCGAGACGATGGGCGAAGCCCTGGTGCGCGCCGCCTTCTCGCCCAACATCAAGGAACGGCGCGACTGCTCGACGGCGGTGTTCGACGCCCGTGGGCGACTCATCGCCCAGGCGGAGCACATCCCGCTCCATCTTGGATCAATGCTTGGGGTCGTCGAAGCCATGCTCGAGCGCTATCCACCAGCCGCCTTGCGACCGGGCGACGCGTTCGCTGCGAACGATCCTTACCTGGGAGGCGGCACGCACCTGCCGGACGTCACCGTCGTCTCGCCGTTCTTCGCCGAGGGCCAGGTCGCCGCGTTTGTCGCCAATGTCGCTCACCACGCGGACATCGGCGCTCGGGTTCCCGGCGGCATCTCCGGGGACGCGCGTTCGATTGATGAAGAGGGACTGCGTCTGCAACCAGTCAGACTGGCGACGGCGGAGGGCGTCTGCCGTGAGGTGATCGAGTTGTTCACCTCGCGCTGTCGCATGCCGGAGCAGCGTCGCCTCGATTTGACCGGTCAACTGGCCGCAAACCGCGTCGGCCTCGGCCGACTCGACGAGGTGTTCCACAAGTACGGAGCCACCGAGATGAATGAGGCTATCGCCGATTGGCTCGATGCGACGGAACGTCGCCTGCGAGCGGCGGTGGCGAGAATGCCGGACGGACGTTACGAATCCGCGGACGAGATGGAGGGCGCGGCCGGCGAAGGGATGATTCCCATCCATGTGGCCGTTGACGTCAGGGGCGACCGGCTGCGACTCGACTTCTCCGGCAGCGGGCCGCCTTCGCTCGGGGCCATCAACGTGCCTCGCAACGCACTGCTGGCGACGGTCTATTACGCCATTAGGGCAAGCCTGGATCCGGAGCTGCCGTCGAACGCCGGCCTGCACCGGGCGATCGAGGTATCGGTTCCGGACCGAAGCATCGTCAATGCTCAGCCCCCTGCTGCCGTGGGAGCGCGCACCGATACGTGCCAGCATGTCGCGGGCCGGATCATTGAGGCTTTTTCCCTGGCTCTGCCCGGGCAACTGCCCGCGCCGAGCAATGACGCGAGCACGGCGGTCGTGTTCTCGGGCGTTGACCCTCGCAGCGGGCGCGAGTACGTCTATGTGGAGGCGGTGGCCGGCGGCGCCGGGGGCGGGCCGGATGATGACGGCCTCGACGGTGTCCAGGTGCATATCACCAATACCTCGAATCTGCCTGTTGAGTCTCTCGAACACGCGTTTCCGATACTCGTCGAGCGCTATGAGTTCGTTTCGGATTCAGGCGGCCCAGGAGAACTCCGCGGTGGCCTCGGACTGCGGCGCGACGTTCGTATCGTGGGGCACGAGGCGACGTTCTCGGCCCACGGCGACCGCCACCAACGCGGCGCCCGCGGAGCAGCAGGCGGCCGCCCCGGGGGACGCGGGTGCTACGCCGTCAATCCGGGCACTGATTCGGAAGCGCGTCTGCCACCGAAGGTCTCAGGGGTGCGACTCGAGCCGGGCGCCGTCCTGTCGGTCCGAACGCCTGGAGGGGGCGGTTATGGCCCGCCGGAGCGCCGAGCGCGCGAGCGCGTGCTTGCGGATCTCCGGGCTGGCCGCATCTCCCGTCGGACGGCGACGGAGGTGTACGGAGTCTCCGATGAAGGCAGCGGCCGCTCGCCCGGCGCGGTTGGCGCATCGGATGACAGCGAACGGAAGGACGAGGAAGCGCAGACGTGACGCATGACGAACGAGCGCTCGTCGAGATACGGGGCCTGGTTAAGCACTTCCCGGCCGGGCGAGGGAAAGTCGTCCATGCCGTGGACGGGGTGTCGCTCGACATCGTGCGCGGCGAGACGGTGGGCCTGGTCGGCGAGAGCGGCTGCGGCAAGACCACTCTCGGCCGGCTGATATGTCGCCTCGAGGAACCGACGGGCGGCAGCGTCGTGTTCGACGGCGCCGACCTGATGCAGCTCTCGCCCGGGGCGCTTCGGCCGCTGCGCCGCCGGATGCAGTTGATATTCCAGGATCCGTTCTCCTCTCTTAATCCCCATAAGACCGTGGGGCAAATCGTCGGGCTTCCACTGCGCCTGAGCGGGACTGGCTCGAAGGCGACGATCCGACAGCGTGTGGGCGAGCTGTTGCAGCTCGTGGGGCTCGACCCCGCGCACGCGAGCCAGTTTCCCCACCAGTTCAGCGGCGGTCAGCGTCAGCGGATCGGTATCGCTCGAGCGCTCGCTTGCGAGCCGGATCTCGTGGTCGCGGACGAGCCGGTCGCCTCCCTGGATGTGTCCATTCAGGCGCAGATACTGGCCATTCTGCGCGGGCTGCAAGAACGTCTCGATCTCACGGCGGTGTTCATCTCGCACGACGTCAGTGTCGTGTCTCACGTGAGCCAGCGGATCGCAGTCATGTACCTCGGGAGGATTGTCGAGGTGGGGCCTGCTCGGGATGTGATTCATCAGCCGCTGCATCCCTACTCGCGCGCGCTGCTGGCGGCGGTCCCGCGCATCGAGCGCGATTCGCGGCGCGCCGACGCGTTGCTCTCGGGTGACCCGCCGAGCCCCATCGCCGTGCCTCGGGGCTGCCGTTTCCACACCCGGTGCTATGTCGAGCAAGTCCCTGAGTGCCGACGCGTGGAGCCCGAATTGCGGGAACTCGGCGCGGCGCATTTCGTGGCATGCCACCTGGCCGACGGCGCCGGCCGGGGATGACCGGCTGATCCTCGCACGGCCCGTGCTAGACTCGGCGGCATGAGAATCCGGTGTAACGTGGATGCCGTTGCTGTCGTCGGTGCACCGCAGGGAATGCGGCACCGCGACGGCAAAGCATACTCCAGCCCAGGCACAAGGAGGGATTCCGTGAGCAAGCCGGAGCGCGCTCTGCTGACATGGCTGACAGTCGCATTCCTCAATGTCGGCGTCGCTGCGGCTGGCCCGCCTAACCTCGCCCGCGAGGGCGCGGTCTCCGCCTCGTCGAGTGCCTCGGCCTTCGACGCTGACTACGGGCCGCCCAAAGCGGTTGACGGCGACTTCCGAACGCGATGGGCATCGGCGGATGGATATGCGCTTCCCCAGTGGTTTGAGGTGAGATGGAACGACCCGCGGACCGTGGACGGCGCGTTCGTCGCGATCTACACGCAGCCCGACCTGTACGATGCGTGGCGCGAATGGGAAATCTCGTTCTCGAAGGGCGAGCCGGAGCGCGGCGAGATGACGCCGGGCCAGACTGAACTGCTGGCGCGGTTCCCCCCGCGCCGAACGACTTTCGTCCGCCTGAGCGTCCGATCCACGCACAGCCGCACACACTACCTTGGGATCAAGGAGCTGATGCTAGTGTCCGATCCGAAACACAAGTGGTCGGGCCCGCCCCGCCCCCCGCGGCCGCTCGCACGCGGCGACCTGCCACCCCAGGGCCGGGCCGAGCATCCGACTGTGTACCTCACTGCGGCAGATGTCGCACGCGCAAAGCGCAACGCAGCCGGCCATGAGTGGGCGCGCAAGGTGCACGACGGCATCCTGGCCGAAGCCGAGCGATGGCTTGACCGGCGCGAAGCGGAATGGCTGGCGTTTCTCCCCGAGCCCGGCGCGTGTTATGCCTACGGTTTTACCGGGTGCCCGATCTGCGGCGCGCCGTGGGGGACATGGGGGCGGGCGCGGTGCTCGTGGGAGAATCCGGGTCACGTGACATGCAGCAACGGGCACCTCCTGCCGGATGACGCGCACCCGGATGACGGGGCGGGGTACAGAGGTGAAGACGGCCGCGTCCATTACTTCGTTGGCTCGTGGAACGCGTGGGCGACCGAGCAGTGGACACTCAATGCCATACCATCACTCGCGCGCGCTTACGCCTTGACGGGAGACGACAGGTATGCCGACCGGGCGGCGTTCTTCCTCGACGCCCTGGCCTCAGTCTACTCCGAGTCCACGGCCGGCTCGTGGGACTACCCGAGCAGCCCGCCGAGCGGCCGCCTGGCGCGACCGTGGTATCAGGTCGCGCGCAACTTGGTTGTCTATGTCGAGGCGTACGACCTGATCTACGGCAGCTCGGTTCTTGATCGCGCATCGCTGAGGCCGTCATTGGAGAAAGGCTTCCCGCCGGGGCCGCCCCCGCAGACCCGCGAGGTCCGCACCAAGGAGGCCCATGGCCAGAGCTGGGCGGCCATGACGCGCAGGGAGAATATTGACGTCAACCTGATACAGGATGGCGCCTACTACTGCTACGCGCACACCTTCGACGGCAGGCTCCACAACGGCCACGCCGACTACATGCGGGGCGCGATGGCCGTCGGCTGCTTACTGGGGATTCCTGAATACGTGCGCTGGGCAACGGAAGGCCCGTTCTCCATCTACGCGATGCTCGACAACAACGTGGACAGAGATGGGCGGTATTACGAGACATCCCTTCCCTACTCCCACCACACGCGCTCCCTCTACCTCACCTTTTCAGAGCCGCTGGCGAACTGGCGCGACGAACAGCACCCGCAGGGCATTGATCTCTACAGCGCCCCGCGCTTCCGCCGGTTCTATGCGCTGCCCGACCTCGTGATGGAGTGCGCCGGGCACACGCCCAATTTCGGTGACGCATCTCCGGATAACCGGTTCGCGCTGCCGGACGAGGCGCGGTTCTCCAACACGGACTACGCGCTGGCGGAGCGGATGTATTCCGGGAGCCGTCGTGCGCAGGACAAAGCGCTGTTTGGTGCCGTGCTGCAATACCTCTCTGACGGAGATGTCGATCGCCTTCGGGCGGGCTCTAACATGGGTGCGTGGCTGCTGTTTCACGCGGATGACCTGCCCGCGGACGCAGTGGACTTGCCGGCGGAATTGCGCAAGCGGCTCGACAGCTCGTGGTTCCTCGGCCAGAAAGGCATCGGTATGCTGCGCGCCGGTGACGGCGAGCGAGCGCAAGCCGCGCTGCTGCGCTGGGGGCCGACGTTGAATCACGGCGACTACGACGAGCTGGGGTTGCTCTACTACGGCGGCGGCTGGCAGTTGACCTACGACATCGGCTACGGCTTGGGCAGCACGCATACGCACATCGGTTGGGCGAATCAAACTGCAAGCCACAACGCCGTGGTGGTCAATGAGACGAGTCAGCTCAAGGCGCCGGGCTCCGGTGGGAGCCTGCATCTGTTCGTCACCGCGCCGGGTCTTCAGGCCATCGAAGCGTCCGACGAGAATGCATACGCGAGCGAGGACGTCAGCACGTACCGACGCACGGTGGCGCTCATCGGCGGAGCCGCCACCGAAGGGGCATCCCGCGAGCCGGCCGATCCGGCGTATGTCGTGGATGTCTTCAGGGTCGTGGGTGGCCGACAGCACGACTACTTCCTGGGCGTGCAGAGCCAAGAGCTTGAAGTCGACGGCGTCTCGTTGGGATCGGCGGAACCTGGCTCGCTAGCTGGGCCTGACATCTCGTGGGGAACGAGCATCGGCAACGACGGTGACGTCATCGGGTATCCCAACAAGCCATATTGGAATCCGCCGCCGGGCAACGGGTACGGGTTCTTTTATGACGTGCGCCGCGGAACCCCGGAGGGCGCCTGGCGCGTCACCTGGCCGCTGGGGGGACCGTTGGACACGGGTTTCCGTGCGCATTTCCTGCCGCCGACGGACAGCGAAGCAGTCGTAGCCAAGGCCCCCGGCTTGTACCCCAAGCGGGGGTACGGTGTTGCGCACAGCAAGAACGCGTCCTACGGGGTGGTACGCCGCGCAGGCGTCGAACCGCTTGCCAGCACGTTCGTGACGGTGATGGAACCATACTGCCGCCGTGCGCCGTCGGGCTTGATCCCTGCGGCGGAGCTGGAGAAGCGTCTGGCCGAGGCAACCGCTGAAGTGAAGCCGCTCGCAAACCTGCGGGTGTTCCTCCTCAAAGGAGCCAAGCCGGGCGACCGCATGACTTTCCAGCTCGACATCTCTGCCGACGACGAGTACACCGTCGCGGTCAACGTGCTCAGGGCGCCGGTGTATGGCACGGCGCGATTCCTGCTCGACGAGGAGCTGATTGGCGAGCCGGTTGACGCCTGGGCGCCCGCAATTGAGGGGCCTGAGTTACGGGCTCTGGGACGCCGACAACTCTCCGCCGGTGCACACTCGCTTACCGTCGAGATGACGGAACTTCGGGGACAGCAGAACCAGTACTACATCGGCCTGGCGGGCGTGCTCCTGGCACCTGCCGGAGAGGGCGTGTCATTCGAGGCCCGCCCCTTTATTCGATCCGTGGAGCGCGTGCACTGCACGTCGGGCAGCGACGGAGGGCTGGAGCCGGTCGGCGTCAAGATCGCTCTCGCGGACGGGCATGTGGACTACCTGCTCAGCGGCGGTATGCCCGACGAGCGAGTGGCATATCAGACCGACAGCGGCGAGATCGAAGTGGGCGGGGCCCTCGCTTATCTGCGTCTCACGCCCGACGGCAAGGTTGCTCGGGCCGTGCTGCACGGCGCCGACTGGCTGCGATTCGGCGACTGGCATATCGCGGCGCCCGCGCGCGCCCACGAGGGCATCGTCGCGGCCGTAGATGAAGAGGCCGGCGTTATCCAAACGTCGGCTCAGCTTCCGGCTGATGCGGCCTTCAATGGTTGCATGGTCTACTTCGCCAACGACGGCTATTCGCGCAATACAACCTACGAAATCCAGCGCGTGGAAGCCGCGGGCGACGGCAGTGTCATCCGCCTTGGACAAACGTCCCTTATCCTGGGCCGCGGGCTGGTGTTTGATGTGACGGACGACGGCACCGCACTGAGCAGCATCCCGCACGAGTATGCCTGCCCGATCGGTGGGAGTAGGAATAGCCGAGTCTTCGACGGCAAGCTCGTCACCAACGGACGGGGCGGGGCGACGCATCTCACGGCGGTGGAGTTCGGCAGCCCCATGAAGTTGGAGATGGAGAGTACCGCGGGCTTCGCGCCCGGCGACACGCTGTTCTACCACGATATCCAACCCGGCGACTCATTCGTGTTGCCCACGACCACGGTGTTCACGCGCGGCGAGGTCGGACGCTGACGACGCGCCTTGCCGTGTTCGTCACCAGCGCCGACGCCTCGCGCCATACCGACTGCGAGGCTGCTCCCGCATACTCGTCGGCGGCGGCCCGATCAGCGCTCGCAGGATAATCCACGCCTCTCACGGAAGCAGACTGCGTGAGCAAACGCGTCGCCCGCAGAAAGCCTGTCGGTGCATCCCGGCCGTCACCTGGCTCGGAGCGCGCGGCTCCATGGCGCCGCCTCGCCAGCGCGACCTATCTCGCCTTTTTCTTCTCCGGCCTGTGCGCCCTGTTCTACCAGATCATCTGGCTCAGGGCGCTGTCGAATGTCTTCGGCAACACCACGTTTGCCATGTCCGTTACCCTCAGCGCTTTCATGGCCGGCCTCGCGCTCGGCAGCTATGTCTTCGGTCGCTGGGGAGACCGGCTTGCCCGCCCATTGCGGCTCTACGCGTGGTTGGAGATCATCATCGGTGTCTACGGGCTGGCGAGTCTATCGCTTCTGCGCGCCGTGCACCTGGGCTATATCGCACTCGCGGGCCAGCTTTCGTTTGACAGCTTCTTGCTCGCATCGTTCCAGTTCTTTGCCAGCTTCCTCGCCTTGCTCATTCCCACCGCGCTGATGGGAGGCACTCTGCCGGTGGCCACAAAGGGACTCGTGCGCCGCCTCGAAGCGGTCGGGCCGGAAGTGGGCAAGCTCTACGGAGTCAACACGTTCGGTGCCGCTGCGGGCGTTCTCCTCGTGGGGTTCTTTCTGCTGCCGGTACTGGGACTGCGCGGTTCAGTCTCCCTGGCCGCCGTCATCAACCTGCTTGTAGGCATGGGAATCCTGAGGTTGGAAGCCCGCGGTCGAGCAGCAGAGCCTCCTGCTGCGCGCGGCGCGACAGAAGCACCGGAGCCCAGGCCGAGCGCACCGCCCTCCGCTTCTCCGTTGAGCCGCCCAGTGCTGGTCATACTCGTCGTTGGCTTCGCGTTCGCCGGGTTCTCCGGGTTGGCGCTGGAGGTGGTGTGGGCCCGGGCGTTCTCGCTCTACGTGGGCGGCTCTGTCTACGCGTTCTCGGCAGTGCTGTTGGCGGTACTGATAGGGATCGCCTTCGGCAGCATCCTCGTGGCCCGCCTAACGGCTCGCCGCCAGGTCACCCTGACCTGGTTTGCCGGAGTGCAGTTGGGAGCCGGGTTCTCGACGCTCGCGCTGATCATCCTTTATAACCTGCTTGCGTTTGCCTTCCTGCGCGTGGTGCTTCAGTTCGCCGAGACCTTTCCGGTTCTCCTCGGGGTCGAGGTCCTGGTCATTGTCGGCCTCTTGTTCGTGCCCACCCTGTGCGCGGGTGCTGCCTTGCCCATTCTCAGTCGCATCTATGTCGGCGAACGGGCCAGCCTGTCGCGCGCGATCGGCTTCCTCTACGCGGCAAACACGGTCGGCTGCATCGTCGGCGCTTCCGCCGCAGGTTTCCTGTTGATCCCCGCTCTTGGCCTGCGGGCGACGGCCGTGCTCTGCGCCGGCCTCTACGTAGTCACCGGCGCCGCGGTTCTGCTCAGCGTTCGGGGGAGGCGACTGGCAGGGGGCATGGCGCTGGCGGTGCTCGCGGTGGTCGTGGTGTTTCTCCCATCGTGGCGACCGGAGATAATGTCGGCGGGAGTGTATCGCAGGGCGGGGATGGACCCCGCGGCGGCTCGAGCGTACCTACGGAATCATCGGGAAGTCGTGTTCTACCGCGATGGTGCGCTCGCCACGGTTGCCGTGGTGAAAGCCGGGAATGGCCACACGCTCCTGATCAATGGCAAGCCGGACGCCAGTGACGAGTCTGCGGAGATGGACACGCAGACCATGCTGGCACACCTTCCGCTGCTTCTCGCCGACCGACACGATTCGGTGCTGGTCGTTGGCTTGGGCAGCGGGACGACCTCGGGTACCGCGTCGCTGTATCCTGTGCGGAGGATTGACTGTCTCGAGATAGAGCCGGCGGTAGTGGATGCCGCCCGCTCCTTCCGCCACGTCAACCGCGACGTCTTCGCGGATCCACGGTTCCATCTCATCGTCGCCGATGCGCGGAACTACCTCGCCGCTACACGGCGACGCTATGACGTCATCATTAACGAGCCGTCCAATCCCTGGGTCGCCGGAGTCGCGAGCCTATTCACCGTGGAACACTTCCAGGCGCTGCGCGACCGTCTGTCTCCGGAGGGGATCGTCTGCCAGTGGCTGCACATCTACCAGATGAGCCCGCATGACCTCGCCTCGATCGTCGCCACGTTCGTCGACGTCTTCCCCGATGCCACCATGTGGTGCGTCAGCCGCAACCACGTCGACCTCGCGCTTATCGCTCGCAAGCATCCGTGGGAGGCGGATTTCCCTCAACTCGAGCGGCGCGTTGGGAGGGCGCCGACGATCCGACAAGATCTTCGACGCGCGCTGTTTGACTCGCCGATCTCGGTGATGTGTTCGCTGGTGCTGGGTCCGGACGACCTACGTCGGCTCGCGGAGGGAGGGCAACTGAATACCGATGATTTGCCGTGGCTGGAGTTCTCCGCACCGCGCAACGTATATCTTCGCGGCGTGGTGCAGAGCAACTGGATCATGCTCACATCCTACAGAACGCAAGCGCTGGACGAGATCGTGGACTTGGGAGCCGCCGGCGACGACGCGGACGCGAGAGCGGCCCTCGCCCAGTCGTTGCTGGAGTACCACAGATCCCCATTGCTGCGGGCGTCCTACCTCGGCTGCGTGCGTGAGCAACTCCTGGCAGCGATAACGCTCGCCCCTGATCGAGCTGACTTGCACGAGAGTCTGGCGAGGGTCGAGCTGCCCATGGGCGACACTCCATCCGCCCGGGCTCACCTACAGAGAGCGCTCGCGATCGATCCGGACAGAGCAAGCGCCCAGGAGTTGTCCGCGGAAATCGGGCGATGAACTGCGCCGATAGCGACACGACCGCGATGCGGCGGCTGCGCGCGCGTCCGGCGTGGGAATGAGGGATGACTATGGCGATACGGATAGTGACGGCCGCGCTGTTGGCAACCTGTGTGACGATCGCAGGCGCGGCGGTGCCCTGGCACTACCCCCTCTATCTCGGAAACGACGGCTATTGGCGTCAACGGGTGGCGATCGAGATCCGCAATGACATGGATCGGGCAGCCGCGGGCGATCCGGTGGAGGTGCGCATCGGGACGGGTGTCGGTGAGGCAAATCTCGTGGGCGCGCTCGCGGAAGCGGCGCGGGTCTGCGACGCCGAAGGCGCGGAGATGCTGTATCGTATCACCGGGCCAGGCGGGGAAGTGATAACGACCGGCCCGATTCCGTCGGGAGCCGGTTTCACGCTTCCTGCCGAGTGCCCGGCGCACAGCGCCGTCACTTACTTCATCTACTTCGATAACCCGGCCGCATGGGCGGTGCCGGACTTCCTGGAGGCATCGCTCGGCGTGCGCAACAGCGGCGTCGAGGTGGGAACGGGCGATACGCCGTCGGGCTGGAATCACGACGGGGGGGACGATCAGCACCAGGCATTCTGGGTCAGCGAGAATCCCCGCTCCGGCACGCGATGCCTGAAGACAGTCGTCGCCGAAGGCGCCGAACCGACGTGGATCGCGACGCGACAGCAGGGCATTCATATCATCGGCGGCGCCCAGTACGTCATGCGCGCGTGGGTGAAAGCCGACGGCGTGGAGGGCTACGCCGGCTGGTACATCCACGTCGGCAGTCAGGACAACGCCATGATGATCTCGCCGATGCTAAGCGGCGAAGGCGGAACCTATGACTGGAAGGAAGTATCAGTCCAGTTCACCGCACCCGAGGAAGCAAGTCGCGCCGACCTCGGCACCGTGCTGCGCGGCACGGGAACCGCCTGGTTCGATGACGTCAGCCTCGACTGCCTCGAGCCATTGAAGCTGACCGCGGTTGCAGCGCCGACCGAGGCCGCGCAGATCGAGGAAACCGCCGCCGATATGCCGTGGTATGATGACGATCCCGACGACGACTTGCGTTGGGAATACAGCATTCCGCTGGGTGTCATCAACTTCTCCGATCAAGCGGCGGAGGACGCGCTCGTACAGGCGGATTTCTCGCGCGTCGCGTCTCGATTCAATCGCAGCCTCAACCCAAACTCGATTCGCGTGACCGACGGTTCGCGGATCGTCGGTCACTATCAGTTGGATGACTCCCTGCTGTTCTATGCCGATGTCCCGGCGCGGACTGCTCGCACGTACCGCGCGTATTTCTCGCTCGACCATCGTATCGAGGGACCCGGTAGCGGCGACTACGCGGCGCTCCTGGAGAGCGGGAGGAACCTCGCCCGCAACGCGAGCTTTGAGACGGGTCAAAGCCTGCCGGATGACTGGCCGGGCGGCGCGGAGGGCGAGAAGCCGGCCGGTGCCGTGATGGGCTTCGACGAGCCGGGCCTGTTCGGCGATAGATGCGCCAGACTCCACATTCCCCACGACGCCGAGCCGGCGTGGACCGGCTGGCGGCAGCGCGTGCCGGTCGAGCCGGGCAGGACGTACCTGTTCGCGGCGTGGCTTAGATGCGAAGACATCGAAGACGGCTCGGTTCAGCTTCACGCCCACTATCGGAACGCGGCGGGCGACCTGTGCGAGACTGTGAAGCACGCGAGCGCCGGGACGCCGATGAGCGGAACCCAGGACTGGACGCTGATGTATGGCTGGTTCGATATGCCGCAGGACATCGCGACCTTCGAGCTGCACCTGACGATGCTCGCGACCGGTACCGTGTGGCACGACGGGGTGGTTGTCGCGGAGGTTCAACGCGGCACAGCGGGCAGCTTGGAGGCATCCGCGCCGATGGATTTCGCGGCCCCGGCCGTCTGGCCGGTGAATGCGGTCGTCAAGGTGTTCGGGGATGAACTGCCGCCGCCGGAGATTCCTCCGGCGCGCATCTCCGCGGCGCGGAACGAGAAGGAGCCGCTGCAACTCGCCATTCGCAGTCCGCGTCCGTTTGACCGAGTCACGGTTGAAGTTGATCCGCCGGCAAACGCGAGCGGAGAACAACTGGATGACATCGAGATCGCGGTGGTCGGCTATGTCCCTATTGACCATAAGACGGCATACTACCGCTCTGACAGCCCGTCGTGGCATCGCAAGTATCCGGAGCGCGCGGGCTCGTGCGATGGCTGGGCCGGTTGGTGGCCCGACCCGCTGTTGCCGCGCAGTCAGTTCGCGCTGAAACCTAACACCACGCAGCCGATCTGGGTCACTGTCGCTGTCCCCAAGGACGCCGCAGCCGGTGACTATTCCGGCACCGTCAGGTTGTTGAGCGACGGCGCCGCAATCAAGGAGATGCCTTTCACCGTGCACGTCTGGGATTTCGCCTTGCCCGAGGAGTCCCACGTCGCCGCGATCTACGACCTACGTATCGGCGGCAGATGGAACGTGCTGGGTAAGACGCGGCAGGAGCTGCAGGATCAGTTCTGTCAATTCATGGCCGACCGCCGCGTGTGCCCGGACACTGTTCGCCCCGACCCCATCATCAGGTATGAGAACGGCAGCGTCGTTACCGATTTCGCCGAGTTCGACCGGGCGGCTGAATACTACTTCAACCAACTCAAGCTTCCGAGCACCTACACGCCGTGGTACTTCTACCTCTTCGGATGGGGACATCCACCGAAGGTCATGTTCGGAGAGCGGCCGTACGATGGTGAGTATCCATATGAAGGCGCGGACCGCGCCAAGCTGCGCCCGGAGTACAAGCGCGTGTACCAGGCGTGCCTGAAGGCGTACTGGGATCACATGAAAGCCAAGGGGTGGGCGGACAAGTGCGTGCTCTACATCTCCGACGAGCCGTTTTATCATCTGCCGCACATCCGCGAGCAGATGATAGCCCTATGCGACATGATCCACGAGGTCGACCCCGACATCCCGATCTACTGCAGCACGTGGCATCACCGCCCGGAGTGGGACGGGTATCTCGATGTCTGGGGTATCGGGCATCACGGCATCGTGCCGCCGGAGAAGATGACGGAGCTGCGCGCCGCCGGCGACCGCTTGTGGTTCACCACGGATGGGCAGATGTGCACCGACACGCCGTACTGCGGCGTCGAGCGGCTACTCCCCCACTACTGCTTCAAGTACGGCGTCGAGGCGTACGAGTTCTGGGGAATCTCGTGGCTGACCTACGATCCCTACCAGTTCGGTTGGCACTCGTACATCCACCAGAGCGGCGAGCCCGGGGAATCCACGTGGGTGCGCTATCCGAACGGCGACGGGTTCCTCGCCTACCCCGGTGCTCCGGTTGGGCACGACGGCCCGGTTAGCTCCGTGCGCCTGGAGCAAGCGCGGGAGGGCGTCGAGGACTACGAGTACCTCTATCTGCTTCGTGAACTCGCCGCAGATGCGAAAGCTGCTGGCAGGGACGTCAGCGCCGCGGAGGATGCGCTTCGCTTCGCCGCTGAACTCGTTGACATCCCCAACGCCGGCGGCCGGTTCTCGACCAGGATATTGCCCGATCCCGACGCCGTGTTCCGCGTCAAGGATGCCGTGGCGAGCGCGATCGAGAAGCTGAGCGCGGAGAGGTGACGGCGTGGCCGGCGCCACTGCTGTGCTGGCTTCGGGATACAACCCAGGCATGTTCCGCACCCACCGAGGTGCTCGTTAGGGGCAATATGGCCCCTGAGTGCATTCGGACTGAATAACCTGCCCCCGATTTGCTCCGGCGCCGCCGGGTGGTGGCGCCGCCCGCGGGCTAGGCTTGGCATTCGCTCGTGCCGTCGGCGTGAGTCCAGTAGAGCGGCAGGTGCCTCCGCCGGGAGATGCCCCCGGGGCCCGAATCCTCGCTTTGCGCCGAAGCGCCCGGCCGTGCAGCGCGACCGCACGTCATCTCTGCCTCATGGCACAATATGGAATATCTAGACATAGAGCCGTAGTTGGATAAAAGGCACACCCTTCGCAAGAAGGGGCCGCAAAGCTAAGGGTCTCTCAGAGACAGCCTGGCCGCTCCGACCAAGTTGCTCGGCCCAATACTTGGGAGAGAGACATGAGACCTTCAGCGTGCGGTATGCAGTGCGGTCATCTTCGCCGTTGGCTCATTCTTGGGCCCCGCTCACGTTCTCAGTCCACCACCGCCTCCTCACGCCAAGAACGACTCGGACTGAGCTGGAACGAGGGACTCCGCGTGCCCCCTTGCTCGCCACGGCGCCTTAGCGAGGGAGTCGTTCGCAGCCGCTCCTGGGTGCTCCCCGGTGGTCGGGCAGACAGACCAGCGCGCCGCCTGCAATACGGATCTCACCGCGGTCTAACGCTCATCGAACTCATGGTGCTCTTGGCCGTCATCAGCATCCTTGCGCTGATCGTCATCCCGCGCATCATAGGAGCAGCGCGGCGTTCCAACGAGGTCGCGCTGCGCGCCGACCTGCGTAACTTTCGCGTCGCCATCGAGCACTTCCACGCTGACTGCGGTGGACATCCGCCGCGTCTTGACGACATCCTGGCGTGCAGCGGCGATGACGTGAGCGCGACTGTTGACGGCGCTGGGCGGACACTCGATCTGGGCTCCTACCGAGGGCCATACCTGCGCACCGGTGACATGCTGTTGCCGTGTGACCCGATCACAAACCGTCGTGACTGGCGCTACGACAGCGCGCCCGGGGACGTGCATTCGGTGAGCACTCTCGTCGGCACAGACGGCACGCCCTACGCTCGGTGGTGATGCGTCATGGTGGAGGATTCACAGACCCCGGAAAGGGACCTGGGTGCTGAAATGAATCAAGCATCAGAAGAGGAGCGCTGGGTCGAGGAGTTCCTGCGCCAGCGATGGCTGAGGGATCTCCAGGAACACATTCTCAGGCAAGCCTGGGCTGCGGAGGGCCGAATCGAACGTCATACAGCAGGCGAGCCGGAGTTCGACTGGGTCCGGGTCAACGGCGAGGACATTGGAGGGCCGGATGACCAGGAGCTTTCATTGCACGGAATCGAAGCGGTGGAAATGCTTGAGAAGGAGCAGCCTCCCCTCGTGCGCCGTGAGCACCAGCAGCTCTATGTTCTGACGCCAGCCGGTCGCGGCGCCGCCCGCGCCAGACACCGCAGGCGGCTGTGACGGGGGGATGGAACACCTTTCCACCACTACCTCGCTCGATTGCCGGTAGATCTGCGAAAGGGCGACCGGCCCTGTCAGCAGCGGGTGACACGGCACTGACTTCGCGGTGGCGCGCCGGTGTCTCACCCAATCCCAGCGTTGGCGACTCGCGCTAGACTTCCGTGCCGTGCGGTTCGTCGCCGACTTCCGCCTGCAGACGCCGTAATTCCCGCCGTAGCTCCTTCACCACCTCGGAGTAGGCGGGATCGTGATATACGTTGTTCAACTCGCGCGGGTCATTCTGTAGGTCGAAGAGTTCCCACGCCGGTTCCCGCGGATCGTCCACCGCCCCGAGCTGGCCACACGCGTCCGCGTAGTAGTAGATGAGCTTGTAACGCAACGTGCGCAGGCCGTAGTGGGCGGCGACCTTGTGATGGCTAAGGTTCATCCAGTAACGGTAGTACATCGCCTGCTGCCAGTCCGGCACCTCTTTGCCATTGAGCAGCGGACGGAAGCTGCGGCCCTGCATCTCCTCCGGCACATCCACGCCGGCGAAATCTAGGAACGTCGGCGCGAAGTCCGCATTGAGCACGATGTCGCCGTTAACGGTGCCGGACGCGATCTCGGGCGAATAGCGCACTAGGAAGGGCATCCGCAGGGACTCCTCGTACATGAAGCGCTTGTCGTACCAGCCGTGGTCGCCCAGGAAAAAGCCCTGATCCGAGGTGTAGATGACGATTGTGTTCTCGGCCAGGCCCGCGGCGTCCAGGAAATCGAGCATGCGGCCTACGTTGTCGTCAACCGAAGCCACGCATCGCAGGTAGTCCTTGATGTAGCGCTGGTATTTCCAACTCTTCTCCTGTTGCGGCGTCAGGCCGTCGGGAACCGGCTGCTTCAAGTCGCGATCTATCAGGTCATGCTCGATGCGCATCTCGGCCGCGGCGGCGGGCCAGGCGCGGTTGCTGTAGTCGTCATCGAAAGTCTCAGGCTCGGCGATGTCCACGTCTTCATACATCGCCGCGTGCTTCGCGTCCGGTTCCCAATGGCGGTGCGGCGCCTTGTGGTGGCACAACAGCATGAACGGCCTCGCCGGGTCGCGCTGCTCCAGCCAGCGGAGCGAGAAATCGGTGATGAGATCCGTGGCGTAGCCGGGGAACGTCTTCTCCTCACCCATCTCGATCATCACGGGGTCGTGGTACAGGCCCTGCCCAGGCAGGACGTTCCAGTAGTCGAAGCCGGTCGGCTCGTGGGCCGTTCCCTCGCCCAGGTGCCACTTGCCGATGACCGCGGTCTGGTAGCCCACCTTCTGGAGCAGCTTGGGGAACGTGAGAAGACGATTGTCCATCGTCGTCCTCAGGGTGGTGACGCGGTTGACGTGATTGTAGGTGCCGGTGAGGATGGTGGCGCGGCTTGGGGTGCAGATGGAATTGGTGCAGAAACAGTTCTCGAAGCGCATGCCGCCCTGCGCGATGCGGTCAATGTGTGGCGTCTCGTTGATGCGGCTGCCGTAGCAGCTCATCGCATGAGCCGCGTGATCATCGGACATGATGAAAAGGATGTTCGGTCTATCGGTGGTCATCGGGTTGCTTTCTCCCAGTCCATGCCGCGAATCGCGGCAAGCCCGCATCAGGTGACAAGGCGGGCGCACACGAGTCCCGTGTCGCTGCGATTTCGCGACTCCGCCGCCTCGAACCTGCTCACGCACCCCGCCGACGAGAATCGGAGACTCGAAGTCCTGCGCTTTGAGGCGAATGAGGCGACGCCCCTCGCAGAACGACATGTCTGCAGAGGGTCACCGCGCGACTCGTCGTTGATCCGCTGAGTTCAGAGCGGGGCATCTGCTGCATGCAATCAACGCGTGGCTGAACGGACTGCGATAGCGCTTTGTCACGCTTCTCACACAGGGAAAAACAGGCGCGACTGGTATGATGACTGACGAGCGGATCATTACGCAAGCGGCAGACACCCGTAGCCGCCATGCCGCGCGTCATCGTGCGAGACAACATGAGGTGCGCATAGCGGCCGGGGATGATACATAAACGCTCGCTGGGAGGCAAGCGCCATGAGGAAGGCAGCATCGAAGAAGAGGACGGCACCTGCCCGCAAGCTCGCGAAGACCCACACGGGGCACGCGCAGCATCTCTGCGAACTGGTGTCGGCGCGCAAGATGGATCGAGTAGGCCAGTTGTCCAAGGGCGCCAAGTACCTGTGCAACGTATGCGGCCGCGCCGCGGCGAAGGCCGCCAACGTCTGCGAGCCGGTGGAAATCTGAGCGCCTGACCGGCCGCACATCACACGCCATCCCTTAGCAAGAACCGCGTGGCGCCCGCGGGGTTACCTGATGACCGCCATCTGATGGATGCGCAAAGCGGGAATCGTGAAGCGGAGCAATCGGCCTGAGACTCGGTGGCGTACCGGTCGATCCTGTCCGCCGACCTCACGCAGCACGACCTCCCCTACCTGTAACTCCGCCGGCAGCGGCAGCCTCACTCGCAGGCCGGTGATCGTTTCCACTGGCCTGCCCTGCGGGTCGTCGGGCACGGGTACATTGTAGTTGACCGCGTGGAGCAGCATCAGGTCATCCCCACGGTAGGCGTGAAACCGCATTCCTGCGGCTCGGCGCCCGTCAGCCAGGCGAATGCGATAGCCCAGCCTGCGCTCAATCCATGGTATCAAGCGCGCCCGGTCGTAGTAGCGGTCCACCCCAATCATGCGATCCAGTTCGTGCACCGCCGCCGCGCTGCGCCCCGCAGGCACGTTGAGGCTCGCGGCGCTGTACATAGCGAAGTCGAGGGCGTCTTC
>CP070648.1:1135416-1138733 GCA_020354555.1 Armatimonadota bacterium | reverse complement strand
GTTCGCCGCCGCAGGGTTGAACTTCGGACTGGCCCTGCTGTCCATCAGCCTCTTCCTCATCGTTGCGATAGTCCTCACGCGGTTCGTCTCCGAGGGCGGGCTGCTCTTCATCCAGGCGCCGTTTCGGCCGACCGACATCATGGCGCTCGCGGTCGGCACGCGGCCACTCGGCGCGCGGAACCTGACCGTTTTCGCATACGTCGAGCGCGCGCTCGGCCTGTTCGACGTGCGCGCTTTCATCATGCCGTACTTCATGGACACCTGGCGCATGTGCGACGCGGCGCAGGTGTCGAAACGGCGCCTGCTGCCCGCGCTTGCCGCGAGCGTCGTGGTGGCGACGGTAGTGAGCTACGTCGCGCTCATCATTATGGCGTACCGGTACGGCGCCGTGACAATGGAACCGTGGTTCGCGATCTGGTCGCCGCAGCAGCCGTTTCAAGTGCTGCGCTCCTACCTCACCGACCCACGCAAGCCGAGCTTGGCGGGCATGGAGCTGACCGGAGTAGGGGCGCTCGTCATGTGGGCGCTCATCGGCTTGCGCATGCGGTTCGCGGGTTGGCCGCTGCATCCCATCGGCTACGCCATGGGCCCGAGTTGGCCGATGATTCAGCTCTGGTTCTCGATCCTCATCGGCTGGCTGCTGAAGTGGCTTATCCTGCGCTGGGGCGGCATGCGGCTGTTCCGCCAGGCGCGGCCGTTCTTCCTCGGCCTCGTCCTCGGCGAGTTCGTTGTCGCCGGCCTGTGGATCTTGGTTGACAGCATGACCGGCGTCCGCGGTCATCGCTTCTTCCTCTTCTGATCTCTCCCGTGCCGGCGAGCGCGTTCAGTGCCGCTAAAGCAGGTTTCCGCCGGATGCCCGCCTAATTATCGAACGCGCGTCGCGTCACCAGGTTCCACATTTGTCCGGCCGACAGCCACCTGTGCCGCACGCGCGGAAGCCAATTGCGAAGCATCTCCTTCAAAGCCATACTGGTGGGGCTGGCCGGCATCTGCGTCGTCTGCCCCATCGTCGCCTGGGCGGTGCTGGTCATCCAGCATATCCAGATTGGGATCCTTCAATTCCCGCCGGTCCTGATCGGCCTTTTCACCTTCCTCGTGCTCGGCAACCTGGTCGTGCGCCGCGTCTGTCGCAGCTTGGGCCTCAACAGTGCCGAGATCGTCATCGTCTACTCCATGATGCTAATCGCCGCCATGATCAGCTCGCGCGGGCTGATGGACAAGTGGTTCGGCACCTTGGTCGCCGTCAACTACTACACCACGCCGGAGAACGAGTGGCGCGCGCTGTACTACCCGTACCTCAAACCGTGGATCGTGGCCTTCGATCCGACTGGGCCCGAGAAGCAGCCTGCGGTGCAGGCCTTCTACGAGGGCCTGCGCGATGGCCAGGCGCTGCCATTGCGCGTTTGGCTCACGCCCATCGCCGCCTGGAGCGTGCTCGTCTTCTTCACCTTCGGCGGTTTCCTCTGCCTCGCCGCCATCCTGCGCAAGCAGTGGGTGGACAACGAGCGGCTGCCGTTCGCCCTGGTGCAGCTGCCGCTGGAGATGGTGCGCGAGGACACCGCGGGCCCGTTCATCCGCAACAAGCTGACCTGGATCGGCTTTGCCATCCCCGCCGCCGTCTTCACCATCAACGGCCTGCACATCATCTATCCCGCCGTGCCGGAGCTGTCTTTGTCCCGCACCCTCAACGACTTCCTGCCATCGCTGCGCCCGTGGAGCGACATCAGCTGGACCCCTGCCCTTCTCTCGTTCGCTGCCGTGGGCTTCAGCTATCTGCTCCCGACCGACCTCGTCTTCAGTCTGTGGTTCTTCTTCCTCTTCACGCGAGTGCAGGATCTCGTCGGTTCGCTGTTCGGTCTCCAGCCGGAGCCGATGTCTCTCTATCCGACGCGCATCGTCCAGGGCTACCAGGTCATGGGCGCGTACTTCGTGCTCGTGTTCTACCTCGTCCGTATGAGCTGGCCGCACCTGCGCGCCGTCGCGCGCAAGGCCATCTACGACGACCCCACCGTGGACGACAGCAAGGAGATGATGCCGTATCGGCTTGCCTTCTTCGGCCTGATCCTGTCATTCATCGGGTCTGTGGCGTGGTGCCGGCTCGCCGGCATGACGCTGTGGATGGCCGTGCTGCAGATGTTCGTGTACCTGTTCATCGTCGCGGTGGTCATGGCGCGCAGCGTGTCCGAGGGCGGGTTGCTCATGACCGAGACGTCGTTTCGCCCGATGGACGTCGTCGCGCTCGTCAGTTCGCGCACGGTGCTCGGGCCCGCCAACCTGACCGTGCTGTGTCTCGTGGATGCGGTGTTCGCGCGTGACCTGCGCGGGCTCTTGCTGACCGGCTTCCTCGACGGATTGCGCATGGGCGACGGCGTGCGACTGCCGCGGCGGTCGCTGCTGTGGGCCTTCGTCATCGCCATCCCCGCCGCGATCCTTGCCGCCGGCGCGCTTCACCTGTGGATACCCTACCAGCGCGGCGGCGTTACCCTGTATTCCTACGTCTACTCCGCCAACAGCATTTGGGGCTTTCAGCAGAACGCCGCCGCGATGCGCGGCGTCGATCATTACAACTGGCTCGCCCCGACGTTCTTCATCGTCGGCGTCGTGTTTACCGCTTTCCTCGCCTTCATGCGCTCGAGCTTTGTGTGGTGGCCGTTCCATCCTCTCGGTTACGCCGTCAGCGCGTCGTGGACGATGATCGTGTTCTGGTTCCCCTGCTTGATCGCGTGGTGTGCGAAGGGGCTCATTCTGCGCTGGGGAGGCATGCGACTTTACGCCCAGGCGCGCCCGTTCTTCCTCGGCCTCGTGCTCGGGGAGTTCAGCTCGTCGGTGGTGTGGAGCGTGTTCAGCTTCATCACAAAGTCCCCCGCACCGCCATTCCCGTGGTGGTAGGGGCAGGTGCGCGTTTCTGTGGGATGTGATCCGACCGCGGCGGTGAATAGAGCCCAGTGACGGCATGCGCGTCAACCCGGAATGAGGAAACTCGATCCCAAGGGCACGGCGCCTAGTCGCCGGCCCTGCGGGCTGCAAAGGAGAGAGGGATGAAGAAAGTGAAGGTCGCCTTCATCGGCGCCGGAGGCATGGCGAATTGGGCGCATTACCCGTCCCTGGCCGAGATGCCGGACGTCGAGATGGTCGGCATCTGCGACCTCGACGAGGAGCGCCTGCGCACCACCGCCGACAAGTACGGCATCGAGGGACGGTTTCGCGACTACAACGAGATGATTGAGAAGACCGGCCCCGATGCGGTCTACATCATCATGCCGCCCCACCACTTGTTCGATCTCGTCATTGACTGCCTGGCGCGCAAGCTCAACGTG
>CP070648.1:1128944-1135316 GCA_020354555.1 Armatimonadota bacterium | reverse complement strand
CGTCGGGTGGCCGTCGCTGCAACGGAAAGCTCTGCAAGAAAGAGGCGGCCCAAGGCGTACAGACGACCGACGACAGCATCTCCCGAGTTGCCCGGTTGCACGGCGTCGCGGCTTAAGTCGCCCATGTCTCACCCCCCGGGGTGGCCTCGACGATCACTCTTAGATTCCCCGCGCTGGCGGCGTCTCCTCGCCTGCGTGCTGCGCTGTTCCTCGGACGCCGGTGAGCGCTCCGTAGCAAGGCCGACGCCTCCCGGGAAGACCGTCGCTTGACGCCGCCGAATTCGCGCAGCCCGTGGCCTGCAGATGCGATCCAACGACGAGCCGAATCGTCTAGGCGTCGACCGATGGTTGCCCCCACAGCCCAGGCGATACGCCGCACGCCTCACACCCACTCCGGGCTGATCTGCCCCTCTGAGTAGAAGGTCTTGAGGAACGTCTTGTCTTGGTCCCGGAAGAGGCGTGAAGCGGCGCGATCCGCGATCTCGATAGCCATGCGCTCGTGGAAGCACACCAGAGAGCCGGTGCGGTCGAAGCGGCCCGTCAAGCGGTGGTTGACGCAGGAGCACCAATTGCGACAGCGGCGCCGCAGATCGCACCGCAGACACTCGGGGTTGGTCGGCTGCCGGCCTTTGGCAATGCACCTGCACGCATCCCCAACGAAGCCCGTGAAGACGTTGCCCATCAGCCCCAGGCGCTCGGTGTCCTCACCCACCATGCGCTGACAAGGATACAGGTTGCCGCTCGGAGCAACTGCAACCTCTTTCTGGCCGAAATCGCAGCAGTCGCGCAACTCGTACCCGCCCTTCAGATGGGCCGCAATCTTCGCCGTGATGAAGTTGACGTGCACGAATCGGCCACTGCGAAGCGCTCGTTCGAAACACCTCGCCGCGTATTCGTATCCCTCGCGCCATAGCGCGAGGTGCCGGTCATCCCATGTGTCGAAGAAATTGGGGTTCAAGAGCAGTCGCGTGGCGCCGCTGCCAAGGAGAAAGTCGATGCTCTCAGGCAGGTATCGCACGTTCTCGGGGCTGACTACCGCGCAGACGACCAAGTCGGGGAAATACCCCAGCAGCGTGAGCATCGCCTGTTGCGTGTCCGCGAAGCTCGAGGCGCCCCCGCGATAGCGTCGGCAGGCATCCTGCGCCGCACGCACACCGTCGAACGAAAGGGTCGGCATCACCCGGTGGCCCCGTAGGTACCGCGCGATGGCATCGTCCACGCCTAGGCCGTTTGTCGTTATCGCCATGCGAAAAGAGCGACCCATCTCCGCCGCTCGCGCCTCCGCGTGGTCGACGCAGCGAGTGAGCAGCGGCCACTCCAGCAGCGGCTCTCCGCCGAAGAAGCCAAGCTGGGGAGGTGTTCCGGTGCAGGGCTGATCCAACATGAGGTCGATGGCGCGCCTGGCCACCTCCCAGGACATGGCGCGTTCGCGCTTCTGTCCACCGTAGCAGTAGACGCAGTCGAGTTGGCAATCCTGCGTCAGATGTAGTATGACATCCACCGCACCGCAACCGATAACGTGGATGGATGGCCTTCGATGTGAGGAGCGCTCACGGCGCAGACTAGCTGATGCTGCCTTGGTCGCACCCACTTACGAGAGCGGCAAGCATTGCGAGTGCAATCGCGAGCCTCAAGGCGGGTGCCATCCACACCTTCTCGCGCTTGGCGAAATACTCGGCCAGGGTGGGGTAGTCCGCGCCCAGATAGCGACGAACAGGATGAAGCTTCATCGTCCACCTCCCCCGCGCCACGAAGCCGATTTCAGTGTACACATGCCATGCTCCAAAGTCAATCCCGGCAAGCCGCAAACCGGTCTCACTGCCAGACCAGTTGCGCGGTCAGATACTCCGGCTGCATGCCCGATGGCAGCGCGGCCGACCGCCTTGAGGGAACTGTTGGCCACCCCTGGGTGCTTCATCGGGTGACCGCCACCGAGTCCCCCAGGCAAGGAGGCACGGCCGACGCCTCCCGGGAAGGCCGTCGCTTGACGCCGCCGAATACACGATTTACCATAACGCGGACCGCGCGGTCGGTTGCGCATCGGCCGCGTGACGAAAGGCGTTCCTCATGCGTGTTCTCGGCATGGTCGTCCTGTGTCTTGTCGTAGCTCTGGCGGGATGTGCGGGAGGGGGACCGAAGGAATTCCCCAGCTCACGCATCACCGTCATCTGCCCGCCCGCGCCGGGCGGGATCTCTGACACGCTGACGCGCAGCCTCGCCTCCGCCGCGCAGGAAGCTCTCGACGTGCCGGTCACCGTCATCAACAAGCCCGGCGCTTCGGGGGCCATCGGGCTGCGCGCAGGCGCGAGCGCCGAGCCGGACGGCTACACCGTGACCTACGTCATCGTCGAGGTCGTGATCCTCCCTCACCTCGGTTACGAGAAGATCGGTTACGAGAACTTCGATCTGCTGATGCGCACCAACCTCAGCCCGGCGGCGGTGAGCGTGCAGAAGGGCGACCGGCGCTGGAAGGATCTCAAGAGCTTCATCGCCTACGCGAAAGCGCACCCGGGTGAGGTCAGCGTGGGCAACAGCGGCACCGGCGCGATCTGGCACCTGGCGGCGCTCGCGCTGGAGAAGGAGACCGGGGCGAAGTTCAATCACGTCCCCTACCAAGGCTCCGGGCCGGCGGTACAGGATCTCATGGGCAAGCATATTGACGCGGTAATGTCGGGCGCGTCCGAGGTGCAGGTCGGACTCGACGCCGGCAAGGTCGAGATGCTCGCGCTGCTGGCAGACGATCGCAGCGAGTACTTCCCCGAAGTGCCGACGGCCAAGGAGCAGGGCGTCGATGTCAGCATCGGCGCATGGGGCGGGCTGGGCGTGCCCAAGGGCACGCCGGACGACGCGCGCGCGGCCCTCCTGGGCGGATTCAAGCAAGCGTACGACTCCGAGCAGTTCACCAAGGTCATGGAGCGGCGGGCGATCTCGCGCGCGTGGCTGGGCGCGGAAGACTTCACGCAGTTCGCCCGCGAGCAGCAGGCGTACTTCGGGGAATTGATCGAGGAGTTCGGCATCAAGCCGCAGGCGGCGGAGTAAGGCAGCGCGCCTTCGGGTCGCCGCACACCGGGCGCCGGTGTCCGGCAAGGAGCCACGGATCGAAAGGAGCGAAGCCAGGCACTACACGCGCGCGGCGCACGCGATAGCGGGGCTACTCCTCGTTGGCCTCGCGGGCGGCGCGTATTGGCTCAGCCTCGGCTTCCCCAAGCCGCTGCCCGGCGGCGTGTCGCCGGCGCTGTTTCCCCGTATCGCGGCAGCCGCGCTCGGCGCCGTCTCGCTCGCGTATCTCGTACTCACGCTGAGCAGCGCCAGGTGGGCGCAGGCATTTGAGACCGGCGCGAGCGGCGGGCGGATCACCGCCTTGATGCTGCTTTTCGCACTGCTGATCGTCGCCTATGGGTCGGCGATGCAGCCCCTCGGTTTCACCCTCGCGACCTTTCTCTTCCTGTGGGCGAGCATGTACCTGCTGCATCGTGCGCGGCCATGGCTGAGCGGGTTGATCGCGGCCGCGGGGGCGCTCGCCGTCGCCGGCCTGTTCGGCATGCTGCTCAACGTTGACTTGCCCAGCTTCATCAAATGAACGAAGTCCTCGCGGAACTCGTTAACCCGTCGGTTGTGACGGCCATGTTCGTCGGCGTCGTCGCGGGGATGATCGCCGGCGCTCTGCCGGGGCTCACTGCGACCATGGCGGTCGCGCTGCTCGTGCCCTACACTTTCGGCTGGCATAGCGACATCGCGGGGCTGATGATATTGGTCGGGGTGTATGTCGGCACGATGTACGGCGGAGCGGTGCCGGCGATTCTGATTCACACCCCGGGCACGCCCGCGGCCGCGGCGACCTGCTTCGACGGCTACCCGCTGTCGCGCCAGGGCAAGGCGGGGCTGGCCCTCGGCATATCATGTATCACCTCGGTCGTCGGCGGCCTGTTCAGCGCGGCCGTGCTCATCCTCGTCGGTCCGGCCCTCGCCGAGCAGGCATTGAAGATCTCGCCGGCCGACTACTTCGCGGTCACCGTGTTGGGGCTGAGCGTCATCGCCGGCGTGGCCGGCAAGTCGCTGCTCAAGGGATTGATCATGGGCGCCCTCGGGGTACTGGCGGCGACCGTCGGCCAGGACCCGGCGCAAGCGTTCCCGCGCTTTACCTTCGGTAGCGACTACCTGCTCGACGGCCTGAGCTTCATCCCGGTGATGATCGGCGTGTTTGCCATCGCGGAGGCTCTGCACCAGGTTTCCGAGACCTGGCGCGGGTCGGAGGTCGCGCAGGCCATCGGCCGCGTGCTGCCGAGCTGGGAGGAACTGAAGCGCATCACGCCGGCGACCATGCTCGCCAACGTCATCGGCACCGTCGTCGGCGCCATCCCCGGGGCGGGTGGCGACATCGCCTCGTTCATTTCCTACGATCAGGCCAAACGCGTCTCGCGCGAGCCCGAGAAGTTCGGCGAGGGCTCCATCGAAGGCCTTGCGGCGGCGGAGTGCGCCAACAACTCGATCACCGGCGGCGCGATGATACCAATGCTGACGCTGGGCATTCCAGGAGATTCCGTGACCGCCGTGCTGCTCGCCGCGATGTACATCCACAACCTTCGCCCCGGCCCGCTGCTGTTCTCCCAGCACGCCGACAAGGTAGGCGCGATCTTCGTGGGACTCGTCGTCGCCAACCTCGTCGTGCTGCCGCTGGGGTTGCTGGGGGCGAAGCCGTTGGCGCGTATCGTGACCATCCCGCGGCACATCCTGTGGCCCTTGGTGGTGGTGCTGTGCGTCGTGGGTTCCTATGCGCTCAACAACAGCTTCTTCGATGTCTGGTTGACACTGGGGGCGGGGGTCTTCGGTTACGGCATGAAGCGGCTGGGCTTTCCACCGGGTCCGCTGGTGCTGGGGCTCATCCTCGGGCCCCTGGCGGAGGAAAAGCTCACCACCGCGCTCCAGATCTCGCGCGGGCAGGTCGGGGTGCTGTGGCAGAGCCCGCTGTCCATCGGCATCTACGCCGTCACCGCGCTGTTGCTGTTGGCGACGGCGCTCTCCCGCCGGCAGCCGCGCAGCACGGCGACGCCCTCCGCAGACGCAACCGACAACGACAAGGAGACCGAACCCGAATGAATGGACGGAAGACCGGATTGCTGCACGGCATAGCCGCGCTGGCCGCGGCCTGGCTGGTGGCGCTGCCGCTCGCGGCGGACGCCGCCCCGCCGTACGATGCGGAGCTGATCTTCACACCGACCGCGCGCTATCCGTCGAGCCACGCCTCGACCATCATCGAACTGGCGAACCGCGACCTGCTGTGCGCGTGGTACGCCGGGCAGCAGGAGGCCGCCAGGGATGTGGCGGTGTGGTATTCGCGCAAGGCGCCGGGCTCGAGCGTGTGGACGCGACCGGCGGTTCTCGCCGACGATCCGCAGCGACCGGAGGGCAATCCCGTGCTGTTCGAGGATCCGAACGGGCGTCTCTGGCTCTTCTATGTCACGATGTATGACGAGGGCACCGAGGAATGGGACACGTGCAAGGTCAAGTGCAAGTGGTCGGATGACAAAGGGCAGACGTGGAGCCCGACGCTCATCCTGCGCGACGAACTCGGCTGGATGACCCGCAACAAGCCCATCGTGCTCGACGGCGGTGATTGGCTACTGCCGATATATGATGAGCGGGTGTGGACGTCGAGCGTGATGATCTCGACCGACCACGGGCGGACGTGGTCCGATTCACGGGACATCGTCGCCCCCGGCGAACCCGGCAACATCCAACCGACGCTGGCCCAGCTCTCGGACGGGAGTATATTGGCGCTCATGCGCCGTGGCAAACCGCCGGAGCGCATCTGGCAGGCGCGCTCGCATGATCGCGGGCGCACATGGGACACGCCGACGCCCACCGAGTTGCCCAACCCGAATGCCGCGACGGACATGGTGCGCCTGTCGAACGGCCATCTCGTGCTCGCCTTCAACAACGTCACGGACAACCGCAACGTCCTGACGCTCGCCGTTTCAGTTGACGACGGAAGGACATGGGCCCACAAGCGCGACCTGGAAAACGAGCCCTACGGCGAATTCTCCTACCCCGCGATCATCCAGGCGCGCGACGGCACGATTCACGTCACCTACACCTACAACCGGCGCAACATCAAGCACGTCGCGCTCAACGAGGAGTGGATTCCCGCCGGGGAGTAGGCCACTGCCGCTCCCGCGATCTCCGTCAAGGTGGCGCAGGCGGTGTAGAAAGCGGCGGCCCGCCCCTGAAAGTGAGGGCGGGCCGCGTTGCATACCCCAGGCCGGCCCGGCGCGCGGCGCCGAGCCGACGCACGGTCACTGGATCTCGTTCGGCATCGTCATCACACTCATCATCTGGTAGAAGCCCAGGCGCATGTACTTGACGTGCCCGTCT
>CP070648.1:1120540-1128844 GCA_020354555.1 Armatimonadota bacterium | reverse complement strand
CGTCTGCCTCAGCGAGTCCGGGATCACAATTTGCTCATTGAGAAGATCGCAAAAGGTGCGGGGTTGACCAGACGCTATCAGCCGGGGCGATCAGACGTGTACTCGAGGGATACCGAATATGAGCCCGAAGGGTAATCAGGCGCATCTATGAAACGGCTCGGTTCGTCAATCCTTCGCTGCGGCCATCACACTCCTCGGACTGCTACCGCACTCGAGATGGTCCGTCGCCGGGCGCAGCTCGTCAAAGATCTATTCGTGACTGCTCACAGAACGACAAGTCGCATTCACCAGAGGCGGACAAGTCCGGCTGGGGGGCTGCTCAGTCAGTTCTCGGGGCTCGCCATGGCGATCTGACCAGAGGCCTAGGGGAAACAGGTGACGGTCCGCGTCTTTTCGGAACCGCCGCCGACGTTACCCCGGGTTACTCATGACGAGCGACCCGCGGCAGGTATGAATAATGCAGGTTACCTCTCCGGCCCCATCTGCGGAAAGAGGATGACGTCGCGGATCGAGGGGGAGTCCGTGAGCAGCATCACGAGCCGGTCAATGCCGATCCCCAGCCCGCCCGTCGGCGGCATGCCGTACTCCAGCGCGCGCACGTAATCCTCGTCCATGGGATGCGCTTCCTCGTCCCCCGCCGCGCGCTCTCGCGCTTGCTCCTCGAACCGCCGCCGCTGGTCGAGGGGATCGTTCAGCTCGCTGAACGCGTTGCCCAACTCCTGCCCGGCGATGAACGGCTCGAAGCGCTCGGCCAGCTCCGGGTTATCGGGCCTGCGCTTGGCCAGTGGTGAAATTGCCGTGGGGTAGTCGAGCACGAACGTTGGCTGGATCAGATTGGGCTCGACGCGCGCCTCGAAGAGATTGTTGATGAGCGTGGAGAGGTGCAGTTCCGCGCCTGCTGGCAGGTCGAGTTCGCGGCACACCGCGCGCGCCGACTCCGCCTCCATGAGGCGCTGAGGGTCAACGTCCGCGTGCTCGGCTATCGCATCCAGCAGGGTGATGCGCCTCCACGGCGGGCTCAGGTCTATCTCCGTGCCCTGGTAAGACAGCGATTGCCCCCCGAGCACGTCGCGGCACACATGGACGAGTAACTCCTCGATCAGGCCCATCATGTCGTTGTAATCGGCGTAGGCCTGGTACGCCTCGAGCATGGTGAACTCGGGGTTGTGCCGCGAGGACACGCCCTCGTTGCGGAAGACGCGGTTGATCTCGTACACCTTGTCGAAGCCGCCGACGATGAGGCGCTTGAGGTACAGCTCGGGGGCGATTCGCAGGTACAGGTCTATGTCCAAGGCGTTGTGATGCGTGATGAACGGTCGCGCCGCCGCGCCGCCCGGGATCGGCTGCATCATCGGCGTCTCGACTTCGAGGAAGCCTCGCTCGTCGAGGAAGCGGCGGATCGCCCGGATGACTTGGCTGCGCACCGCAAACGCGCGCCGCACCTCGGGGTTGACGATGAGGTCCACGTAGCGCTGCCGGTACCGCGTCTCCACGTCGCGCAGGCCGTGCCACTTGGCCGGCAGCGGGCGCAGCGACTTCGCCACCACCTGCAAGCGCTCGGCGGAAACCGTTATCTCACCCGTGCGCGTCGTGAACACGGTGCCCTCGACGCCGAGGAAGTCGCCGATGTCCACGTTCTCCAGCAGGCCGTACTGCTCGGCACCCAGGTCGTCGAGCTTCGCGTAGATCTGGATGCTGCCGGAGATGTCGGCGAGGTCCGCGAAGGCCGCCTTGCCGTGCTGCCGCAGCGACATCAAGCGCCCCGCGACGCGGACGCGCTGCCCTTCGATCTCGCAGTACCCGGCCTTGACCTCGTCCGCGAGGTGCGTGCGCTCGAAGCGCGTGATCGAGAATGGATCGCAGCCGCGCTCGCGCAGGTGCTCCAACTTGACGCGGCGCTGACGGATGAGTTCGTGTTCCTCGTCGCTCACGGCAGCCTCAGTAGACCTCGGTTATTCGGACCCGGCGCATCGCCGCGGCGAATGCTCGCCGGTCGCGAATAACCTCACGTTAAACGCGAAGGCCGGCATTCCCTGCCGGCCTCCTTCCGAACTCGACCCGCGCTCGCACGCGCGCGGCCGCTCAGTTCTTGACGTCCATGATCGTGTACGACGCCTTGCCGCTCGGCGTCGCCACGGTGACTTTGTCGCCCTTGCCGTGGCCGACGAGCGCCTGCCCGACGGGCGACTGATACGAGATGCGTTGGTTGGCAGGGTCCGCCTCGACCGGGCCGACGATCTTGTACTCGATCCTCTTGCCCGCCTTGTCCTTGAGCTTGACCACCGAACCGAGGCGCACTTGATTCGGCGGTCCCTCACTGCGGGCGACCACGACCGCGTTTTGCAGCAGCCGCTGCAGTTCCAGGATCCGCCCCTCGACGTAGGCCTGCTCGCTCTTCGCTTCCTCGTACTCGGAATTGTCCGTCAGTTCACCCGACCGCGGCGCCTCGCGGATGCGGTTTGCCACTTCTTTGCGCTGCACGGTCTTCAAGTGTTCCAGCTCGTCACGCAGCTTCTGGTAACCCTCTGGGGTGACTATGAGGCCCTGGTGGAGCTCTTCGCTGACGCTGTCAGCCATTTCGACCTTCCCCGGCGCCCCGACACCTGAATGGCGTCGCGCTCTAACGGGTTTCTGATGCCAATGGAGGGCCCCGGCGCCAACCGCCGTTCCACGAAGACCCGCCAGCCGGTTCACCGACCCTCACGCGGCCAGTGCCGGCCCTCCCGTGATGCTTGGGGCTCCTTAGATGCAAGCGGAAGGCCAGTTTGTGCCAACCTTCCGCCCTAAGAACCTAGCCCCGGCGCCTGCAGGCACCAGGGCTTGATGGTAATCCCGTTACCAACGGTATTACTGTCTTATATACCATAAATTCGCGCCGCTTGTCAACCGCGCTCTGGCCTTTGAGACGCCGATTGAAAAACGCCATGGCGTGTGGTACACTATGGGCGCGATGGGTCTCGCGAACCTCGGCTATATCACGCTTGCGCTACTGGCTGCTGTGGGCTTCGTTGCCCTGCTGTACGCTCAGATCGCCAAGCGCCACCGCCTGGCGCGCCCCGCTCTTGTCGCCCTCGTCATAGGTCTTCTCGGCCTGTTTCTCTGGGGGGTTTTTCTGTCCGGGTTGAAGGACGCGCTGGGGGATGCGCGACGCGACGGCGAGTACGCGCTGAGAATGTTGGAGCAGGAGCGTCTCGCAGCGCGTCTCCGCGGTATCGCTGAGCCGAACCCGGACCCGGCGCGCGTGCAGGCAGTGGCCGCCATGGAAGCGGCCAAGCGCAATGCGCAGGTATTCGGCTGGGACTGGGCAGAGATCGGCCCCAAGCCACAGGCACCACAGCCCGACCGCCAACCATCGACCCGGTGACCGTTCTGTAGGGTAGCCCGAACCTTGCGCGGGAGGTTCGCCGGTGCAGATGATGAAGTGCCCCACCTGTGGGGCGGCCAACTCCATCAAGCGCGAGAAGTGCTTCGAGTGCGACGCGGATCTGCATGCGCTGGCGGCAGCGGCGCATGGTCAGGAGACGGTCCGCGTGTGCAAGAACTGCATCCACTCGACCGTCTTTCCTCCGCCTGGCACGACGATCGGGTACACGGACGTGTGGTGCCTGCGGCGTGAGCTCGTGCGCAACGCGGATGCCTGGGCGGAGGAGTGCTTCGAGATCTCGTTCACCTGGAAACGTGAGGAATCTCTGGACTGATCCGACATCCCCAGGGGTGCCGGAAGCCGCGGGCAGCACGTCAATGACGACACGTTGCGTGCGCCGCTCGCGGTGGGAGAGGGGCCGCGAACCTCAGGCGCGGCTTCGGCGCCGAGCAGCGATGCGCGCGTCATGACTCCGTTTGGTGGAACCGGTGAGCGCCTCGCCGCGCATCAGCCTAGTCGCAGTGAACGCATTCCCTCGGCTCCTGCTGGTGCGGCTGGCCGCGCGAGCCAAAGGCGGTGCCGCGGGCAGGGGCGACTGCGCATTTCGCGCACAGTCGAGCGCCACCGTCATCCGGGCTCTTCGCGGCAGGGAGATTGAATGGCCGGCAGACGTAGAACGAGGGCCGCCGATGGTGCCTTCGGCTGCGTGGCGCGGCTTATCGGATGCGCTGCGGCCGGGGCGCTGGGTGCTCTCGGATTGGCGTTTCTAGTGGCGGCCAGCGCGCGCAGCACGGGCAGCCGCGTGGCAATCGGGGCGGTGATGACGCTGGCGGCGATCCTCATTGGCGTTCTCGTCGTCAGGGCGCATCTCGGGGCGCGGGAGCAGCGCGTGCCGCTCGGTGCCTCTCTGCCGGCGATTCGCGAGGCGCGCTGCCCGAATTGCGGCCGCAGTCTCGAGGATCAGCGTGTCCACATGGAGGGCATGTCGGCCGTGGTCCGCTGTCCGGCGTGCGACGGAGCGTATCGCCTGGAGGAGGAGCCGAAATGGTGAAAGTTCGGGCGCTGGCGGCGGCTTGGCTGATTCTGCTGGGAACGGCGAGCGCCTGCGCCGGCGCCGAATACCGCTTTGCCGTCGAGCGCAACGCCTCCGTCGTGACCATCCAGCGCGATGGCTCGGTTGACGTCGAGTACGAACTCCGATTCCGCTGCTCGCCGGGCGGGCGTCCGATAGATATCGTGGACATCGGGCTCCCCAACGAGCGCTACGACTTGCAGACCGCGCGGGCCGAGTTCAATGGCCGGGCGCTGTCCTCGATACGTCAGTCCGAGGTCGTTGACTGCGGCGTGGAGATTCCCCTGCCGCAGCCGATTCAGCCTGGCGAGTCCGGGACGCTTTACTTCCACATCAATAACCCGCACATGGTGTATCAGGATCGCCAGGACGCCGACTACGCGGGCATCGAGTTCAGCCCGACGTGGTACGATGCCCGCTATGCGCAAGGCACGACCGACCTGTCGGTGACCATCCGCTTTCCCGAGGGCGTGACCGGCGAGGAAACGCGATACCACCGCGAACGGTTCGACGATGCGCGCGAGCTTGACGGCCGCATCGCCTTCACCTGGTGGCGGCGTCAGGCGTCCCCATCGCGGCAGTACATGTTCGGCGTCTCGTTCCCGAAGAAGTACGTGGACGTGGTGTACCGCGAGAGTCGCCTGGCAGCGCTGCTGAAGTCGCTGCAGCAGCGTATCACGCCGCGGGTGCTCGGCGGACTCGTCGTGGTCGGGCTCATCCTCATCGTCGCGGGGCTCTACAAGGCCAACGAGCGCCGTAAGATGGACTACATGCCGCCCTTGCTGGCGATGGAGGGCAATGGCGTGCGCCGGGGGCTGACCGCGGTCGAGGCCGCAGTTCTCCTCGAACAGCCGCTCGACCGCATCGCGGCCATGATCCTGTTCGGTCTCGAGCGCAAAGGGGTCGTCGCACTCAAATCACTTGACCCGGTCGTTGCCGAGCCAAGCGGCGCGACGCCGCCTGACCTTCATCAGTACGAAAAGACGATGCTCAAGGCCGTCGGCGAGCGCTTGGCGGGAGGGCCATCGGCTGTCGCGATGCAGGACATCATGACCGACCTCGTCCGCGGCGTCAACGACAAGCTGCGCGGGTACAACCGGCACGAAACCGCCGAGTACTACCGCTATATCGTGAGCAAGGCGTGGCGAGACGTTGCGGCCGCCCAGACGGCGGAGGACAAACTGAGCCAATGGGAGAAGAACGCCGACTGGACGATGGCGGACGAGGAGTACGGCCACCGCATGGAGGACACGTTCGGCGACGAGCAACAGATGCCTCGGCGGGATCGCTGGTGGATGTGGGAGTATGACGACGCCCGGTTGGATCGAGAGGCGGGGACCGCGCGCCAGCCCCCGTCGCTTCCCGGGCGGGAATTCGCCGATCGCATCGTCAGCCGGGTCGAACGCCTGGCGCGAGGCCTGGTGGCTGACCGGGGCGCGCTCCACCAGGCGGTGACGCAGGAGACGAATCCGCCGACGTTCGTGCCCGCGCTCAAGAAAGCCCTCGCGGAGTTGTCGGAGAGCGGCGGTAAAGGCGGCGGCGGAGGATGCGCGTGCGCCTGCGCCTGCGCGAGTTGCGCCTGCGCGTGCGCCGGGGGAGGGAGGTAGGCGATGAGCGCGCGCGGCCGAGATTCCGTTAACGCTCGGGAAGGCGAAACGGTCCGGACAGGGGCGTCTGCCGATTGGCACGTCGCGTCGGGGATGTATCATTACCGCTGGGACGACGCCGGGGCTCACGTGCGTGCCCATCTGCGGGTCGAACGGAACGGGTCGGGCCTGCTCGCCCTGAATGCCTCGCGCATCGTCCATCTCAACGCCACCGGCGTCCTGATGGCGAAGATGGTTCTCGAGGAAATCGAGCCGAAGCGAGCAACGCAACGCCTGCGCCGCATCTTCCGCGCGCCCGCGCGCAGGATAACGGAGGACTACGAGCGCGTCCGCGACGCCGTCACCGCCTTACGCGAGCACGAGGATGTCTGCCCGTTCACCTACCTCGGTGTGGACATGGTGGAGCCGTTCCAGATCGAGCTGTCCGCGCCCTATCGGATGGACCTCGCGCTGACCTATGAATGCGATAACGCCTGCGCGCACTGCTACGTACCCCCGGACCGTCGGCCGCCCGAGCTGACCACAGAGCAATGGCAGACGGTGCTGGCCAAGCTGTGGGACGTCGGCGTGCCGCACGTCTGCCTCACCGGGGGCGAGGCGACGCTGAGGCCGGACCTGGTCGCGTTGGTGGAGCGGGCGGAGGACATCGGGATGGTCACCGGCCTCATCACGAACGGTCGGCGCCTTACGGCGGAGTTAGTTCGGGAGTTGGTGGCAGGCGGACTGGATCACGTCCAGATCACCATCGAATCACACGACGCGGCGGTACATAACACCATGGTCGGCTGTGCGGCATGGGAGCAGACCGTCGCGGGAATCAGGGAAGCGCTGCAGGCGCCGCTGTATGTGGTTACCAATACGACGATCACTCGCGACAACGCGGACGCCATGGAGCAGACGTTGGAGTTCCTGAGCGACCTTGGGGTGCGCGCTTTCGCGTGCAACAGCCTGATCTACTCCGGTGCCGGGAGGGACTCCGGCAAGGGGTTGCCGGAGGCGGACCTGGGGCCGATGCTGGAGCGGCTGCGCGAGCGCGCCGTCGGTCTCGGGATGCGCTTCATCTGGTACACGCCGACACAGTACTGCGAGCTCGACCCCGTGAATCTGGGTCTCGGCCCGAAAAGATGCACCGCGGCGAAGGAGAATATGTGCGTCGAGCCCGATGGGCAGGTCATCCCGTGCCAGAGTCACTACGACGCACTGGGGAATATCCTGACTGACGAGTGGGAAAGCATCTGGAGTCACCCGGCGGCGCAGGCGCTTCGTTCACGAGATTGGGCGCCCGCGAAGTGCCGGGAGTGCGACCGGCTTGCGAACTGCGGCGGCGGGTGCCCGCTGTACGCGTCCGCGCACGGCTATCTGTGCGTCGAGAGCAAGTCGAGCGGTTGACGATCCGGTCCGCGCAGCGCGGCGTGGGACGGCGTCGCGGCGGGACGGGCCGGCGGCGTTGTGCTGGAATTGCAGTTGGCCGAACGCGGCGGAGGGTGGTATGGACAAGACGCCCGGATTTCTGTCGGCGCCGCATTGGCAGCGGCAGCTCGAGCGGCAGGAGCGGTGGACCCGCGAACTGCGTTCGCATCTCTACCGCCGAGTGAACTTGTGGGCGCGGCCCCGCGTGCTCGACGTCGGATGCGGCAACGGCGTCATCACTGCGGAGATGGCCAGTCGCTGCCGCGGTTGCGTCACCGGCGTGGATCGCAGCGCGCCGCTCCTCGCCCAGGCGGCAGGCCGCGGCTTGTCGCTGGTTAGGGGAGACGCGCAGCGGCTGCCGTTCGCCGATAACGCCTTCGATCTCGTGGTGTGCCATCTGACACTGCTCTGGGTCGAGGAGCCGGGCGTTGCAGTGCTCGAGATGGTGCGGGTGGCGAAGCCGGGCGGCACCGTGATGGCAATGGCGGAGCCCGACTACGGAGGACGGATAGACTACCCCGAGGATTTGACCCTGGGGGCGATCATGTCGCGTGCGCTCCAGCGCGAGGGCGCGCATCCGCGCGTGGGGCGGCGGCTGAAGGAGATGTTTGTCAACGCCGGATTGGCCGCGGAGGTCAGCGTACTGAACTCGGTGTGGGGCGACCAAGAGCTGCGCCGCGAGTTCGAGCAGGAATGGGAATTGCTCGAGGCCACGGCGCACGATCTGGTCGCGCCCGGCGAACTGGAGGCGCTCAAGCGCAGAGACTTGCGCGCGCTGGACGAGGGAATCCGCGTGACGTTCATGCCGGTATTCTGGGCGGTCGGCCGCAAGGGCACGTGAGGCCGTGCCT
>CP070648.1:1117156-1120440 GCA_020354555.1 Armatimonadota bacterium | reverse complement strand
GCCGCTCATTCCCGCGAGGTGATCGTCGAAAACGGCGGCGACATCTGGCTCCATGGCAACCGCGAGCGCACCGTCGGCGTGTTCGCGGGCGCTTCGCCCGTCACGGGCAAGCTGGCGGTGAAGCTCGACGCGGCCCTGATGCCGTGTGCGGTATGCACCTCGTCCGGCACCGTCGGCCCGTCGCTCAGCTTCGGCAAGGCTGATGCCGCCATCGCCGTGGCTGGCTCCGGCGCGCTCGCCGACGCCGCCGCGACCGCGGTCGCTAACGCGGTCAAAGCCGCCGACGATGTCAACGCCGCCCTCGAACTCGCCCAACGAATCCCTGGTGTGCTCGGCATCGTCATAGTAGTAGGCACCGATCTAGGGGCTTGGGGCCACGTCGAACTCACAGACATGCATGCGGCGTCGTAGGGTGGACGCCCACGACCCCGTCCGGTCGCTTGACGTGGTACAATGTGGCAAATCCGCAGAGGAGGGCAATTGATATGCTGCCCCAGATGCTGAAATGGCGAGTGGTCGTTTGCTGCGGCTTGGCTGTCGCCGTTCTCGCGGGTCAGGCGGCCGCGGAGACGGACGAGCTGCGCATCCCGCTCTCCGAGCGCAAGCGCATCGCCGTCCTGCCGTTCGATGACGGCGCCATCAGGCAGAGCAGCTATTTCGGCCGCGTGTTCGATGTCGGCAAAGGCGTGGCGGATATGCTGACCACGGCCCTGGTCAACACGCGCAAGTTCCGCGTCATCGAGCGCGAGAAGGTGGACGCGGTCATCGCCGAGCAGGACCTGGCAACGTCGGGTCGCGTTGACCCGGCAACTGCCGCGCAGATCGGCAAGATCCTCGGCGCGGACTACCTGCTCATGGGGCGGGTCACCGAGTTTGCGGTCGAGACGAAAGGCGGCAGCCTCGGCGCGCTGGGGCGCGGTGATCTGCGCGATCTCAGCCTGAGTCGCAGCGTCGCCGCCGTCAAGCTCGACGGCCGCCTCGTGGACACCACCACCGCCGAGATCCTGTTCGCCTTCACCGGCGGCGGTCACGACAGCCGGGCCAACGTCGGAGTCGCCATCCGCGATATCGGGCGCGTCAGCTTCGGCAGCGCCGAATTCATGCGCACTATCCTCGGCGCCGCCACTCGCCAGGCGGTCGAGTCCTCCGCCAAGCGCGTCGCGCAAGGCGCAGACGAAGTCGTCTACCAGCCGCCCGACCTCTCCGACATCAGCGGCTACGTGGTATATATTGATGGGGAGCGCATCATGACCAACCTCGGCGCGCGCTACGGCGTCAAGGTCGGTGACCGCTTCCAGGTGCTGCGCCGCGGCCAGGAGATCCGCGATCCCGAGACCGGCGAACTGCTTACGATCATCACCCAGCCCGTGGGCGTGCTGCGCATCGAGTCGGTCGAAGACAAGGTGTCCATCGGCTCTCTGCCCGAGCGCGCCGGCGCCCTCGCCGTTCAGATCGGAGATATGGTCAAGCCGCTCAACCCGTAGACTAAGCCGGGCCGGACTCGCGGGCATCGCTCCCGCCCCTTTCCGGCGGAGGCCGGGAGAGGCTTGGGACATTCGCGACGCCGCAGGGTCAGCTCGCATTCGCCCGCTCAGCCGGCGCCGAAATGGATAGCTGTGGGGTCGTGTACCGCCGACCATAGGCCCGGCGCCGGGGCGCGCGCGTCCTGACTCAGGAGAAGCCGTTGCCGTATCGCCTCGAAAACCGCCGCATCATCCGCGCCGCATTGGCCGCTTTCGCCGTCGCCTTTGCCCTCGGGGCCACGGCCGCCCACGCCGGATTCGAGCGCAGCCTCGAGAAGATGCTCGGCAACCAGGCGCGCAACGCCATCGAAGCCCAGTACGTCGTCATCGCCGAGGGCCCCGCTGCGGAGTACCTCCAGCGCACGGGCGAATCGCTCGTGGACGCCTCGCCCCGCCACGACATCGAGTACACCTTCAAGCTCCTCGACACCGAGCAGGTCAATGCCTTCGCGCTGCCCTGGGGTTACGTCTACGTCACCACCGGCATGCTCCGCTTCGTTGACTCCTCCGACCAGCTCGCCGGTGTCGTCGGCCACGAGATCGCCCACGTCAGCCAGAAGCACTCCCTGGACGCCTTCAAGAAGCAGTTCTGGGCGTCCCTGCTGCTCGGCGTGATTGAGGCGCCGGCCGCCTTGCTTACCGCTGGCAACGTCGGCGCCACGCTCTACCTGCTGCGCCACAGCCGCAAGGATGAGCAGGACTCCGACAAGCTCGGCGCGCGGTACGCCTATACCGCCGGGTACGACGCATCCCAGCTCGCCGATTTCCTGCGCAAGCTGCACGCAGAGCAGAAACGCAAGCCGAGCAGCATTGAGATCTACCTGTCCACGCACCCCACCGGCGAACGACGCCAGGAGCGACTGGCGGAGCTGCCCGAACTCGATCAGGATAACCCGGAAGTCGCTGCACATACCGCCCGGGGATTCCTCGACCGGCACCTGGCGAACCAAGCGGTGGTCGCTTACCGCCGCGCCGCTTCGCTCGCGCCCGCGGACGCCGAAGCCCGCGCTGGCCTGGTGCGCGCGTATGCTGAGGCAGGCGACGCGCAACTCGCAAGGCAGGAGCTGGCGCGCGCCCTGGAGATCGGCCTCAGCGAGGAGGACGCGAGGACACTGGAGATGGTCGTGGCCGAGGCCCCGCCGGCGCCCGGGCGCGACGTCTCCGCCGACGAATCCGACGCGCAGCCGCGCGTGCATTCCGATGAACAGCGATTGGCCGACGTCCGCGAGGCGGCTGCCGCCTGGAGCATGGATGCGCAGGAGCCCGCGCGCAAGATCGAGGAGCGCTCGAAGTCATTGGGGGAACGGGTGCGCGGCGTCGCCCGGCGGATGAGCATGACCGGTGCCTTCGGCAGCCCCGCGTTCGGCACCCAGCGCGTGATGGAGAAGGCGGAGACCGCCCTGTACCTGATCGCCGAGACGACGGATCGCGTGGGGGCGACAGGTGAAGGGCTCAAATCGGTGTCCGCGACCGCTGGGGAGATCCTAGCCGCGGTGGAGCGCGATTCCGCCGCTCCGGCCGCCGCCGGCGATCGCGCCCGTTGGCAGGCCCTGGCGCGCGAAATCGCCGAGGTCGTCGCGACTGCGGAGGAGGAAACCCAGCAGGTGTCCGAGCAGGCCTTGCGTGCCGCCAAGCTGGCCGACGAGGCGGTCGGCCACCTGAATTCCGCCGTGAGCGCGATGGCGACCGAGTTCAACGCGTTCGGCGGATTGCGCGGCAGCGCGCCGTTCCTCGGCTTGGCGGAAGGTGACGCGGACCGTG
>CP070648.1:1113931-1117056 GCA_020354555.1 Armatimonadota bacterium | reverse complement strand
TCGCGCGCTCGCGGCCGGGCTTCTTGCCCGCCGCCAGCTCGCCCACGGTCGCGTAGATCGACGGTACGTCGTGGAAGTAGCCCAGGCCCTGGTAGTGCTCGAACTGCGGCACATCATCGGTGCAGAACTTGTCCACTTCACGCAGCGCCGCGCGATCCCAATAGCAGTCGTAGTCAACCAGCGACGCGAACGCGCCCTCCTCAAACCACCCGGCTTTGATGGTCGCGTGGGGCGTGTGGAGAATCGGCCCCGCGGTGACGACGATGTCGCAGCCCGCGACCGCCTGCCGGGGCTCGGCGGCGACCGTCACTTCGACGCCCCAACGTCCTCCCGCCTCGGCGGCGAAGCGCGCCGCGTTCTCCGGCACGATGTCGTACGCCGTCACGCGCTCGATGGGGAACAGCACCTTGAGCGCCTCGAGGTGACTGCGCCCCTGCACCCCGCAGCCGAGGATGCCGAGGGTGCTCGATTCCGGGCGCGCGAGATGCCTCGCCGCGATGGCGGACGCGGCGCCGGTGCGCATCGCCGTGATCCACGTGCAGTCCATCACCGCGAGCGGCACGCCGGTGTCCACGTCATTGAGGATGAGCAGGCCGGTGATGTAGGGCAGGCCGCGCTCGGGGTTCCCGGGATACCCGGACACCCACTTCACGCCCGCGGAGTGCAGTGCGGGGATGTAGGCGGGCATGGCGTGGATGAAGGAATCGGACAGCGTGTGCACCCCCGGCTTGGGCGGCATCTCGACGCGCCCCTCGGCATGCTCGCGGAAGGCGGGTTCAAGCGCGTCAATGATCTCGCGCATGGTGACGCCGGTCGCCTCGACGTCGGCGCGCGAGAGATAGAGCAGCTGTTGCAGCAATCGCGACCTCCTGAATGCACGGGGCGACGCGCGGTCCACCCCTTCGTTTCACTCAGGGCGGGCTCTGAGCATCGTCGAAGGGCCGTCGCCCGGATTGGCTTTGGACCGACACACGATCGGTCGGTTTCGGCGGGGCGATCAGCCTAGGTGTCCTGCTGCTTCTCGCGGTGAGCTTTGACAGCGGCCCCGAAGCGACCTCCCGAGCCACCTGCGAGAGCACTCGCGGTTGCCACTGCAAGTGCCACAATGCCAGCCCCCACGCCCCGCGCCGGCCCCCCGACAAAGATGTCCGCACCCACCGCCGCCATTACCGCCCATGGTACGAGAGCAGCCACGGCGCCCCACAGGTACGGCCGCGCGGGCATCGCGAACACGGCCACGAAGAAACCCAGGCACAGGAGGGACACCAGCCAGATGCCCAGCATGATGAACCACTGGAGTGGATCCAAAGGGCCACTACCGAAGATGATGGGCATACACAGGGCGGTGAGCAGCAGGAAAACAAGCGCCCAGCACGCGAAGGCCAGCAACACTCCCAGCGCTCTACGCACGGACCCCTCCCTGCTCCCCCGCGAATGGCGATGCCCCCGTCTATTGCGCGCTCGCGCGTCCGGCAAATCGAGAGCGCATCGCTGGCGGCCTCCAGGCTCACGGACTCGGAACGGGCTGCGGCGCGCCCGCGCCGCAGCGAACCGTCGCTGACGCCATACGACAATCGGCGACCGGCGGCCGGTCGCCTACTTCCGCACGAAGATCGGCTGGCTCCACGCGCGCCGGCCGTCGGCATGGCGGAAGATCTCGACGCGGACGTACGGCTCGTCGCCCCGCAGGACGTACGTCGCGGAATTCTGCTCGGCTCCGTCGAGCCGCGCGACGCGATATGCCGCCCCGCCCGGACCGCGGAAGAAGACGGACTGCGGCTCGGTGCATGTCACGGTTAACTGCCCGCCCTGCACGGACAGGTGGAGTTCCGGGCCTTCGGTCGCATAGAAGTTCCCTGCGAGCAAGTTGGCGAGGATGGCCGGCGCGGTGAGGGCTGGCGCATTGACGACCACGTAGCCGCCGTGCAGCGCGGACTGCGGCCCGCCGTGGAAGTCATCGGTCGCCGTGCCCCAGACGACCTTGCCCTGCCCCAGCAGGTAATCCCACGCGGCGGACCCGTAGCCCATGCCTTTGCCGCTGTCGCGCGTGCCGGCGTTGACGACCTCGATGAATTGGAAACCGGTGAGGCGATCGAGTTCGTCCGGGCCATAGCTCGCAAGCCAGTCCGGGTGGCACAGCATGGCCATGCCGCCCGCCGCCGTCGCCTGGTTAATCGCTTCCTGCCCGGGGCCGGTGGCGATGTGCTCGCCGGCGTGGATGAACACCATGTGGCCCTCGGCCGTCCCGTGTTCCTCGCCGGTGATGAACACGGGCACATCCTGACCTCCCTCCGCCTGTGGGTCGGGGGTGACATGTTCGTGGTCGGTGATGGTTATCCAGTCCGCGCCGTCCGCGCGGTACTTCGCCTCCAGCTGCGGGGGCAGACACCCGCCGTCGCTGTTCCTGGTGTGGCAGTGCATCTGCCCCTTGTACCAGTTCGGGTAGTCGCGGTAGGGCGAGAGGACGGTGAAGGTGACCCCTCGCTCGCTCGCCGCCTCGATGGCCACCAGCCGCTCCATCGGGTCGGCGGCAGCAGCGGCGCACGAGCCGCCGGCGGCAAATGCGAGAATGGCGGTGCAGATGAATCCATGGAGTACGAGCAGGCGCGACATTGTACGCATGACATTTCCTCCGACAAGGTAATCCATGGTCTGGCTTCGGCGCGGGATGAGCGATGCCCTGCCGGTGGTCACTCCTCGCCCGCTCAGGGCCTGCGATCACCCGCTTCTCTCTCGTGGCGCCGCTGGAAAGTGCGGGTGTGGTGTGCGCAGCGGATGCGTCGGCGGAGGACGCCTTATGGAGTGCGGGAGTTCACTCCCGCTTTCAAAAGCGGCGATTCATCGCCGCACTCCAAAATGACGGCGAGTCAAAGCGGCAGTCGAGTGTACCGTCGGGGGCTATCTCCACTGCCCCACGGCGGTCCAAAACGAGATGCGGGTAATGGTAGTCGTGGAACGGCCAGGCGTTTCCGGATCTGCAACATTGCCTGGAGCTACTGGCCGAGGCAGTGGCAGCCCATGGCGCGCGAGGGGAGGCGCGGCTCGTACATCCGGATGTCTCCGGCGCGGGTGACCTCGAACAGCACGACGCCGCGCCGCGACACGGCAATGAAGGTCCACGTTGC
>CP070648.1:1103073-1113831 GCA_020354555.1 Armatimonadota bacterium | reverse complement strand
ACGGGGAATGAAGCACACCCAGCCGACTGTCCTCATCCTATCAGAGCGACGAGAAGGCGTCAACCGGCCGCGCACCATACATCCAGCATCCATAGAGTCTCGTTTGGGAGGTGCCCCGCCGTCTCTTGCGTCCTTCCCTAATGCACGAACCTCGATAGACGCGCGACACGTCCGCCTTGCGCACACGGATGCGCCCTAAGGAGCGCTCCGGCTTGAGCCCTGCGGGATTCAGCGCCGCTCGTTTTCCCAGGCCTGACGCACCATGCCGCGGTGGGCTTCGGTCTCAGTCGCCAACGTCCGCAGCAACTGCTTCAGCTCCGGACTGTCGTCCTCGACGATCTCGAAGTACCGTCGCTCGATCAGGGCCTCTTCGAGGTCCGTGGCTGTTGAGAGCGCGTTGATTGCCGTGATTTCGCCTTCCTTGGCCTCCTTGACGCGCTCCCGCAGATAGTCAAGTGATGTGAGAATGGATTGCGGGCTGAAACGTCCGGGGTTGACGTGGACGAGGTGAGCTTTGACCTTGTCGGCGAAGGCGGCGATCATCCTGGCGTGTTCCACTTCCTCTGCGGCGAGCGCGCGGAAGAACTCTGCGTGCTGCGGGAATCTCGCGGCGTACGCTTGGTACAGCTCGGCGATCACTGACTCGTGCGCCGCCATCATCCCGATGATCTCCACCTGCTCCACAACTGAATGCACGTGCTCCCTCCTGGCGTCGAGCGGTCTCGGTTACAGCGCCGCCTCGTGTGCGCGGCGCTGTTCGCTGTCACTGCTCCCCTTGGCCGGCTGCGAGGCCGAACGCCCTGCAGTTTCGGCGAGCACGCCAGGGTGTTCCTTCTCCGCGGAGCGAACGGCGTGGATTGGCCGCAGTCACATGCTAGTCGCCCACCCCCCAGAAACGCCAAACCCGGCCCCAAGGGCGGGTCGGTGTCATGTTCCAACTGCCTTCTGTCAGTTCCGGCATTGGCACCCCCGGCGGGATTCGAACGCTGGTAAGAACGGAGACGCCACCGCAGGAGTACATGCTCCAGGGGCGCCGCTACCGGGCAAACAGCGTCGCTGATGAGCGACGACGCGCTACCGGCGGCGGGTAAGGTTGATTCGGGACGCCTGGAGTCGCGTGATGCGGCTCAGAACTGGAGAGCGACGATTCCAATTGCCAGCGCTGGTGGAGGAAGACCTCCTGGCGTCGAGATTCTCTCAGTCTGTGGGCGAGGTGGCGGATTTCGATGCCAGAGCGTTTTGGAGTAGAAGGATGCTGGTATCGAAACGCTCTCTCTCGTCCGGAGCGCGGTCTCAGCGTCGCTCAACCTCTACAACACGTCTCACAACAAGACCACCACGTGATCGTCGGAGCAGTTCGCAGGGGAGGTGTTGACACGCCGTCTCATAGAGACCGCTACACGCGGTCTTATCCGCCCGTGAGCGCTACACTCGGACGCGCAAGGCCTTGGTATCCTGCCGAGCAGAGCGAACTGGGCAACGTTCACAGGCGCGCCTGACGTTGTACAGGGGCGCCCTGACGACAGTGTCAAGGCTACTTCACATACCCGTACCGGTGCAACTTGAGGCTGCTGTCCTGCAGCAAGCCAACGCCGGCCGCGTAGAGCTTGTATTCCTTTTCGTCGGGCTCGAGGGGCGTGGTTTCCTCGATCTTGAGGACGTTCTTAAACGTTCCCGCGGGTGTGCTCAGGGCCTCGGTCAGGCTCACGATCTCGGCCCGGTCCATGGCCACGCCAGCGGCCAACTCCTGGTAGTAACGGGCACCGATCAAGGGGATTCCCGGCATCATCACACCGGCTCTGGCGCCGCTGACACCGGCACGCCAGCCACCACCGTGGCCCTTGACCTTGCCCGTCTCGTCGTAGTTGTCCACATCCTCGCCAAAGTAGAACACGGTGTTATTGCTCTTGGAGATCGCGAAGTAGTTCCGCGATACCTCGCTGAGCGTGCCCCCCTCGGTCTCCCTTTCCTCCACGACCCTGGTCTGTACACCGTCAATGGTCTCGGTCTCATTCAGGACCGTGACAGTGAGCTCTTCATCCCCAGACGTGAGGTGCAATTGGTAGCCCGGCTGCAAGATGAAGTACGGGTTCGTGCCTGTCGGCGACAAGTCGCTCTTATTCATGAAGAAGCGATCGGTCCAGATCTTCTCCCCTGCTGCGGCCCCCAACGCGATACCTGCCACCACAACCGCCGCGACCACCGCCAGCCTTCCCAGTGCCTTCATGGTAGCATGCCTCCTTTAGCCAAACCTCTCTGACGGCGCAAGAAAGCGATATTCTGTTCAAACCGATGACTGCCAACCCCTGCGGCGTCGAGCTTCAGCGACCGTGGGCACATTGAGGACTGAGTCAGGTTGCAGTCCCGCTGTCCCTGCTGCCGCATCTTGTGGTCCTGACGAGCTTGCGATAGTCCTCGCGCCGGGCGACCAGGCTGCCCACCCAAAGCGCTCTTCTCCGCGCCAGAATCGCTTCCCTGTGGCTGGAGCAGACGTCGAGCGGGAGAAGAGCGCCGAATGGGGCCAGCGGTGAGGCCCGCATCTTCGGCAAGCCCACAGGCGTCTCATGGCGCTTTGACAGGGACAGCGCGCCTCTCCTGTGGAACAAGGGATGGAGCCCTCTCGCGGCTGCGTCTTCATGGAGGCGACCAATGTTTGATGTCGAGACTCTTGACCACTACTTCTTCATGCGCCAGGCACTCCAGGATGCCGAAGCCGCGCTCCACCGCGGTGATCTTCCCATCAGCGCGGTGGTGGTGCACGGCAGCCGGGTGGTAGGCCGGGGCTCCAGTACGCGCAATACAAGCCGCTGCCATATCGCTCATGCCGAGTTGAACGCTCTTCTCTCGTGCTCGGAATACCTGTGCGAGCATCATGACGAGTGCGTAGTCTACAGCACCGTCGAGCCCTGCCCCATGTGCCTCGGTGCCATCGTCATGGGAGACATCCACCATGTGGTATTCGGGGCATTCGACTACCGCGCCGGGGCCACTCATATGGTCGAGCGCGTCCCCTACGTTGCTCATCACATCCGCACCTACTTGGGGGGCGTGCTCGAGGATGAATGCCTCGACCTGATAAGGCAGTACTCCGAGGCCGACGCCGACATCATCCAAGGCAAGGTGCATCCGTTCCGCACTCCCCCTCATTCAGTCTCCTGAGCGCCCCATGGTGGCTTCCCTGTGGGCGGAGGGGACATCGTCCGGAGTGACGTTCTTGAGCGCTTCGTGGCAGCGCTCCCGACGGTAGTAGTCAACGGAATCGGCCAACGCGGCCCACACCTGGTCTGGGCTAGTATGGAGTACCAGGGTGACCACGTCCTTGACCGTCCGGGGGGCCTGAAACCCAAATCCTGGTCCACCTGCAATGAGAGTAAACGCGAGTTGGTCTATGGCGCGACCACCATCTCCTGCTGCCGCATGAGCCCGGAGGCCAGCTCCTTGGCCGCGATCGTCCAAGTACCCGGGGCCTCATTCGGCGCAAGGCTCAGGTGAAGGCTGACCTTGCCGTCCTTCGCGCCGTAGTAGCCGCTGAACTCAGCGGGGCGCCCCTGGGCGTCGCGGATGTCCACCAGCACGGGGACGACGGCCGCGATGGGTGCACCGGCGTCGTCGAGGACCGATACGGTTAGGTCCACGGTGCCACCGCGCCTGGCCTGGCGCGGTGCGGCGAGCCCGACGCCCCCGATCCGCCGACTGGTGAGCATGAGAACCCGCCCATCGCCCGGCCCGAACGCCACGTCGAAGCGCAGACCGCCGGCGCCCGCTTTCACCGGCACGGCCTCGTGCCGCACGAGGTCGTATAGGAATCCTCTCTTGCGCTTGACCGACAGGGTGGCGGAGTTGGGCAGTCCCCTCTCCATGACCTTGCCGTGGTGACCGACGTAGTCGCCGTAAGTGCGCTTGTCATTGAGCACGAACAGGTAGTCGGTGTCCCCGTACCGGCGGAAGCGCAGGACGACATCGGGGTTGGTTGAATCGCCGTAGCGGGTGTAGAAGGGGTCGAGTTCGCGGCGCAAGCTGACGGCCAGCGCCTGCAGGGCGGCCTTGTCCCCGTCAGCCTTACCCGTGCGCTTGTAGCTGGGGAGAACGATGTCGGGGATGATCGCCGGACAGACGAACTCATCGGCCACGACAATGCCTCCGCGTCGCTGGAAGGCCTTGATCCTGGCGACGACGCTTTCGGTGAGGACATCACAGAAGGGCATGACCAGGACCTGGTAGCGATCCAGGCCATCGCGGACCACGGTTTCGTCAAAGAGTATCTTCGGCTGCAGGTGGGCCCACTGAAGGATGAGGTGGACGTCGGCTTCCCAGGACTCGCTCCAGCCGTAGCTGCCGCGGCCTGCGAATACCTGCGAAGTGAAGCTCTCCAGCAGCGCCACATCGGCCGGCCGGTCGGGGACTTGGAGCAGCGTAGGGCCAAGGGGCCGCACGACGTCGCGGGTCAACGCGGCCAGTACGTCCTGGGTGGCGGGGTTGGTGAAGACGTAGCCGGTGGTGCTTCCGGTTTCGACCAGCGACTGCCAGCCGTGGTACATGATCCCGCGAATCGGGCGGGATATCTTCGCCCAGAAAGCCTCGCGCATGTGGTCGGGGGCAATGGTGATGAAGGGTGCATCCGGCTTCTGCTTCTCCCACTCCGCGCGCTGGCTCTCGTCCTCCGGGAGCTTCGGGGCAGTTCCGGAGCGGTACCAGATCACCTGCGTCATCTTCATGACCTGCTGCCCCGGCTTGCCCTCTGCCATCGCAAACAGCTCATCAGCGGACTGGCCAATCTTGATGGGGTCGGGATAGGAGTAGGTCCACTGAGAGATCACATCCACGTCGCCGCCGCTGCCCCACAGGCCGGGCGCCCGCACGGCGGGGTCGAAGAATGTCCAGAGGTCCTTGCGCCCGGTGGACTTCAGGCCCCGGTGGACTTCCGAGTGCAGTGGGTTCCAGCCGTCGCCATCCCTCCAAAACCAGCGGTAGAAGCCCAGGATACGGTCATCGTCCTTCACCACGCGGTTGGTGGGGAAGTTGCGGATGCGGGTGTAGCGCAGGCCGGTCTTGCCCGCGACCTCCTCCGGCATGTCGTAGCCTGCGGCCGCGCGGAAGGCCTGCCTGTCGTGCTCATGGAAGCACAGGTCCGAGGCGTCGCGCACCTCGGAATGGATCAGCGAGCCATCCAGGGCAGGATACTGGCCGAAGGTCCTGGCGACTGAGGCGCCGACGTTGTAGCAGAACCGGCGGACCTCCGGGAAGTTGCCGCAGACATTCTGGTTGGCACGACTCATCCCCGCCCGATCCACCCGGTTGTACCTGGCGCGGCGTTCGGCGTCATTGGTCACCCAGGAGCCAGGATAGACGTATACGAGACCACGCAGGCCGGCGCGCAGCATGTCATCAAGCATGCGGCCCTGCTGCACGACCTGGTCCGAAGACATGGCTTCCGTGGGCATCCCGGCCTGCCATACCCGCCCGTAATCCACCAGGCTGATCAGTTGGTGCGTGAAGCCAATGGCCTTCAGGCGCTCGATGTCACCTCCGCCCCACATCACCACCGGCATCTGGTTGGGCAGCGGCCGTGAGACGATGCTCATCGGAATCACCTTGTGTACACGAATGCTCTTGCCCGCTCCCGTGGCCGATGCGGTCACCTTCAGGGCGTAGTCGCCGGGGCGGAGCGCGGTGTTGACCCCGACCGGAAAGGAATACTCCTGGTCGGGCGCCAGGTCCGGCAGCGCGACCCGCTGCCCGGTGCTGCCGAGGCGCACCTGGGCGCGCCCGCCGGTGAGTGGGGTGGTCGTCTCGTTGCCTAGCGTCACCGCAAGCGTGGCGTTCCTCTCCATCCGCAAGAAGGCGGTGCGCCCGCGTCCGACACTGACGCTCAGCCCTCCTGTGATGTAGGGGACGATCCCGCTGCTGATGCGCACCTGCGCCACGTAGCCGGGAAAGCCTGAGTGGATGCTGCCGTAGCGGTCACCGATGGCCAGGTCGTAGCGCCCGGGCGTGATGGGGCCGCGACCTTCCAACACGACCTTGGACAGGAGCTTGCCGTTGGCGAAGAAGCGACAGCGCCCCGCCCCGTCGTAGGTGAAGGCGACGTGCGTCCATCGCCCCGGCACGACGTCGATCTCCGCGCCGGTGACGAAAGCCGAGTCCCGGCCGAAGCCCAGCGAGGCGCACAGCAAGCGCTTGTTCCGCCCGCTGCGCCGCATGTAGAGGCAGTAGTCCCAGTTCGCCTCGGGGGTGTCACGGGGGTAGTGGATGTACTTCTTGTCCAGCAGGAACACGGTGTCGCACTCGTCCATCTCCGGCTTGGCCATGAACCAAGCTTCCAGAGTGAAGGCGCCCGCCGGTGAGAGCGCATCGGCATCCTTGGCGATGGCCCCCTGGGGCTTGTCGGTCACCGCGCGGAAGGACTCCAGGGCCCCGCCGAAGGGACCCTCGGTCACACAGCGCGCCTCGCCGCGCAAGGTCAGGTCGTGGCCGTGGCCGGAGTTGTCCCTGGTCTCCTGACCGGGCATGAACTGCCAGAGACCGACGACGTTGGAGCCGGTGGCCTCGTCGCCAGTGTAGAGTTGCTGCCAGGGCGCAGGTGGCATCGCGGCGGACCACAGCAGAGGACTGGCCGCCAGCAGCAGGCAGACGACCGCGGTGATGATCACAAGCGCTGATCGGTTCATGGATGCCTCCTACTGCAGCACCTGAATGGCCACCGGCTTCCAGATTCCGCCTGCTTGGACGCTGTCATGGACGCGGACCGTGATCTGGTTCTTGTCGCCCCACTTCAGCTCTTCGCTCACGTCCAGGGCGAATGTCTTGTCCCATCCCTCGGGGCCCAGGTCGTGCTGGCCCACGTACTCGCCGTTGATCCAGACCCAGGCGACCTCATCCACCGCGCCGAACTCGATCTCGGCGCCCAGACACTGCGGCTTGGCCGGTAGGTCGAAGGCGGCGCGGTACCACGCGACTCCATCGTAGGTGTGTCCCTGCTCCTCCCACGCCTTGCCAATCTCGATGGGCGTCCAGGCGGAGTCGTCGAAGCCGGGCTCGTACCATTTCTGCAGGTGACCGTCGGCCTCGGGGTCCGTCTGGAAGCGCCAGCCCTGCAGCGGCAATGGAAGAGTCTGCACGACCCTAAGGTCGTGGTCCCAGTCCTTGCGCTCGCGCAGTGAGATCGACTCCTTGAAGAAAGGCCAGAGGGCCTCCGCGGCCACCTCACGCACTGCCGTGGCCTCGTCCCTGCGCATCTGCTCCAGGAGGTCATTGACCTCCTGGGTGCGCGGCTTCACCTGCACCAGGACGTTCACCGCGGCGAGGCGTACCAGTGGGTCGGGATCGCCGGCCGCCTGCCGAATCTGCGGCAAAACATCGGCCGTCGGCGGGTCGCAGACAGCCACGAGAGCCGCGCGGCGTACCAAGACATCCGAGTTGCCGAGGGCGGCGGCAAGCGCCTCCCGGGCCGGGGCGCCGAGTTCGGTCAGCAGCCGTACCGCCGTACGCCGCACGACGAGGTTGTCATCCTGCAATGCGGCTGCCAGCGCGGATACGGACGCCGCTCCCTGCGTGGCCTGTTTCAAGAGCGCGGCCCGTCGCGCAGCTGGTGAACGGGCCGCAGTCCGGGCGCAGGCAGCGGTGGTCAGGCTCACCACGAGGGCGAGCGACACGGTGAGCACAGGGGATATCGCAGCGTTCACCTGATCCGTCCTCTCCTGCCAGAGCATCTCTGTCCCAGCCCAGCGCCCGTTGCTTCGTCCTCGGGAGGCCTGAGACCTGCGCCGGTGTTCCGGCGCTCGCGATGGACGCAACGTTGTCCTGCGGAACATCGAGGTGTTGGCCCATGCCCTGGCGCTGACGCTGTCAGACCTCTTCGGCGGCGTGCAGGGCAGCATCGGGGGTGCCGTTGTTGAGCGTCAGCGATTGTGCGACAGATCCAGGGGTGACCCAAGGTGCAGTTCCGGCTTCCCTGCTCTTGCGTCTTGTTCCGTCCGCGCGAGAATGGCTTCCGGATGGGCGCGCGGCCGTGACGTACTGATCACATGGGTGCCTGACCGGGACATCGCGTCCCGAGCCAACTCAACACGGAGACTACGCGTCACCTCACCTCGAACGTCACCGGCTCCGACAGCACCGATAGCCTGACATACTCGTCTGCAATGATGCGGTCGACCCTAAAGACTGCCCTGTACGTACCCCTGCGCCATCCGTCGCGAATTCGCCACTTGCGCACGTCCAACTCTATCTCAAGGGACTCTCCCGGCTTTACGTACTTCAGAGCTGGTCCCGAGACGGTCAGAGGCACCGTGAGTCGCGGGCGCGCAAGGTAGAGGTTCGTCGGCCTCCCGTCACGGTAGATCTCCACCACGCTGCAGCCGTACGTCTCCCCGTTCCATGAGTTTGGCTTGGCCGCGAACCTCTCGAACCCGATTTCGCCGCTTAGCCCATTCGTCAGCAGCAGGGTTACGGGGAGTCTCGCCTCGAGTCCGTAACTTTCAGCCTTCGGCAGCGCCTTGAGGGTCACGGCAATCTGACGCTTGGGCACATAGGCCAGCGCGGCGCCGGCTCCGGCGACACAGACGACAGGAATCATCCATTTCAGCGCGGCCAGGGGGATCCTCATCCTGCCCCTCCTCTCCGGTCACGAGCAGCGACCAGAAGATAGCGCTCCTCGCGCAGCTTGACATGCGCTGGCACCCGTCAGAGGTGCGCCGCCATGAAAGCGGCGGCATCGGGGACGTAGTCAACCGGCAATCGGTGGCCCGCATCGTAGAAAAGGATCTTAGTGTTCGGGCTTTCGGCCAACTCGTACAGTTCCTGCGCCTGAACCTCGCTGCACATCTCGTCGCGCCGGCCCACTAGCATGCAGAAAGGCCGGTCCCCAATACCGCGCGCGTAGTTGGCCGGCGCCAGCACAACGTCCTGACTCCAAGACACGGGCGCCGCGCAGGCCACGGCAACCTTGATACGCGGCTCCGCCGCCGTCAACGCGAAGGCCTGGAAGCCACCCATGCTGTAGCCGAGCAGGCCGATGCGCTGCATGTCAACGTCGCCCCGCGTTACGAGATAGTCGAGACCGCGGCGGTAGTCAACAACGGACTGCGTTATTATCTCCCGCAAAGTGAAGTAGTTCTTGCGCGGCTCAGCACCGGGCTCGTTGTAAACGTTGACGACGCTGTAGTCATTCTCGGCGATGCGATCGCCGTGTCCCTGCGCGTCCAGCGCAAACACCGCATAGCCGTGTGCCAACAGCGCCGTCTGTGCCTCGCCGCCGCTGATGTATTTGCCGTCATCCCACCAGTTCTCTTTCGAGCCTGACCAGCCATGTAATAACAGCACGCAGGGATAGGGAGGCTTCCCCTGCTTGGGAAATTCGAGATACCCCGGCACCAGGAAGCCGCGTGCACCCCGAAACACCACCTTCCGGCGCACGGTCGTTGCCGTCTCTTTCAACTCAACCGCGCGCGCCTCAAGCGAAATCTCCTTGTCATAGTCGTAGAATGCCATGAGGACCTTGAAAGCCTCTTCGCCAACGGGCTCGGCAAGGCTCCGCGCCCATAGGCTGGGGACTGACGCCAGGCTCGCAACCATTATCACCAGGAACGTCAAGTGCCGACGGAATGCTGTGATTCCCATCACGCCCTACCTCCATCTCCGCTCTCACGCGTAGAACCAAATCGAGCAGCGATGCATTATCGCGCACACGCGTGAGTGAGGCAATGGTGCCGCCCGCGCCCGGCGCCCGGGATTTCGGCAAGCGGCAAGCGCGGGGCACCTTGTGTCCGTCACATGGCGGTGATACACCAGGGAAAGCCCGCGGGGGCAAGTCGCTACCGCCTGCACTGTCGCCAGGCCGCGTGCCTCGCGGTGGGGCAAACGGCCGAGCTTCGGACTGAGATCACGGCGCTGAGGGATCGGGGCTACTGCTTGGCCTCCCAGAACCGGGTGCGCCGGGCCCGATTGGCTGAGGCGTGCTCGCGGGAACGCTCGCGCCTGACCACAACGATCCCCACCTGCAGCGCTTTTCGCTGCGCCAGGATGGCGTCCCTGTGGGCGGAGGAGACATCAAGCGGGAGGAGTGCTGACCGCAGCTGGCGACGAAGCTTGGACGGGTTGGCATGTAAGCCCGCAGGAGCAGGAACAGCCTCTCATTCACGCAAGAGTGCAACTGGGTATTTGTCCCGGTCTTGCTGACGAGGTACAGTCGACAGCACGTGCCGACGTAGACACTGCCCAACAGGAGATCGCCGAGTGCGCGCGCACGTCACGGTGCTGGTTGGGATGACTGTGGCGGCCTACGCGCTTTCCGGTTCATGCGCCAGGCGTCCTGAGTATCACCGTGTCGCGTTGCCGCCTGGCTCGGACCAAACGCGATCACAAGAGGTGGCCCGTGCAACGGGCTCGGCGGATGCGTACTTCGTGAGAAGCGCATCATTCAGTCCCGACGGGCGTCTGCTTGCCCTCGTTGTAGACAGCAAGAGAGAACCAGGCGCAACAGGAACCGCCCCGCAACGCCGTTTCGTTGTGGTCGACCGCGAAGGCAGCGTCCGCTGGTCGGGACGCTGTGCATCACCCCTGCTTGGCTGGACCCGTGGCCCGATTCGAGTCGTCTATGCATCTCAAGAGAAGCCGGGCGTATACGTGGTGGCGGCCCGTGACCCCTCTCGCACGCTGCGGGCTCCCCCAGTAGCTGGAGTGGCCGTGGGGGGCATCGGTGCGAAGCAGCAGACGGTTTCGTTCATCATTAGGCAGCAAGACAACGTCTTCGTGCTGTGT
>CP070648.1:1059153-1102973 GCA_020354555.1 Armatimonadota bacterium | reverse complement strand
GCCTGATTACCCTTCGGGCTCATATTCGGTATCCCTCGAGTACACGTCTGATCGCCCCGGCTGATAGCGTCTGGTCAACCCCGCACCTTTTGCGATCTTCTCAATGAGCAAATTGTGATCCCGGACTCGCTGAGGCAGACGATGCCGTTCGCCGGAGGCGAGCCAGATGTAAGTGCGCGTTCCAAGCCAGAAGGACTTTCTAACCTCCAGCCGCTCAATCTGCTTCATGCCAATTTCATATTGGTTTCCGCGCCTGTCCCTTACGTGGATCGCAACAGCACCAACTTTCAATGAGAGCTCTCGGCCTAACCGGATGGCCCTTAGGGAGAGCCATCCGGTTCTAAGCATAAATATTGCAAGTACGGGCACCGCCGCCAATCCAAGTACTAGCTCCACGTCGCCGAAATAGTGGCCAAACAGCGCGAGCGACAGAGACCTAGTGGCGAGCCCCCACACCATGAGTCCGATGAAGAACACCCAGGATATGAGCATCAGCCCGCCTACGCCGTAACTCATGGCAGCGTTCAGATAAACAGCCCACAGAGCGAGCCATGGTGGTTTGGTGCAGAACTCCTCGCCGTCGACGGGCGTGGCAGACATGCTTCAGATCTCCGCAACTCGGAAGCCGGATTGAATGATCTCGACGAAAATGGGGACGTCACCTGTTCCCCGAAAGGATGGGGACAGCCACCTATTTCGCGCTGTGCGATCGGTGACGCGCACGTCTGAATCTCCGTGGGCGCGGAGGGCGAAGAAGCGAAGGATGCCCGCAGGCGCGAAGAGCGCGCGGGCCGGTGGGCGGGCGGAGGTCCGCTCGCCCGCAGGATGAGCCTGCGGCGGTATGATTGCGGCCTCTCGGCGGCAGGGCGCCACGTGCGGTATTCCCCCGCGCTCAGCGTGCCATCACGGCTGAGCCGTCGAATTTGTACCACTCCGGCAACCGGATGTCAAGGCCAGAGGCAGGACGAAGCCAGGCGGAAAGCGGCGCTGAAGCGCCGCACTCCAGAGCGGCACGGGTGTGTACTCCTTGACAGCGGCGGGAGCGCGCTGATATAATCGCAGCGGTGATGGAGCACGGCGTTGGCCGTGCTCTTATTCCTAGAGCCAAGGAGCCATCATCTTGCCGACGACGCTAGATCTGGATAAGCTCAAGGCGAGTTGCGACCTGCATAAGTTCCGCAGCTTCGAGCGGGAAATCGAACAAGCGGTCGACAGAGAAGCGCACGACCGCCGTCGCAACGCAGAGGAGGCAAAGCGGGCCCGCGAGAAGCGCGCTCGCAAGAAGCGCCTGAAGGCAGCCTCTCGGGCCTCGTATTGACGTGATTCCGTCGTCGACATGCGCCGTGCGGCCGTCAGGCCACGCAGTGCCGGCGCGCCGGCGAGGAGCACCCTGCGCCGGTCCGTAAGTTGCCGCGCGCACCTCATCGTCCGGTTGCCGCTCCGGCCGCAGGGGCGCCAGGAGAGGGCCCGCGAGCGAGGTCCGAGCGGCGCTGCGGAAGGCAGGGCTCGCAGCGGGATTCGGCGCCGGCGACGTCCGGTCTTCCCATCGAAACTTGCTGCGCAGAGTAGCGTTGGACGAGGAAATACTCGAACAGCTTCGCGCGCTCGTCAGGCTGGCGTCGGAGCATCGCCTGTCCGAATTGCGCGTGGAGAGCGCCGATGGTGCAGTGCGCGTGCGCCGCGGCGTTCCGCCTAGAGGCGCGAGGCGCGAGGCGAAGGCGGTCGTACCCCCCCGCGACCGTGTGGTGGAGATCCGCGCTCCCTTGGTTGGCGTCTTCTATCGCGCGCCCGCACCCGACGCGCCGTCCTACGTCGAGGTCGGCGACTGGATCGAGCCGGGTCAGAGCATCGGGCTGATCGAGGCGATGAAGGTCTTCAACGAGATCAACAGCGAAGTCGAAGGGCGTGTGGTCGCTATCCCCGTCGGGAACGGTGAACTGGTCGAGGCGGAGCAAGTGTTGATGATCGTCGAGCCCGCTGAGTGAGGCGCAGGCGATGGCCCGAGACGTGATCAGGATCGGCATTCTCGGATTCGGCAACGTGGGCGCCGGCGCCTACCAGGTGCTGGAGGCGAACGCCGACGCCATCGCCCTTAAGGTCGGCTCGCCACTGGAGGTCACCCGCGTGGCCGACATTGACTGGGAGCGGCCGCGGCCGGTTGACGTGCCTCGGGACAAACGCTCGTCCGACGCGCACGCGATCATCGAAGACCCCGCGATTGACATCATCGTCGAGACCATCGGCGGCACCGACCCCGCGCTCGACTTCATCCTCTCGGCGCTGCGCGCAGGCAAGTGCGTCGTTACCTCCAACAAGGAACTGATCGCCAAGCACGGGCGCGAGATCCTCGAGGAAGCCGACCGCCGCCGCCTGGACATCTACTTCGAGGGCGCGGTCGGAGGCGGTATCCCGATTATCCAGCCGCTCAAGCAATCCCTGGCGGCCAACCGCATCCGCAGCGTCATCGGCATCGTCAACGGCACGACGAACTACATCCTGACGCAAATGGCGACGGCGGGCCAGGACTTCGAGCAGGCCCTCGCCCAGGCGCAGGAAAACGGCTATGCGGAGCCCGACCCGACGGATGATATCGAGGGCAATGATGCCGCCAACAAGCTCGCCATTCTCGCCTCCATCGCCTTCAACAGCCGCGCAACGGTGGACAACATCTATCGCGAGGGCATCTCGCGCATCGCGCCCGCCGACATGGTCTATGCACACGAATTGGGGTACGTCATCAAGCTCCTCGCCATCGGACGCGACCGCGGCGACTCGGTGGAGCTGCGGGTGCATCCTGCCTTCCTGCCGCAAACCCATCCATTGGCAGCGGTAGGCGACGTCTTCAACGCGATCTTCGTCGAGGGCAGCGCGGTGGGCAGACTCATGTTCTACGGACGGGGGGCCGGGGCAGGGCCGACCGGCTCCGCGGTTGTCGGCGACATCATCGAGATCGCGCGCAACCTGAACGCGGGCGCGACGGGGCGCGTGCCGTGCACGTGCTTCGAGGCGCGGCCGATCACGGCCATGGACGAGGTCCGCGCCAAGCACTACGTCCGCATGCAGGTCCTGGATCGCCCGGGCGTCCTGGCCAAGATCGCGGCTGTGTTCGGCGAGGAGGGCGTGAGCCTCGCGTCGGTGGTGCAGAAAGCGGCGAGCGGCGAAGGGGCGGAGATCGTGTGGGTGACGCACGAATCGGTCGAACGGTCTGTGCGTCAGTCGCTGGAACGTATCGCCGCTCTGCCCGAGGTCGCCGAGGTGTCAAACTGGGTGCGCGTGGAGGAAGGATAGCGCATGTCCTACCGCGGGGTAATCGAGCGCTATCGGGATTTGCTTCCGGTCACGGATGCGACGCCGGTGGTGACGCTGCTGGAAGGCGATACCCCGCTCATCGAGGCTCCGCGGCTGGCGGAGGGGATCGGCCTGCCGCTGCGGCTCTATCTCAAGTACGAGGGCCTCAACCCCACCGGGTCGTTCAAGGATCGGGGCATGACGGTCGCGATTTCCAAGGCGGTGGAAGAGGGCTCGCAGGCGGTGATCTGCGCTTCGACCGGCAACACCGCGGCGAGCGCGGCGGCCTACGCCGCGCGCGCCGGGATGCGCTGCGCCGTGGTGATCCCGGAGGGTCACATCGCGATGGGCAAGCTGGCGCAGAGCATGATCCAGGGCGCGCAGGTGATGGAGCTGAAGGGCAACTTCGACGAATGCCTGCGGGTGGTGCGGGAAATCACCGAGCGCTACCCGATCACATTGGTCAACTCGCTGAATCCCAATCGCATCGAGGGGCAGAAGACCGGGGCCTACGAGATATGCGATACCCTCGGCGACGCGCCGGAATACCATGCATTGCCGGTGGGCAACGCAGGGAACATTACCGCGTACTGGAAGGGGTATAAGGAATACCAAGCGCTCGGCAGGGTGCCGCGCGTGCCGAAGATGCTCGGTTTCCAGGCGGAGGGAGCGGCGCCCATCGTGTGCGGGCATCCGATCGAGCGGCCGGAGACGATTGCAACCGCGATCCGGATCGGCAACCCGGCGAGTTGGCAGCAGGCCGAGGCTGCCCGCGACGAGTCCGGCGGAGTGATCGACACGGTGAGCGACGACGAAATCATCCTGGCTTATCGGATGCTGGCCAACCTGGAGGGGCTGTTCGTCGAGCCGGCGTCCGCGGCTTCGGTCGCCGGGGTGCGGAAGCTCGCGGCGAGCGGGTATTTCGACGGCGCCGCAGCCGACGCGCGGGTGGTATGCGTGCTCACGGGGCACGGGCTGAAGGATCCGGACCGAGCGATCGCGGTCGCCGAGGAGCCGCTGAGGATGCCGGCGCACACCGAGGCCGTCGCGGACGCTCTGCAACTGACGCAGGAGCCTACACAGGTAGCGTAGACCATGGGGAATCAAGCCCTGCTGCACACCAACCTGCCCGAGGTGCCGCTATTCAACCGCGGCAAGGTGCGCGACATCTACGATCTAGGCGAGCACCTGCTGATCGTCGCCACCGACCGGATATCCGCGTTCGACGTCGTCATGCCCAACGGCATTCCCGACAAGGGTAGGGTGCTGACCGGCCTGTCGCTGTTCTGGTGTCACAAGCTCGGCGACATCACTCCTCACCACGTCCTGGAGACGGACGTCGCGCGGTATCCCGACCCGCTGCCCAGTTGCCGCGACCAACTGGCGGGGCGCAGCATGCTCGTCAGGAAGACGAGCGTGCTGCCCGTCGAGTGCGTCGTGCGCGGGTACGCAGTGCTCGGCAGCGCGGGGTGGAAGGAGTATCGGGAGAAAGGGAGCATCTGCGGCATAGCCCTCGCCGCGGGGCTTCAGGAGTCGCAGCAGCTCCCGGAGCCGATATTCACGCCGACCACGAAGGCACAGTCCGGCCACGACGAGAACATCACGGCGTCACAGGCCGCTGACATCGTCGGCGAGGATGCGTTCCGCGAACTGCGCGACCGCAGTGTTGCGATTTACCGGTTCGCCGCCGATTATGCGCGCGAGCGCGGCATTATAGTGGCCGACACCAAGTTCGAGTTCGGCGTCGCGAGCGGCGGTGAGATCGTGCTGATTGACGAAGTGCTGACGCCGGACTCCTCTCGCTTCTGGGACGTGCAGGGCTATCGTCCCGGCGTCGGTCAGGACAGTTTCGACAAACAGTACGTGCGGGACTACCTTGAGACGGTCAAGTGGGACAAGGAGCCGCCGGCCCCTGAGCTGCCGCCGGAGGTCGTCGCCCGCACGCGCGAGAAGTATCTTGAGGCCTATCGCCGCTTGGTCGGCGAGGCACTTGACGTGAGCTGAGGGGACTTCATTCAGAGCCGCGAACGCATGGACGCAACAGGGCGTGCCGCGGTGGCGTGCCTCGTATGTACGCTCAAAGGGGGGGAGTGTCCCCATGCTGACGCCGGTTGCTTTTGCGACGCAAGCCCGGCATTTCAGCCTTGGCCGTGTGGATGGACATGATCGGCCGCCGAGATTGGGTAAGCCACGATGGAACGGTCCGACGTCGCAAGGAACTGGGCCGCTCCAGGGCGTGGGCGCAGAGCGAGAGGTCGTGCCATGCCGGCTTTCTCTCCAATCTCAAGGAGTCGTTCCTGATCTCGCTCACTCCGTGCCTTCAATCGTCTAGAAAGGGGGTAACGGACCTGCTTTCGCCGGAAGGCGGCACGCCGGCGGCATCGGTGTGTCACGCAGGGCCGCCAGAGACATCATCACATGAGATACGTTCTCCTCATTCCTGACGGCGCGGCGGACGAGCCGCGCGATGAACTCGATGGGCGCACGCCCCTGGCAGCGGCGGAAATGCCGGAGATGGACGCGCTCGCGGCGCAGGGCCAGGTTGGGCTGGTGCGAACCGTGCCGCCCGAGATTGACGTGCCGGGAAGCGATGTTGCCTGTTTGTCGCTGCTCGGCTACGATCCGCGCCGCTACTACACCGGGCGGGGCCCGCTTGAGGCCGTGAGCATGGGTGTGGACCTGGGGCCGGCGGATGTCGCGTTTCGCTGCAACTTGGTGACGTGCGGCGACGACATGACGATGCTGGACTACAGCGCGGGCGAAATCGAGACGCCGCTCGCACACCAGCTCATGGAGACGGTGTCGGACGAGCTGGGCACCCCGGAGCTCTGCTTCTTTCCGGGGATCAGCTATCGCCATCTGCTGGTGTGGCGCGACGGCCCCGCCGATGCGCACATGACGCCGCCCCACGACATCATGGGCCAGCCCATCGAGAAGCACCTGCCCGAAGGCGACGGCGCGGAACGGCTGATCCAGTTGATTCACGACTCGCACGAGCTGCTGAACGGGTTGGAGGTCAACCAGCGCTTGCGCGATGCGGGCAAGCACCCCGCGAACATGATCTGGCCGTGGGGGCAAGGGCGGCTGATGCGCCTGCCGGCCTTCGCGCTGCGCTGGGGCGTGCCTGGTTTCGCGGTGGCCGCGGTGGATCTGGTGCGCGGCATCGCCAAGGCGGCCGGTCTGAGCGCCCCTGAAATCCCGGGCGCCACCGGTAACCTCGACACCGACTTCGACGCCAAGGGGCGCGCGGCAGTTGCAGCTCTCGAGCGCTACGGTTTCGTGCTGGTCCACGTCGAGGCATCAGACGAAGCCAGCCACCAGGGCGACGTCGAGAAGAAGGTCTGGGCGCTGGAGCAGTTCGATCGCGAAGTCGTCGGGCAGGTTGCCGCCGCGCTCGGGCGCTTCAAGGAGTCCCGCGTCCTCATTGTCCCGGACCACGCGACGCCCATCGCCGTACGGACGCACAGCAAAGACCCGGTGCCGTTCCTGCTCGCGGGCACGGGCATCGCCCCGGACTCGGCGGATCGGTTTACCGAGGCCCTCGCCACCGACAGCGGCGTACTCGTGGAGGAAGGTCATCACCTCATAGAGCGTCTGCTCGGATAGACCGCGCGGCTCCATCCAAGGCCGCCAAGGGGACCGCAGGATGCTCTTGGACGTCGTCAGGAAGACCATAGATGACCACCACATGGTCGAGCGCGGAGACCGTGTACTCGTCGCGGTCTCGGGCGGGCCGGATTCCGTGGCGCTGCTCGACCTATTGAGCCAGCTGCGGGCGGAATACCAACTCACACTGCACGTTGCGCACCTCAACCACATGCTCCGGGCCGAGGCGGAGGAGGAAGCCGATTTCGTCCGCGAGCTGGCGGAGGAGATGGGGCTGTCGGTCACCGTGGAATCCGCCGACGTGCGCGCCCTGGCCGCCGAGGACAAGTCCTCGCTTGAACTCGCGGCGCGCAACGCGCGGCGCGAGTTTCTGCTGCGCGCCGCGGAATCGGCTCAAGCTCAGCGGATCGCGCTCGGCCATCACGCGGACGATCGCGTCGAGACCGTCCTCATGCGCATTCTGCGCGGCACCGGCGTGGACGGTTTGGCAGGCATACGGCCGAAGGCCGACCCTTTCATCCGCCCCCTGTTTGACGTGACGCGCCTGCAGATCGAGGACTACATCGCCGAGCGCGAACTGCCGTGCCGCGACGACCTGTCCAACCGCGACCCATCCTTCTTCCGCAACCGGATTCGATCGACGCTGCTCCCGGCGCTGGAGGACTTCCAGCCCGGCGTCAAGGGGGCCATCTTGCGTCTGTCGGAGCTTGCGGCGGAGGAAGCCGCCTGGCTCCGCGAGCAGGGCGCGGCGATTCTCGAGCGCGGCGTCGTCGAACGCGAGGCCAACGCCGTCGCGGTCCGGCTCGCCTCGGTTTCGCGTGCCGCCGTTCCGGTTCAGCGGCGCGTCCTGCGCGAGGCGATGCGCCTGCTGCTTGGGGATACGACGGACTTGGGGCACAATCACGTCGAGGCGGCGCTGCGGCTGGTGAACGACGGCAAAACCGGTGGCCGGGTACATCTGCCCCGTAATCTGACGATCGAGCGCGGGTACGGCAAGCTGACTCTGCGCATCGGCGAACCCGAAGCGGCCGAACCCGTGGGCGAATTCGTGCTGGCGGTGCCGGGCGCGACGGACGTCGCGCCGCTGGGGATCACCATGACCGCCGAAATCGTCCCGCGAGGGGAAACGGCTCCGGCGGCAGACGAGCCGCCGAGCGCGGCGCAGCTCGATCATGCGAATACGCCCCAGCCCTTGATGCTGCGCACGTGGCGCAAGGGAGATCGCTTCGTCCCGCTCGGCATGGACGGCTCCATGAAGCTGCACGATTTCTTCGTCAACGAGAAAGTTCCGCAGAGCGAGCGCGAGCGATTGCCCCTGGTCACCGCCGGGGGCGACATCGCCTGGGTCGTCGGCTGGCGGATTGACGACCGTTTCAAGGTGACTGACGCGACGGAGACGGTGCTGCGACTGCAGGTCAGACTCTCGCGCCGAGAGTCGGCACGCGCGGGGAACTCGATTCAGGCCTGAGCCGCATGGTCAAGCGGCGGAGGTCTCGCGGCGTGCCGCATCCCGCGGTTCGCGCAGCCACGCGGTCGCGCCGACCGCGATGGCTCCGCACAGAGCGGCGATGACGAAGACGACCTGGTAGGACGTCACCCGAATCAGCCAGCCCCCGATGATCGGAAGCAGCACGAGCGGCGCGCTCATGGCGTAGAGCAGCGCGACGTACGACGGCCGTTCTTCGTCCCCCACGAGTTCGAGCACGAAGTTCGTCGGCCCGATCCACGTTCCGTTGAATGTCGCGCCGAGCAGGAAGAAGGTCAGGGCGTAGCCGTAGGCCAGCGCGCCCGGAGTGTGCCGCGCCAGTACGAGCGGCACGAGCAGGGCGACGAGAGGCGTGCCGAGACTGCAGATCGTAGTGCCCTGGACGACCCGCTTGCTGCCGCGCCGATCCGACAGCAGTCCCCACACCATGCTGGAAACGATGCCGCCCGCCATCTGCGCTGATATGAAGAACCCCGCCATCGCCTCCGCCACCCCGAGCTTCTCAGTTGCGTAGACCGCATAGAACGGTACCGCCAGGGAGCCGACGCCGACGAGCGCCATGACCATGATGAGCCGCAGGAATTGCGGATTGCCGGCGAGCAGCCCCGGCGCATCGCGCAGCATCCGCCGCAGGCCGCGGCGCTCGGCGCGTACCGGCCGCACCGGCTCCCGGATCAGCGCCAGGAATACCCACGACACCATGATCAGGGCGAACTGGATGGTGAACAGCAGCGCATAATCTCTGGGATACGGCAGCCGCGGGTCATCGAGGATGCGGCGCACCGCGACGCCGGCGAGCACGGAAAGAGTGCCAGCAACGAGCTGCATTGTCCCGAAGAAGCGCCCGCGCAGGCGTGGGGGGATGGTTTTGGCACCGATATCGGTCCACGGCACCCCCGTCATGCCGTCGCTCAGGAAGAACAGGAAGTGCACGGCGAGAAGAACCGCGAGCACGAGGTGTGGGCGGCCCGCGAGTACCACGAGCGCGAACGGGATGAGCACAACGGGCAGTCGTCCCAGCAAACACACCTTCAGCATGAACGGCTTCTTGCGCGGCCGATGCTCTACCGCGCTGGCGACCGGAAGCTGTGGCAGCACCCACCCTGCCATTTGGAGCGCGATGACGAGGCCGACGAGCACGGTCGAGCCAGTAAGGCGCTCCACGAGCAAGGGGATGACGATCATCGGGCTGGCGAAGGCGAGGCCCGTCATGAACGCGCTGGCATCAGTGACGATGACGGTGAAGTTCCAGCGGGTGTGCGGGTACGCCGCGGCCGGCTCGGTAGGGCGCTCGGCAAGGTCGGGGGCGATATGGCTGACGCCGGAGGTGCCTGCCACGACGCGCTACCCGCCGATCTGGCACATGCTGGCGCGGACGACGTCGCCGGATGGGAGGCGTTCGCCGCCTTGCGGCTTGGTTACCCACGCCCGGCACAGGGCTTGTCCTATGGCATGGGGCTCAATCCGCGGGCGCAGCACGGGCATGAGGTCAATGTCAGGCGCAGAGAAGAGGCACTTGCGTATTTCGCCGCGGGCGGTCAGCCGCAGGCGGTTACAGCGGTCGCAAAATGGCTCGCTGAGCGGCGCGATTAGGCCCACCGACCCGGGTGCGCCGTCGAGCTGCCAATAGCGGGCCGGCCCTGCTCCGGCCACGACGTTCCCGGCGGGCGTCGCCCCCAGAGCCGTGATCACATCTGCGGCCGCAGGGCCGCCGCATGCCGACGGTGCACCCTCAATCATCGGCATGAGTTCGATGAAACGCACGTGTAACGGGAGCCTTCGAGCCAAGTCGAGGAATGAGGCCATCCAGTCGCGCAGTTCCTCTCCTCCACTGCGGCCGAGCATCACGGCGTTGACCTTGACCGGGCTCAACCCGGCTTCGAGCGCTGCATTCAGGCCCGCCAACGCGGCGCCCAGGTCGCCGCCGCGCGTGATTGCCGCGTATTCAGTTGGATCGAGGCTGTCTATGCTGACGTTGACGCGGTTGATACCCGCTCGCGCCAAGGGCGCCGCGGCACCGGCGAGCAACGCGCCGTTGGTGGTTAGGCTGATGTCTGCCGGCCCCTCGATGTCGCGCAGCAGAGCGACGAGGCCGGCCAGGTCGCGCCGCACCAGAGGCTCCCCGCCGGTGATGCGGACGCTGGTGACGCCAAGGCCGACCGCCGCGCGCACCACCGCCGCGATCTCCTCGTAGGTCAGTATGTCCTCGTGCCGCAGCAGGCGTATGCCCTCGGGCGGCATGCAGTAGCGGCACCGGAGATTGCAGCGGTCGGTGACCGATACACGCAGGTAGCGGAACGCGCGGTTGAAGGAATCGAGAATCGGCGGCTTACTGGAGTCAGTCGACGTCATTCGTCACTCAACTGTCATGCCAAGCGAAGCAGGGGCTGTTGCCTCCTGCTGGGACGCCGGCAGGATTCCGCGCTTCGCCCGGCATGACGGGTCCCGCGCTCAATCAAAGCACCCGAGCTGACAGCGCACAATGCGCACGCCGGCTCGGTTTGCGGCCTCGCCCACGACGCGGCGTGCGGCTCCCGTGCGCTCGGCGATCTCAAAACACTCGGCGCAGGTTATGGCTTCGCCGCCGCGTTTCTCTATCATGGCGGCTACGTCGTCGGGCACGACTATGTTCGGGTCGGGCTCCCCTTTTCCTCGCGGCATGGCACCTTTCTCCCGTGACCATCATCGCGGCGCGGAGATGCGAGACCAAGCGGCCGACTCACCGATCAGCAGCCGCGATCCTGTGCGGGCATGTGTAGACGTTCATCCGCTCATCGCGAAGAAACCCGACCAGGGTGAGTCTGCACCGCTCCGCGACGTCCACTCCCGCATCGGTGGCTGCCGACACGGAAGCGAGAATGGGCACGCCCCCGCGCGCGGCCTTGGTTACCATCTCGCGGCTCGCCCTGCCGGAAATGACCAGCACTTTGTCCGCCAGCGACTCCCCCGCCAGGAGACAGTGGCCGATCGCTTTATCCACGGCATTGTGGCGACCCACGTCCTCGCGAAGCGCTATGAGCCCGCCGTCCGCTGTGAATACGCCCGCGCCGTGGGTGCCGCCGGTTCGCGCGTATATCGTCTGGCCTGCCGAGAGTCCTTGCGCCATGCGCAGCAGCGCCTTGCTGGTCACGCTCGGCCCATCGCCCTCCAGCACCGGCAACTCCTCCTCGAGTTGCACCACACCGCCCGCCGTGCCGCGGGCGGTCACGCGGCCCGCGACGCTGAGCGACAGCTCAACGGGCACGACGATGCGGACCGCGTCGCCCTTCTCGGCATCGCCGCGCAGCCCCACGGACAGCAGGTCGGCTGCGCTGCGGATGAGCCCCTGTGTCAACGCGAGCCCGACCCCGAGTTCGTCCTCGTGGCCGGGCGAACACATCACGGCCGCCACCTCACGACCGTTGAGCGTGAAGCGCAGCCGGCGCTCCACCGCGAGCGCGTCTTCGATTTCCTCGGCGCCCTGCGGCGTCGCCCTGCGGATCCGGCGCACAGCCGTCGCGTCGTGATCGGTTAGATGCGTTGTCTCCTCGTCGGCCACAACGGATACTCCGGGGAAGCGGGAGGGCGTCGCCGCAGCAGGCAACACAAAACCAATTATACCTGGGCGGCGTCAAAAGTAAAGCGCCGCGAGTTGGAGATGTGGCAGACCGGTATCCAGCAGGTGCGGCGCAGGAGGGTCGCCCGGTGCAGCAAGCACTCGCGCAGACATCATCGGCAGGCCGATACCTCCCTGACAACGGGCACTGGCGGAGTTGGTGTGTGAACGCGGGTCCCGTAGATCCGGGAATCACGCTCACCGACTCCGTTCCAGAGGAGTCTCGGCTGCTTCTCCAATAGCGGAGACTCTGCAATTCTGCTATAATTCAAATGGATGCAGTTGGCGTCAGTCGGCACCTCGTGAGAGGACGCCGTTTCTGCTTCGAACGCTCGATTGAGCCGCGCGTCGGCGTGCGTGCGCACTCGCGCGGCCCACTACAGAAATGCAATCGGTTTTCACCAGCCTGTTCGACATAACGCGGCGCGATCTGCGGCGGATGTGGCCGATGGCGCGGCGCATCACGGCGCTGGAGCCGCAGATCCAGCAGCTCTCCGATGCCAAGCTGCGCGCCAAGACAGATGAGTTCAAGCAGCGTGTGGCGGACGGCGAGACGCTCGACGACTTGCTCGTCGAGGCCTTCGCGGTGGTGCGCGAAGCGGCGGTGCGCACGATCGGGATGCGCCACTTCGACGTCCAGCTCATCGGCGGCATGGTTCTCCACGAAGGCAAGATCGCCGAGATGAAGACGGGCGAGGGCAAGACGCTGGTAGCGACGCTGCCCATTTACCTCAACGCGCTCACCGGCAAGGGCACGCACCTCGCGACCCACAACGACTACCTGGCCAAGCGCGACCGGGAGTGGATGGGCCCGGTGTATGAGTTCCTCGGCCTGACCGTCGGTCTCGTCCAGCATGACATGGACGAGCAGACGCGCAAGGAGGCGTACCAGGCCGACATCACCTACGGAACGAACACCGAGTTCGGCTTTGACTACCTGCGCGACAACATGCGCACGACCCTCGAGCTGGTCGTGCAGCGCGGGCACACCTATGCCATTGTGGACGAGGTGGACAGCCTGCTGATTGACGAAGCGCGCACGCCGCTCATCATTTCCGGCCCCGGCCAGAAGCCGACGGCGCTGTACAAGCGTGTTGACGGCATCGTGCGCCGTCTCGCTCGCGAGCAGGACTATGTGGTGGACGAGAAAGCGAAGACGGCGACGCTCACCGACGAGGGAGTGCGCAAAGTCGAGGGGCTGCTCAACATCCAGAACCTGTCGGACCCGGAGAACGTGCATATCTTCCAGCACGTGAACGCGGCGATCCGCGCCCACGCCTGCTATAAGCTCGATGTTGATTACGTCGTGCGCGAGGGGCAGGTCATCCTGGTAGACGAGTTCACCGGGCGCCTGATGTTCGGCCGACGCTACGCCGAGGGGTTGCACCAGGCGATCGAGGCCAAGGAAGGCGTCAAGATCGAGCGCGAGAGCCAGACCTTGGCTACGGTGAGCATCCAGAACTACTTCCGCATGTATGACAAGCTGGCGGGCATGACCGGCACGGCCAAGACGGAGGAGCAGGAGTTCGCCAAGATCTACGGCCTGCCGGTGGTGGTTATCCCGACCAACAAGCCGATGATCCGCGCGGACAATCCGGATGTCGTTCACAAGACTGAAGAGGCGAAGTTCCGCGGCATCACCGGGGAGATCCTGCAGTTGCACAGCCGCGGGCAGCCGGTGCTGGTGGGGACGCGTTCGATTGAGGTCTCGGAGCACCTCGGCCAGCGATTGAGCGCGGAGAATCTCCAGCTCTTCGCGCGCCTGATGCTGCTCCACGATAAGCTGCTCGATACGCCGAAGCTGGATGAGTCGCAGAGCCGGGAGCTGCGCGCGGCCCTGCGGGAGCGTCTCAATGGCGTCGAGCGCGAGCGGGCGCGCCTGCAAGAAGCGGTGGAGATGTTCGAGCTCAACCCGTCCCGCCCGACGCCGCCGGAGGAGATGAAGCAAATCGAGCACCGACTCAAGCGGGTCGCCGCGACGGAGGCGGCGCTCGCCGGCGCGATCGAGAAGCTCGAAGCGGGCCAGGACTTGGGCGGAGAGATACGCCGCATCGCCGACCTCATCACCTACGAGAAGCTCGAGGACGTGCGGGTCGCGCGGCTGCCGGCGTTGTGCCAGGCGTTCGGCATCCCACCCGACCCGTGCGACGAGGACAACGTGCGCGCCCTGGCCGGCATCATCGGCCTCGATGGACACACCTACGACCTGCGTGCCGTGTTGCAGCAAGGCATCCCCCACCAGGTGCTCAACGCGAAGTATCACGAAATGGAGGCGCAGATCATCGCCCAGGCGGGACGGTCGGGCACGGTGACCATCGCCACCAACATGGCCGGGCGGGGCGTGGACATCTTGCTCGGCGGCAGTCGGGAGAAGGTGGCGGCCGACCTGCTCCGCGAGCGCGGCTCGGATCCGGACGGCGACGCGGCCGAGGAGATTCCGCAGGAGGAGTGGCAGCGCGCGCTCGCCGAGTCCAAGCAGATCTGCGAGGACGACCGGCAGCGGGTGCTCGAGTCGGGCGGGCTTCACATTCTCGGCACCGAGCGGCACGAGAGCCGGCGCATTGACAATCAGCTGCGCGGGCGCTCGGGCCGTCAGGGCGACCCCGGCTCGTCACGTTTCTACGTGTCGCTCGAAGACGAACTGATGCGCCTGTTCGCGCCGGAGCGTCTCGACTTCCTGCTCGGCGGGTGGGAGGAGTGCGCGCCGCTCGCATCCCGCATTGTCAGTCGCACGATCGAGAACGCCCAGCACAAGGTCGAGATCCACAACTTCTCCATGCGCCAGCACCTGCTGAAGTACGACGACGTCAAGAACCTCCAGCGCGAGGTCATTTACCGGCAGCGGCGCAAGGTGCTGGCGGGCGCCGATCTGCGCGAAAGCATCCTCGCTTCCCTGAGCGCGCTCGTCGAGAGTCGAGTGGGGGAGCACGCCAGTTCCGAGGTCCATCCCGGCGACTGGGACCTCGACATGCTTCACCAGTCGCTGTACGAGATCTTCCCCATCCACTTCTACATGCGTCCTGAGGATCTGCGCGAAATCCCGCCGCGCGATATCGTGGAGCGGATCCAAGAGCTTGCCGTGCAGGCCTATGAGGACCGCGAGCGACAACTCACGCCGGAGGTCGTGCGCGACTTGGAGCGGATGATCACCCTGCGCACGATAGACACCAAGTGGATTGACCACCTCGACTCCATGGATTTCCTCGAGGAGGGCATCGGGCTGCGCGGGTACGCCGGCGTGGACCCGCTGGTGGCGTTCCAGAAGGAGGCGTACACGGAGTGGGAAGCGCTGCAGGCGACGATGCAGGAGGAGATCGTCAAGCTGCTCTTCCGCGTCGAGGTCGTCAAGGAGCGCGTGCGCCCGCAGCCGTCGCCGTTCCAGCACATGCACGCCAGCCACGGCGGCGACGAGGAGCCTCAACAGCGGCAACCGGAGCGCGTCAAGAAGAAAGTCGGCCGCAACGATCCGTGTCCGTGCGGCAGCGGCAAGAAGTACAAGAAGTGCTGCCTGAACAAGGCGTAGCGGCCTCCGTACCGGCCAGGCCGAGTCATTCGGAGGAGCGATCGCCGCTGCCAATCGTGCACCAACAGGAGACCACCTTATGACGACCCAGGAACTGATCGAAGCCGCCCGCGGCCTGATGCGGCGCCTCGAAGAGCTGCGAGACGGTCTTTGACCTCGATCAGCGACGGCGCGAACTGGCGGAGTTGGAGAACAAGAGCAGCGATCCCGACCTGTGGCAGAATCCCGAGGAGGCGCAGAAGCTTCTCTCTGAGATCTCGCGGCGCAAGCAGGAACTCGCGCCGTGGGACGACCTGACGCGGCGCGGGGAGGACGTGCAAGTGCTCGCCGAACTCGCACAGGAGGAGAAGGACGCGGCCGCCGCACGCGAGGCCGAGCAGGCACTCGAGGAGTTGCGCGGGCGTCTGCGCGAGATGGAGACAGCGGCGCTGCTGTCGGGCGAGTACGACCGCAGCAACGCCATCATATCGATTAACGCGGGCGCCGGCGGCACCGAGTCGTGCGACTGGGTGGACATGCTCACGCGCATGTACTTCCGTTGGGCGGAGGATCGAGGTTATTCCGTGGAGATGATAGACCGCACGCCGGGCGAGTCGGCGGGGAGCCGCAGCATGACCGCGGTGATCTCCGGCCCGCACGCGTACGGCTATCTCAAGGCCGAGCGTGGGGTGCACCGCCTGGTGCGGCTGTCGCCCTTCGACGCGGCCCATCGGCGCCACACGTCCTTCGCGTCCGTGGACGTCATCCCCGAGGTCGAGCGCGAGGAGGAAGTGGAGATCAACCCCGACGATCTGCGCGTCGACACGTTTCGCGCGACCGGCGCCGGCGGGCAGCACGTCAACAAGACGGACTCCGCAGTGCGCATCACGCACGTCCCGACAGGGATCGTCGTCCAATCGCAGAACGAGCGGTCGCAGCACCAGAACCGGGTCAACGCGATGAAGGTGCTCAAGGCGCGGCTCCTGGAGCGCAAGATCGAGGAGCAGGAACGCAAGCTCGCCGAGATGCGCGGGGAGCCGAGCGAGATCGCCTGGGGCAACCAGATTCGCTCGTACGTTTTGCAGCCCTACGTCATGGTGAAGGATCACCGAACTGGGTATCAGACAGGTAACGCTGAAGCAGTGCTCGAGGGCGACGTTGACCAGTTCATTCGCGCGTACCTGGAGCACCGGGCAGGCGGCCGACATGACAGAGATGATAAGAAAAGCGCTGGTTAGCTTCGCGGCCTGCGTCGCGCTCATCGGGGCGCAGGGAGGCGCGTGGTCGCAGGAGACCGCGCGCTTGACGGTGCCGCTCGATGGCACGAAGAACGCGGTAGCGGAGACCAACCTCGGCAACCTGGTGGCCGACGCCGTGCGCGCGGCGACCACGGCCGACTTCGCCTTCATCCAGGCGAGCGCCCTGCAGCCGGTCACCGTCCCGCCCGGCGATGTGACTGTGGAGGCGCTGCGCGCGATGCTCGTGTTCCCCGACGAGCCGATCAGCGTGGTGCGACTGGACGCGGCGCGTATTCAGGATGCGCTGGAGCGGTCATTGGCGCTGCTCCCCCACCCCAACAAGGGGTTCCTTCACGTTTCGCGGCTCCGGCTATCGTTCGACCAGACCGCGTCACCCGGCGCGAGGCTTCGCGGTCTCGTCGCAGTGCAGACGAACGCAGCGCTGGCGCAGGACAAGACGTACCGCGTCGCCATGCCCCGGTCGCTTGCCCGAGGAGCCCTGGGATACTTCCGCGTGTTTAACTCGGCCCCGAGTGAGCACACAGAAGTCACGCTCGCGCAGGCGCTGACCGCCTTTGCCGTCGCCACCAAGCCACTCGCGCCGCGTATCGAGGGGCGCATCAAGCCGGTTCAGCTGGAGCAGTGAGGTCCGCCGTCGGCGACCCCGGGGCGGCCTGCCCCTCCAGGCTTCACACCCATCTTCGCCACCATCCGTTCCTTCCGCCGCTGTCAGCCCTGAGCCCCATCCCAGTGAGATCGGGAGGAACACCCTCTCGTGCGTGGAATCAACCTGGCGCGGCCAAGTATCGGCTCGCCGGTTCGGTCAGCACATGTCCACGGGAGTGATTCAGATGAGATCAGCCGCCATCGCAGTCGTCGCCATCACTCTGGCGGTCGCCGCGTTGCCCGCCAATGCGGTAACGTGGATGACGGTCAACGGCGCAACCAGCGGAACGATCAACACTCCGCGCAACATCACCATGCGCTGCGACACGAGCACCGGGGCGCGCGTGCGCTTTGTGCTGGGCTCCGACCTGGACTCCAGCGGCCAACTGGAGGCGGGGGAGCCTGTGCTCGTGGGCATCAGCAGCGTCCGCGACGGCAGTTGGACGGATGAAGAGCCCGCGAGCGGTGTCCTGCAAGTCACGGAGTATCTTCCGATCCGGGTCGGCGGATCGGTGGTCGTGCAGGCCGTGGATCAGGACGGCACCACCGTCGGCCACGGCTTCTCGCTGAACTACACCCATCCCGCCCAATCGGTCTCGGGTACGGTGCTCTACGATGACGGCACGCCGGCCGCCGGGGTCGCAGTTGCGGCGATCACGGAAGGCGAGCCAGCCGCGATGTATTTCACGAACGCCGCGGGCAACTACGCGCTCTTCCTGCAACCGGGGCAACACGCAATCGGCGCGTTGCCCAACATCGAGGGCGCGTTCTCCCGCAGCCTGCGCGGGGTGCCCGTGTTGGACTGGATTGACCTCAGCGCGGGCGAGGCGAAGACGGGGCTGAACTTCACCATGCATGTGGGCTCCGGGCCGGACATCGCCGGCACGGTGACGGAGGGCGATACGAGCCGCCCCGTCCCCGGCGCGCTCGTGGAGACCTGGGACACGTCCACCGGCGAGCAGGTCGCGGCTTTCACCGACATCGCGGGCAACTACAGCCTGCGCGTCTTCCCGGGAGACTGGAATGTGGGGACGTGGGTGGAGGCGCATGGGCCCTATGGCAGGCCCACGGGCAAGCTTGTTACCGTCGGGTCGAGCGACGTGACGGTGAATTTCAGCCTGCCGCGGTATGCCAACCGCGTTTACGGCATTGTCACGGGGCCCGGAGGGGTCGTCCCGCCCGATGCATGGGTGTGGGCGAAGCTTCCCACCCAGGGCACGGAGCAGTTCGAGATTCCAGTCAACGGCGCGGGACGCTACGAACTCTGGCTGCCGGGCGGTACGTACTACGTCGCACCCTTTGACGAGGGTGGCCACTATACGCTGCTGATGACGGATGTCGCGCTAGTCACGGTGCCCGGCGACCAGCGCAGGGATTTCAGCATGCAGTCGTGCCCGTACACTGTAAGCGGTCGCGTGACCTTCACCGGAACGAGCACCGGCATGCCGTGGACCGAGCTCTACCTCGAGGAAACCGGCGGCACGTATGTCGGCGGTTTCTACACCACGACGGACGGACAGGGCTATTACGCGGTTCACGTGCCGGCCGGCACTTTCAACGGCTACGCGTACAACTGGATGTACGAGGCCGGCGCCGGGCCGGTGATGATCCCCTTCCCGCCCGGCCAAAGCAGCGTTGATATCGAGCTAACACCAAGTCATTCGGCGCCGACGCTCAGCGCCGCGGCAGTGGACCCGGTAAGCGGCGGCATCGGCGGGCAGGTCTTCACGTTCAGCGTGACCTACACGTCGGCGGACGACACAGGTCCCAATGACGTGTACGTGGTGATCGACGGCTGGCCGCGGCCCATGGCGCCTGCGGATGAAGGTGACGGGGACTTCACGGACGGCAACGCATACTCCTACGAAACCACGCTCAGCAGCGGCGGGCATTCGTTCTACTTCGGCGCGCTGGACTGGAATATGCTGGAGGCGCGGCTGCCCACATCGGGCACGCTGAGCGTCACCGCCCAACCCGGGGGCACGATCGCCGGTACGGTGACCGTCGCCGGCGCGGGCACGCCGGTGGCCGGCGCGTTGGTTGAAGCGATGTCCGGCGCCATCGCTTTGGGCTCCGATACGACCGATGCGACCGGCGCTTACAGCGTTGCGCTGCAGCCCGGCACATACTCAATGATTGTCTCAGCGCCGGGCTATATCAAGACGACCCGCAGCAGTGTTACCGTGGTCGCCGACCAGACAAACACGCAGAACTTCGCGCTGAGCCAGTCGGCGATCATCACGGGCTGGGTCATCGCTGACCCTGATGGCATCATGAGTGCGCAGGGCCGGGCTCTGGTTACGCCTTTGCCAGGCACGTTGGTCGAAGCCAAGTTGGGCGGCGTTGTCAGGGGCAGTGCGTATACAGACGAATGGGCGACCTACCGCATCGACACCAACCTCCCGGCAGGCAGCTACACCATCGTCGCGAGCAAGCGCTACTACGATACGTTCGCCTACGACGGCGTGACGCTTACTCCCGGCGAGACCGTGGAACAGAACTTCGGCCTCAGCCCGACGGGTGAGCTGAAAGGCCAGGTGCGCATTGCCGGCACCACGACTAACATCGTCGGCGCGGAGGTCACGGCGTACCTCGGCACGACTCCGGTCGCCTCGGGGACGACCGCCGCCAACGGCATTTACGAGATCACGCAGAAGCTGCGGGAGGGCAACTATACAGTCGTCGCAAGCGGGGACGGTTTCCTAAGCCAGACCAAGATCAGCATCTTCGTTACCGAGGGTGCCACCAGTTACTGCAACTTCAACCTGAGCGCGTCGGGGACGCTCATGGGCCAGGTCAAGGCCAAGGCCGCGAGTACCCCGATAAACGGCGCGCAGGTCGAGGCGTATCTCGGCGGTGCGCTCAAGGCCACCGCGTGGACGGGTCCCAACGGAGTCTATACGCTCGCCAGGGACCTGCCGACCGGGAGCTACGTCGTCAAGGCGAGCAAGGCCGGGTATGTGAGCCAGACCAAAGCCGGCATCGGCGTCACTGAGGGCAGCACGAGCTACTGCAACTTCTTCCTCGACCAATCCGGCGCGCTCAAAGGGCAGGTGCGCGTGGCGGGCACGACGACCACCATCGCGGGGGCCACTGTGACGGCCTACGTGGACGACGAGGTAAAGGGCGTGGCGACGACAGACGCCAGCGGCATATACGAGATCGCGGCGAACCTGCCGCCGGGCCTATACAAGGTGGCTGCCGCCAAGTCGGGGTACGTACGCCAGACCAAGTGGAACATCACCGTGACCGCCGGCGTGACCACGTTCGTCAACTTCGCGCTCGAGGTCTCGGGCACGTTGAAGGGCCAGGTGCGCGACGCGACCGCGGATGCGCCGCTGGCGGGCGCGACGGTTGACGTGTTCGACTACGGCGCCGTCTGGACGAGCGGCACGAGCCAGCCGCCGTACGGGATCTACGAGATCAACCAGGATCTCGCAACTGGCTCATATCTCGTGCGTGCATCCAAGACGGGGTACGTGCGCCAGTACAAGTTCGGCGTCGGCATCACGTCCGGGTCCACCACGTTCGTCAACTTCAGCCTCGAGCGCTCCGGCAAGCTCAGGGGGCAAGTCAAGGATGGCGTGTCGGGGACGCCGATTGTGGGCGCGACGGTGGTCGCGCGGAGCGGCGGCGTCATGTGGGCGACGGCGACGACGACCGCCCCGTGGGGGATCTACGAGATGGACAGCGACCTGCCGCCTGCGACGTACGTCGTCGGGGCAAGCAAGAGCGGTTATCTCGGGCAGACCAGGAAGGACATCCCCGTCGCCGGCGGCGCGACGACGTACGTGAATTTCAACCTTCAGCCGCAGTAGATCGGCGCTGCCACGACACCGTGAGCCGGACCGGTCGAGGGCCTCGACCGGCCCGGATTTCCGACGAGGTCCCGGCAGGCGATCCGAACCGAGTCGAGCCGAACGGCGCCCTACCGGCGGTGCCAGTTGAGTCGTTTGGTCATTGCCGGCGCGGCAGCGACGCTGTCCCGACGTGGTATGCAATGATTTCGCCCGGATGCTGCCTGCGCTGGACGTCAAGCGCGTCGCAAAGAACACGATCAAGCGCCCTGACGTCGCGCGGCGTGAGCATGTTCTCGTGAGCCACGATGAGGCCGACGCCTGCTTCCCGCGCTTCCGCCAGCGCAGGACCGTATATCGCCCGCAGCTCTCCCAAGTCCTCCGCGAGCACCCCGGCGCGGGTGAGCCGCAGCACCGGCTCGCCGGGTGGTGCGGGGCGCTCCGGCTGCAGGTCGCTGAGCAGGGCGTTCCCGCGTACGAAATCCAGCGCGTGTGGCGGCAGACGCGATACATGACCCGCGAGGATCGGCTTGTGATGGACGGTCTGGTAGTACATGGCGATCATGCAATCGCCGAACAGCGGTACTTCGGCGACGGCAAACATGCCTCGGTGCTGGGCGAGTCTCTGATAGAACGACGGAGCCCGCACGTCTCTCAGTGGATATGGCGCCGGCATGAACTCGAAGAGCACGAGCGCCCCCGCTGCGCCTGCGATGAGCAGGCGGCTCCGCGGTTTGCGGCCCTCGAGCACCGCCGCCAGCCCGGCCGCCGCCATCACGGCGAGGCACAGCATGGCGGGCAGGACGGCCCGCGTGGGAACCGCCGCAAGCTTGGTGATCGGCACGTACTTCCACAGCCAGAGGTACGGCAAAGCGATACGCTCCTGGGCCGTGAGGAAACCGCCGCCGCCGACGAGTTCCATCGCCAGTCGCGAGGACAGCCCTGCGGTGACCGGGAGATCAAGCCCATTGCCCGGTGCACCGCCGACCAACAGGAGCGTCAGGGCGTTGAACTGCGTGCGGTCGCCGAGGCGCAGGTGGGGGCCAAGAGCGAGGACGAGGAAGAATGCGGCACCGGCAGTCCACGGCATTAGGCGTCGGCTGCGGAAAGCAAGTCCGGTCAGCGCCAGCGCGAGCACGACGAGGCCAAGGTAGACAGTGGCCTCGGCGCGGCTGTATCCGAGCGCGCGCAGTATGCGGCCGCCCGCCCGCCCGAGCAGCGGGTGCGTGAAGGCAGGTGTGAGGTACAGCCCCGGCTGCCCGCCGAGCGCCGCGCCGCGCCCCAGCGGTTGCTGCATGTACGCCCCCTGCGCGCGCTCGACCAGCATTGGCACGAGCAGGGGGGACAGCAACGCCACGCCCAGAGTGACTACGCCGAGCGCGATGGCCGCCGCTCCCGCCCAACGGCGTGGATAACGCGCGATCCCGGCTGCGACCAAGATGGCGAGCAGCATGGCCGCGTATAGGAAGTAGTACCACTCGCACAGTCCGATGAGCGCCCACGAGATGCCTGCACCGATGAGGTAGCGCGCCCGACGCTCTTCCAGGGCGCGCAGCGCGCAATACGCGAACGGCGCCAGCCATTCGGCGGCGATCAGGTTCTGATGTGCCAGTGCGTGCGTCGTCATGAATGGGCAGAAGCCGAACGCGAGCCCGGCGATGGCGCCCGCCGCCGTGCTGCCGGTGACATAGCGGCACAACAGAAACGCGCTCCACGCGCTCGCGCCAAGCGCGAGGATGAGCAACACATTGTATGTCTGCACCAGGTGCAATGCGTTTTGCAGCGCTGCTGCGCCAGTTGAGTGCAGCAGTACGAGGGTGTGATAGCGTAGGCTGACTTCCTGCGGCCAGAACAGGTAGCGAGTGGACATCACATGCAGATCGGGGTCTCCGAGCGACGTCTTCACCCACCAGTAGTCCCAAAGGAACATATAGCCGTCTTGCTCGAGACCCTCCACTGGAGCGCCAGGAATGTGCGTCGAGAAGTGCAATGCGAGGGGCATCGTGAGCGCAAGCGCAAGCAGGAGGTAGGCGAAGCCCATGCCGCAGGCAAGCAGGCGGCTGTGCCGCGACGGGCGGCCAGGGAGAAGCGCGGACGTAGGTCCGGCGACGTCGGCTTCGCTGCGGTGGCTGTCGGCCTCGGGGTGGAAGGCACGCGCGGCACGCCGGTTATGCGCCGTTCGAGTTGCGACCACCATCGTCGCCGCGATGTGGTCGTGCCACCCGCGCCGCCCGCGATCCCACAGAATGGCGGCGAGCCCGGCTTTCAGCGGCGCCGACGCCACTAGGAAGGCGGCCGTGCGTGCGGCAGCGCGTCCCCACGACAGGCGGCTTCCATCGGCGGTGACCACACGAATGCCGAGCGCCCACTTGCCGAGTGTCATGCCCCAGATCGCCCATCCGATGGTCAGATAGAGGACAGCGGACGCCATTCCGATGAACGGCAGCGGCAGGCCGGCAGCAGACTCAGGAGCAAGCGCGACGGCAACGAGGAAGATGAAGGCGCTCCACAAGAGCAGTACCGCTGTGTCGAGGACCGACGCGGCGAAACGGCGCCACGGCGCGGCGGGATCCAGATGCTGCGCGTCGCACGGCCCGTCCGGTACAGGGGTTGCCGGGGGACGACCAGGGTCAACACGGGGCGCTGCACTTACGGACTGATCCACTAGCGGTGCTCGATTTCCCATCTGCGGGTGTACCGCACGGCGTGATGAGGATAGCCGGCTATCTGTGCAGCAACGGGGCGACCTCGCTCTCGACCTGGCGGTACAACTGCTCGGCGGTCGCGGGCGAGCGCGCCTCGGCGATGACTCGGACTATAGGCTCGGTATTCGACGGGCGCACCTGGCACCACGCGCCATCGGAGAAAGTGAACTTGAGGCCATCAAACTCAGAGAGCGTTTCCGCAGCAAACAGTCGCTTGACTCGCGCCAGCGCCTCGTCCAAGCGGTGCCCGTCCAGGCCTTCGAGCTTGCGCTTGATGATGTGGTATTGAGGGAGCGCCGCATGGAGTTCGGAGAGGGGCCGGCCCGCTCGCGCGGCGTACTCGAGGATCAGCGCGATGCCGATGAGGCTGTCTCGCCCAAAACACACCGGCGGGTAGATTACGCCGCCGTTGCCCTCCCCACCGAATACCGTGCGCCCTTGCTCCGTCAATTCGATCATGGCCTGCGACAGGTTGACCTCCCCCACCCTGACTTCGCGCAGCTCCGCCCCGTGGGCCGCACACAAGTCATCAATCATACGGCTGGTCGAACTGTTTCTGACCACGACAGGTGCGGCCCCGCCGAAGCGCCGAAGCAGGTGGTCAACCGCGAAGGCGAGTGTGCACTCCTCACCGATCGCCTCGCCTGTCTCAGTGACGAGTGCGAGGCGATCGGCATCGAGATCCTGCGCGACGCCGATGTCGCACTCGTTCTCGACGACGTACGCTCGCAGCGCGCCGAGGTGAGCGGCGACAGGTTCCGAATTCCGCTCCACGCGCACGGGCACGACAGTGCAACCAAGCGCGTCCGCCAGCGAGGCCGTCACTTCCTCCCCTGCGCCGAGACAGGAATCAACCGCTACTTTGAAGCGGCGGCGCTTGATGGCCTCCACGTCAACCTGGTCGAGGACGCGCCGCAGATGCGCATCGAGGGCCTCCCGGTTCCTGCTGGGCGCCGCGCTCGACTGGGGGGACTCCATCTCGCGCGATGCATCCCGGGACAACTGGAACAACTCCCGCGTCTGCTCCCCGTTGAGAACGATATTGTGCGGCCCAATGAGGAACTTGAAGCCATTCCACTCCGGAGGGTTGTGGCTGGCGGTGACGATGATGGCTGCCTGCGCACCCAACTCGGCCATCGCGACCTGCACGGTGGGGCTGGGCACGACGCCGACGTCTATCAGAGAACACGGCAGACGCGTGAGCCCCGCGATGACCGCCGGCAGCAGTTCTTCGCCTGACGGCCGCGTGTCGCGGCCGATGATGACGGTCGGTTTGGGGCGGTATCTGGTCGCCAGTCGTGCGAACGCCTCGGCGAAACGAGCGGCAACGAGCGTGGTCAGCGACTCCCCGTAGATGCCGCGCACACCCGAGTAGCTCACCCGAAGACCGTTCGCCTCGCCGTGGGGTGACATGGCACTCCTTACGCGCGATATCGCGCGGCGCAATTATAGTCGGGCCTGCTGCGCCTGTCAAACGTCGTAGCCACCGGTCGCCGCAGGGGATGAGTGGGCTCCCGTTGTGCCTCGGCGGCCCTGAGAATGCACGCTCAAATATGGAAGATTCATGTGACATATGAACGACCATGCCCTGCGCCTTTCGGCAGGCGGCAACGATTTGTGGCTCAGTTTCCGGCGCAACCGCACGGACTGGGTGGTGCGTGCTATTGTACTTGCCGCCTGCATTACAACGCTCGTGTTGCAGGCATCATCCTGGCTGGTGATGCCGGAGTTGACCATTCCCGAGCTGCTCCTCTTCGCTGCGATGGCGTTGCTCGCGCTGTTGTTCCTGCTTCACTGCCTCCGCGAGTTGTACGTCGAGCGCATCGAGCGCGCGCTCGACCGCAGGCGGAATATCGAGGACCTCAGTAATTCGATTATCCGCACGTTGGCCGTTGCCATCAACTCCAAGGATCGCATGAGCCAGGGCCATCTCGAGCGCGTGCAGCAAGCTGCCCTTGCCACCGCTCGGGAGATGGGAGTGGACGACTCCGAGATCGAGGCGATCCGCATCGCCGCCCTGCTCCACGACATCGGCAAGCTCGCAGTTCCCGAGCACATCCTGAACAAGCCCGAGCGTTTGACCGAAGAGGAAGAGCGCAAGGTACAGAGTCACACCCGGGTGGGCAAGCGCATTCTGGAGCCGATCAAGTTCCCCCATAACGTGTTGCCCATCGTGGAGCACCACCACGAGTGCTTCGACGGCAGCGGTTATCCGGACGGCCAGCAGGGCGTGGAGATATCCCTTGGCGCGCGCATACTGTCCGTCGCCAACGTGTATGACGCCTTGGTGTCCCCGCGGCCCTATCGCGAGGCGATGCCCCCGGACGATGCGCTCGCCCACGTCGAGGCGCGCGCGGGCACTGAGTTCGACCCCGAGGTGGTCGCCGCCTTCGTCAGCATCGCCCGGGCCGGCGGCCTGGAACCGATATACATCGGCGTCGAGGCCGCGCGGCGCGCAGCACGGGTGGTCGCCCCGGACTCGATCCATGACGACATCGCGAGCGCGCAGCAAGAGCTGTTCGCGCTCTACGATGTCGCTCAGACCATGAGCGCCACGCTCAATGTTCAGGAAACGCTCAACCTGATTGCGAGCAAGACGAAGAAAGTCGTGGATTACTCGACGTGCATCGTTTTCCTGCTCGACGAGGCGCGCACGGCAATCCGCGCCGAGTTCGCCCAAGGCTTGCGCGAGAACGAACTCGTCGGCATGACAATTCCTGTCGGTGAGGGCGTCAGCGGCAAGGTTGCCGGCAGCGGGCTGCCCATGCGCGGCGACGATCCGGGGACCGACCTGGAGTGGGCGCGCCCGGGGCCGAGCGGCGGGGATCTCGAGTCCGTGCTTGCGGTGCCTCTGACTCACGAGCGCGAGATTATCGGCGTTATCAGCCTCTACCACACGCAGAAGCAGGTCTTTACCGAGGACCACCAGCGCTTGCTGAGCATTGTCGCGCGCCAGGCCTCGTTGGCGGTTGAAAACGCGCGCGAGTTCGAGCGTACCAAGGAGTCAGCGCTCACCGATAATCTGACGGGTCTGCCCAACGCGCGCTGCCTGTACATGCTGCTGGAGCAGGAGATGAGCCGCGCGCGCAGGCAGGAGCAGCCGCTCTCGCTGCTCGGCCTCGACGTAGATGATTTCAAGTCCATCAACGATACCTTCGGCCACCAGGCCGGCGATCAGACGCTGTGCGAGTTGGGGCGCATATTCCAGCACGCGGTGCGCGAGTACGACGTCGTAGCGCGTCACGCGGGCGACGAGTTCTTCGTCGTCCTTCCCGCGACCGGGCACGATCAAGCGCGCGTCATTGCCGACCGTATTCAGGCCGCGGTACGCGATCACCGGCCGCGTTTCCGCAACAACCAAGCGGTCCGGCTGCGAGTCAGCATCGGCGTCGCCACGTTCCCCGACGAGGCGGAGGACCTGCACGCGTTGATTGCCGCCGCTGACGCCGCGATGTACGCGGACAAGCGCACCAACCAGCAGAAGATAAGCCTGGTTGGCGCCTGAGCTGTGTCGCGCCGCACTGCATCTGCCCAACCTGCCGCGCTGTGACGCCCCATCGGGGCTTTACCATAGGGGCGCTTCGATATCTCGAAGCGCCCCGCCGCGTTTCTCCGTGGTCGCAGCGTCCGGCGTCCGAATGCGCTTGCAGGCGCGGACACACCGCGTGCCGAAACCTAGGCCGGCGGGGCCGCCGGTTAGCGCGCGTGTCTGAGAAGCGAGGTCGGTGCAAGGTGAGACAGAGCGAATCCTCTGGCGCGGGCAAGCGTTTCCTGGCCCTCGACCTGGGCGCGGAAAGCGGCCGGGGCGTCATCGGTACGCTCGCCAACGGCAAGCTGGCGTTGGAGCAAGTCGGTCGTTTCCGCAACGGTCCGGTGAACCTCCTCGGCGCTCTCCACTGGGACGCCTCAAGCATCCATCAGCACACCAAGGATATCATCGCCCAGAGCGCGGCCGGCGGCGCGCTCGACGGCATCGGCGTTGATACGTGGGGCGTTGACTATGGCCTGATCGGCAGCGACGGCGAGCTTCTCGGCAACCCGTATCACTACCGCGATGCCCGCACCACCGGAATGTCTCAGCATGCCTTCAAGCTCGTCCCGCGTGAGGAGATCTTCGCACGTACCGGCATTCAGTTCATGGAGATCAACACGCTGTACCAGTTGCTCGCGACGGCGCGCGCGAAGTCCCCGGCGCTGGGCGCCGCGCACCGCCTGCTCATGATGCCCGACTTGTTCCATTACTGGCTGACGGGCGAGGCGGTCGGCGAGTTCACCATCGCCACAACATCGCAGTGTTACGATCCGCGGGCCGGCGACTGGGCACGCGGCATGTTGGAGAAGATGGGCATCCCGACGGACATCCTCCCGCCGCTCATCCAGCCCGGCACGGTGCTGGGTCCGCTCGCGAAGTCCGTCGCGGAAGAGACGGAGACACAGGCGCCCGTCATCGCCCCGGCAAGCCACGATACCGGCTCGGCGGTGGCCGCCGTGCCGGCGAACGGCGACGACTGGTGCTACATCAGCTCGGGCACGTGGTCGCTCATGGGCGTAGAGGTTGCCGCGCCGGTCATCAACGACGCCGCGCTGCGGTACAACTTCACGAATGAGGGAGGCGTCGCGGGGACGTACAGGTTCCTGAAGAACATCGGCGGGCTGTGGCTGGTGCAGGAGAGCCGGCGCACGTGGGAGCGCGAGGGACGGGCGCTGAGCTACGACGAACTGACGTCCCTGGCGGCCGACGCCGAATCCCTGGTTTCCATCGTCGAGCCGGACCACCCCTCGTTCCTGCACCCCGGCGACATGCCGGCCCGGATCGGAGAGTTCTGCCGCGAAACCGGGCAGCCCGAACCGGACGACGTCGGGGCGGTGATCCGCTGCATCCTCGAAAGCCTCGCGCTGAAGTACCGCTGGGTGCTGGAGCGGCTGGAGGAAATGCTGGGGCGGCGCATCGCGCGCGTGCATATCGTCGGCGGCGGGACACAGAACACGCTGCTCAGTCAGCTTGCCGCCGACGCCCTGGAGCGGCCGGTGATGACGGGGCCGGTGGAGGCGACCGCCATCGGCAACATCATGATTCAGGCCATCGCGGTCGGTGAGGTCGGATCACTGGCGGAGGCACGCGCGATCGTTGCGGCGAGCTTCCCGACAACAACGTACGAGCCTGGCTCACCCGACGGCTGGGACGAGGCGTACGACCGCTACTGCGCGCTGCTCGACGGCGGGCCCTAGCCGAAGCGCTCCTTGAACACCTCGCGGAATACGTCGAACTTCTCCCACACCATGTTCGAGTAGCAGTAGGTGGTGATACCGGGGGCGCCGGCGTCGAACGCCGCGTTGAGCATGGCGCGAATCTCGTCCGTCGTCGCGGGCTCCCAGCCCTGGATGCCGGGATAGACCTCCGCCTTGTCCCCGACGACGCCCTGGCAGTACTTGGTCTGGGCTGACACCCAGCTTGCGGGCATGCCGGCTTCGCGGAACTCGTCCCAGGTCTGCGGCATCTCAGTGCCCTGCAGCAAGAACAGCGCTCGCGCTTGGTCGTAGGCCTTGTCGGGGGTCATGCCGCGCATCTGCGCCATCCCCTCGACCCACTGCCGCACGCCGCGCGCCGTCGAGTGATGGTACAGCATCGGCTTGAGCCACTCGCAGTGGGCGGCGAGCGTGCTGTAGTCCTGCCCCATTGAAGGCGCCCCGATCGGGCCGATGAGGTCGAGCCCGACCTTCCATTCCGGCCGCAAGTCGGCCACCAGGCGACGCACCTGCGCCACATGGTCGGCAACCGTCTGCTGGCGGAAGCGCATCCACTGCGCGACTTCGACGACATCGTCGTTCTCGAAGATATTGTCGAAGCTGGCGCCGATCATCAGCGTCATCGTTCCTGCCGGCTGACCCGCGATGCGCCGCATGGTGCTCATGACGCGCTCCGCGTCCAGTCCGCTGCGCTCCATCGCCTCGCGGCACCACTTGCAGTAGCACACGGCAGTCGGAGAGCTGTAGCGGATGCGGTCCATGAAGAAGCCGTCCACGTCGTAGTTGCGCGCGACGTCCTCGTACAGTGCCACGACGTAGGCGCGCGCCCGCGGGTTGTTCGGGCAGAACCACTCGCTATCGGCCGGCTTGCCGTCGGGCCCGACTACCCGCAGCTCCGGGTAATCCGCCGCGACTAGCCGCTGGTCGTAGTCGGATATCCAGGCATAGGCTCCGACGCCGACCTTGCGCGCGGCCTTGGACACTTCCGCCAGGGCGTTGTAGCTCTCCATGCCTGCACTCGGCGCACGGCGGGGAGCGACTCCGCTGTCCCGGTACAGCTTGGGGTCCGGGGCGAAATAAAGGCCCGCCTCGACGGTGTAGTCATTGCCGGGCTGGTGATTCGTCCATTTGCCTTCCCGGACGTACGTCGCGGCGAAGAGCATTTGATTGAAGCCGCCGCGCTCCACTACGTTCCGGCATACCGTTTCCGCGCCCTCAAGGAAGTAGTCGTGGGCATGGGTTTGAATGGCGAGGAAGGGCGCGTCCGGCTTCCCGGCGGCGGAAGCCTGGCTCGACCGACTCAGGACTGAAGGCCCGAGCAGTAACCCCAGCGTACCTGCGGAGGCGCGTCTGAGGAATTGGCGGCGGCTGCATCCCGAAGCTTTCGCGGTTGGCGCTTCACGCATCGGTGTTCCTCCTTCTACGGCCCTGAAGTCTGCGTTCATGGTTACACGTCAAAGCCCGTCGCGCGACACCTGCGCCGGCGCGTGAGGCCAACAGCGCACGCACGGGCGGAGCTTCTCGTCACCGCAGGCGCCCCGCCGGCCGGCCGGTTCGCGGCCAGGACTTACAAGTACCCCAACTCTTCGAGCCGACGACGAATCTCGTCCATATCCTCGGAGGTCAACTGCTTCGTGACCGGCAGCGCGGCCAGCGGGTGACTGGGCCGGCCCCAGGTGACACGTCCCCACAGGCGCTCGTGGGCATAGTACAGCAGCATCTTCACTACGACTTCGACGGCGCCCACGCCGAGGGACAGATCGAGGCGTCCGGTGAACCCGTAAACGACGCCCATGGTTGTAATGGTCGCAAGTATGCGCCAGCTAACGGCCTTAACCACACTGCGGCGGCGATGTTCTGTCATGTCGTGCTCGCCTCGGACAGGCGCGACGCCCGAATTGCCGCGCGCCACGCCTGGGTCAACGGCATCATATTATACCCTCCGCTCGCAATTTGGCCAATCGCGACGGGCGAAAAACGGATGAACGGCGCCGGTTCCGTGTAGGTCGCGGGAACGCGAATGCCGAAGAGTGGCGGCGGGACATCCCGGCGCGACTGTATCGAGCAGCATGACCGCGGCGTGTTCGCCGGACATCAGTCAGGGTGAAGCAGGAGCAAGAACGAGAGGCGGTTTCTGTGGGACCAGGCGACGCGCCGATTGACGGCTCGGGTGCCGCCCCCAGGCGAATCCTCACCGCGCGGGCCGTCCTGCTCGGCCTGGGCTGCGTGATCTTCCTCAGCATCGCCACGCCCTACACCTTACTCGTGATGCAGGGCAGCGAGATCGCCGCCAACCACCTGCCGGCAGGGGTGATGGTGGTCTTCCTGCTCCTCGTAGTCGTCGTCAACCGCGCGCTGGTTCGTCTTCGCGAGCGCTGGGGCCTATCGCGTGGCGAGCTGCTGCTCATTTACGTCATGATGCTCGTCGCGTCGGCGGTCCCCGCGCGTGCGTTCCTGGCATACGTGCTCACCGTGCCGGCGGGAGGGTACTACTACGCGACGCCGGAAAACGAGTGGCTCCTGCTGCTGATGCCGTACATGAAGCCGTGGCTGGCGCCGCACAATCCGGAGACGGTCACGCACTTCTTCGAGGGCCTGCCGGAGGGGCGCGGGATTCCGTGGCGCGAGTGGCTCGCGCCGATGGTGGCGTGGGGCCTGTTCTTCATCCTCTTCGTCGGCACGAGCATGGCGCTGGCGCTCGTCGTCCGCAAGCGGTGGGTGCAGGATGAACGCCTGACCTATCCGCTCGCGCAGGTGCCGCTGGAGTTGGTTGCCGGCGAGGAGACACCGCACGGGCTGACGCGGACACTTCAGTCGCGTACGCTGTGGATCGGCTTTTTCGCGGCGCTGGGATTCCATGTCATCCTCGGCGGGCAGCAGTATCTCCCCGCGCTGCCCACGATCCATATCACCGATGTGCCTCTCGTGCGCGGCGCCACCCGCCTGCCGATGCTCAACCTCGAAGGCACCGGGCTGCACTTCTATCCCTCCGCTGTCGGCATCGGCTTTCTCCTCAGCGCCGAGGTGGGGTTGAGCATCTGGCTGTTCTGGATCATCAGCAAGATTCAGCTCTACGCCATCGGGTCCTACGGCGTGGAGGCCGGCTCGGTTACCCAGATGTGGAGCATGCAGCTTTTCTCCCGCGGGCAGCAGGTCGGCGCGTTCTACCTCATGGCATTTCTGATGCTGTGGGAGGTCGGGCGGCGCGTTGGCCCAGCGCTGCTGCACAGGCAAACGAAGGAGGACACGCCGCAGGAACAGCGGGAGGTGCGCTGGGGAGTGTACGGCCTCGCCGTCGGGTTGGCGCTGATGTGGGTGTGGTGTGTGGCGGCGGGGATGAAATCGGGCTACGCGCTGGCCGCGATCGTGCTCTACCTCACGATCGCGTTCGTCATCGCGCGGCTCGTGGCGCAGGCCGGTGTCTTCTTCGCCGCGTGGTCGGCGGAGTTTCTGCCCGGAGATATGCTCGCTTACCCGCTCGGGATGACTGCGCTCGGCGCGCCGACGTCGTTCGTCATTTACCTGCATCAGGCGATCTTCATCAACGACCGGCGCACCATCACCATGCCTTTCATCACCGATGCCCTGAAGATCGCGGGCAGCGAGCGCATGTCCATCCTTCGTTTGTGCGGGCCGATCATGCTCGGCGTTGTCGCGGCTGTCGTTGTTTCTTATGTAGTGGGGCTTACGATCTTCTATCGTCACGGAGCGATCAGTCTGTGGGACATGAGCGCGCGGCACATTCCGGTGTGGAACTACGACCGCCTGAAGAACCGCTGGGAGACGCAGCGCGACCCGAACTGGTACTTCGTGTGGTGGAACTTCGTCGGGGCGGCGGTGATGCTGGCGCTGGTGCAACTGCATCGCAGGTTCCTGTGGTGGCGGCTGAGCCCGGTGGGATACTTGATGGGGTGGAGCCCGGCGCTGGAGCAGATCGCGGCGTCGTTCTTCATCGGCTGGGCGGTGAGTTCACTCATCACGCGGTATTCGACGCTGTCCGTGTACCGGCGCATCCGGCCGTTTTTCATCGGGCTTGTCGTGGGCGAGTTCGCGGGGGTGGCATTGTGGCTCGTGGTTGACGCCATGACCGGCCTGCGGGGGCATGCGCTGTTCCCGTCGGGAGGGCTGCGGTAGGGGCGCTCCGTCTGGCCGAGCAACGGTAGGCGCTCCCGCTGGGCTTGTCAGGGGTCGTGCTTCGCGGTACTCTATCAGGGGCGAGCGGGCGGCAGGGAGACAACCGCGATGCGGCACTGCACCAATGGGTCGTCACTTGGCTGCCGACGGGACGGGGGCGGAGCGGCGATACTGTCGCATAGGCTGGAGACGATGCTTCGCCGCCGATGGATCATCGCGTTCGCTGCAGCGGCGGCCGCCCTGTTGGCACTTCCAATTGCCGTCACGTCGAGCGCTCTACTGCCCCTGTCGCGACCGATACGCGGCCTGGACGCCTTCCAGGCCAACATCTGGGTGCTCGGGGTGCCGCTCCTTCTAGGATACCTTGCGGCTTTCGTTATCGTAGCCGTCGCGGCAGTTGCCTGGCGCGGTCACCGTCTCCAGTCGCTCGTCGTCTGGATCGCCGTGACAGCCGCCTTGTACGTGACCTTCGGCCATCTCGGCCAGTGGACGCAGCGCGTCTATCTTCGCCGTATTGCGCTGATCCCGCAGCGCATGCAGCCCCTCATCACGGCCTTGGGTGCGTACCGAGAGGCGACGGGGGAATACCCCGCGACCATGGATGCGCTCGTGCCGAAGTATCTCGCGAGGATTCCCGACACAGGCACCGCCGAATACCGCGTTGTCGAGTACGCGACGTCCGACGACGGCTTCGAGCTGAGGGTAAGGAGCATCGAGTTCGCGGCGCTCCAGGAGCTGCTGTACCGCAGCAACCAGGACTACTCCGAATACGGCCGCGCGCGCCCGATTGACGAGATCATCCCGGACGAGCGGCCGACCTATCCGATCTGCCTGCTGCCCCAGGGCTGGCTCTTCTGGTCATTCGACTAAGGCGCTGGATTCGCCGACCGTGCTGCTACCAGACGGGGTCTCCTCTCACACTGCACACGGGTCGCCCGCCCTTCCAGGTGGTAACTCGGCTCCGTGCCGTCCGGAGTGCCGCGAGAGTCCCTTAGGAACACAGACCGAGGCGCGGCACAGGCGTCGCCCTGCCGCTCACCGTGACGCCGTGAACGAAAGATTCAGGGCGATGGCACCGGCGCGCGGTAGATGTTGCAGCGCCCACCGCGGTCGGTGTTGAAGTAGACCCAGCGGTCGTCCGGGCTGAAGATCGGATGTGGATGGGAATGCTGGGTGAGCCATGACGAGTCGTGGCGGCACAGCGCGGTCATGACGGCCCGCTCGTCCTCATAACGGATGAGCCCCATGTAGCTGCGACCGTCGGCGAAGCCCGCGGACGGGAACGCGCAGTCGCCGACGCCGAGGGCCTCGTCGCCAGCAACTTGGACGTGCGAAGGCCGGCCGTGGAGGTAGCGAAACGCCTGCGGCGCGCTCCCATCGGGGTTGACGAAGACATCGAGCGGTACCCAGTCCTTGGCGCTCGCGTGGAAACGCCAGGAGTACTGCGTCACGACGCGCCCGCTGCGCGTGAAGAACTCGTGCCCGGAGCGTTCGAGCAGCCTCCTCTGCTCGACGAGCGGCCACACCTTGCCGGTGCTCGCGCGCAGTGTCCACATGCGCTGGACGAGGTGCCATGAGCCTTCGTGGCAGAAGACGACGATATCGCCGTCCGCCGGGCTGACGTTGACGTGGCTGATCCATTCGCGCTCGCCCCACAGCGCCGCCGCCGCTCCCGATTCCGTGTCCACGCGCATAACGACGCTCGCCGGGCGGCGGTAGAGGCGCTCAGCCATCGTGGAGTAGATGCGGCCGGTTTCGGTGGAGAGTGCGAGCCCCTCGCTGTACGCAAAAGTCACCGACGCGCCATCGGCGGACGGCGCGAGGATGGAGGGGCTGAAGCCTTGCGGCGCCTCGTAGAGCGTCCGCGTGCCGGAGCCGTCGAGGTTGACGCGCTTGAGCACGTTGCCGGTGAGAAACGCGACCGCCCCTTTCGTCGGGAGCACCGTGGAGCCGTGCGCGCGGATGCCTTCGGGCTCGTCCGTGAGCTGCCGCAACTCGCCGGTAGATACGCAGAGCAGGTAAGCTTGCCACGTCCCCGTACGGTTGCTGCTCACGAGCAGGTCCTCACCGTCGTCGGTGAACAGCACCTGCGTGAAGTACGGGAATATGGTGTCGCCGTGGTCGTCGCTCACACGGGTGACATCGACGCCGGTATCGGGATCGGCGAGAGTCTCGAAAGCGATTTGCGTCACATCCGCGAGTGGCATATGGGCCTCGCCTTTCAGCTCCGATCGCGACCGAGATTCCTCGCTGCGCTTGGAATGACACGCCCGGGCTCCGCCGCTGCGCCGACGGGCCCCGCCTCCGGCACCTGCCTTATGCCGACACGGCGCCTCTACCCGCGGCTGCCATAGTGCTCGTAGTGGACGACCTCCTCGAGCGGGCGCTTGTCGGCCTGCTTGGCCATGCCGAGCGCCTTGCCGACGGGCAGGACGACCATGAGGCGAAGCTTCTCCGGCACCCCGAGCATGTGCTTGAGTTCGTGCTCGTTGGGCAGGATGCGCCCCTCGACCCACACTGTGGCATACCCGAGCGCGGTAATGGCGAGCAGCATGTTCTCGGTCGCGGCGGAAAGGTCCTCGAGCCAGTATTTCGACATGTCCGGGTCGGCGACGACCGCGATTGCCGTATTCACATCGCCGATGCAGGCCTGCGATTCCGCGAGCTTGGCGAGCGACCCCGGCTCGCGGATGACGATGAGCTCGAAGGGCTGGCGGTTGTAGCCCGACGGCGCCCTGCGCCCTGCGTCGAGGATGCGGTTGAGGTCGGCGTCAGTGATGTCCACCGGCTGCAAGTTGCGGACGGAAGCGCGCTTCTCGATGGCTTCGAACAGATCCATAACGCTCACCTCCTACGAAGTCGCGGCCGCTGCGAAGCGTCAGAAGCGAGGCCGCACCGGCTGCTCTATAAGCAGTACGCGGTGCGGCCCGATCATTCCTTTGATGCGATTCAACACTCTGCCCGTGAGCGCGGTGGACTCCTCCGCCGCCGCGCGTCCAAGGCGAACCACGGCGGGGTCGGCCGCGCTACATGGCTTCGCGCGGCGCCCTTACCATATCGGCGGCTGATACGCTTGCTGGAGCGGGTGGCCGTCGAGTTCGGGGGTGATAGCCGATAGGTCCACGCCGAAGCGCCACAGGATCGTAGGCGTGATGTCCTCGCGCAGGCCGCGCCGCATCACCAGCGGGTCGTCGGTGGCAAGGAACACGTACGGCGCGTCGCTGTGACTCGACCGATCCTCATCAAACCCGTGGTCGGCGGTAACGTAGATCAGCGTTTCGTCGCGCACGCCCAACTCCTCCAGCTTCGCGACGATCCTGCCGAGCCACTCGTCGTTGTGCTTGACGGAGTCGGTATACTGCTGGGAGTTCTCGCCGTGCGCATGGCCGGGGTGGTCAGGCTCGGCGAAGTGGATGAACATGAAGCAGCGGTCACGGCCGTGTGTTTCAAGTTCCTCCAACGCGCGCGCGCCGACGTTATCGGCGGGGCCGAGGCCCTCCTGAAACAAGTCCATGTTGTCCTTGGTCAGGTAGTACGGCTCACCCGGCAGACGGCCGCCGGGTTGTCGCGCGCGCTGCGCCGCCCGCGCCTGCTGGCGCTGCCTGGGCCGCGCCGCGCCGGTCGGCCCGACCGGCCGTCCTCCCGGCGGCGCCGAGCCGACGTGATGCAGCTTGCCGATGGCCGCAGCGGTGTAGATGTTCTCGGCACCGAAGTGGTCCTCCAGACGCTCGAATACGGTCAGGCCCACGGGGATGGGCTGGAATCTGTTGTTGCCGAAGACGCCGGTGACCTCGGGCTCGTAACCGGTGAGGATCTGCGCCCAGCCCGCCTTGGTATCCGTCCGGCGGGTGGTATCTATTGCCACCAGGTTGCCCTTCTCGGCGAGCGCCATCAGATTGGGGACCTCATCACGCGCGATGATCTCCTTGAGGTGATTTCGCTGGAGCCCGTCCCAGCCGATGAGGATGATGTTCTTGGGTGTCTGCTGCGCCGCGGGCAAGGCGTACGGGGACAACGTCAGGAGCGCGAACACCGTTGCGATGATTAGAACAGCCGCAGTCCTTCGTGACATGCCGACCTCCTGAGGTGAAGACGTCTGCGAGCGTGCCAAGCAAGCGGCCGACGGCGCACTCGATTGGCGTCACTCGCTTAAGGAGTGACGCCGCAGCGGGGTGATTGGTTTCGCGCGCGCCGAAAAAAGTGGGCGTCTATGCCGCCGCGCCCCGCAGACATCCCGTCTCGTCGGTCTCGGGCGCTTGTTGGACAGGCACTCGCACACCGATCAACGTAAGGGATCCCCAGGGGAAGCGTTTCGCCCGTAAGATATGGATCGCGCCCGACGCGCTGGGGCAGAACGCCGTTCGGTGTGAGGCCGATTCGGAGTCGGCGGAGTCTACCAGGTCGGCGGAGTGTAGGGCTGCTGCAGGGGGTGGCCGGCGAGCGGTGGATCAATACTCGACGGCTCCACGCCGAAGCGCCATAGGATAGTCGGCGCGATATCTTCGCGGAGGCCGCGGCGCATCACCGCCCGGTCGTCCGCGGCGAGAAACGTGTACGGGGCGTCGAAGTGGAACCTGAATCCTTCGTCGAAGCCGTGATCCGACGTCACGTACACCATGGTCTCGTCGCGAATGCCCAGCCCGCGCAGCTTGGCGAGGATCTTGCCCAGCCACTTGTCGGCTTGCTTCACTCCATCCGTATACTCCGGGGAGTTCTCGCCGTAGATGTGCCCCTGCTTGTCCGGTTCCTCGAAGTGCACGAACAGGAAGAAGCGCTCCCGGCCGTGCTTGTCGAGCACCTGCAACGCGCGAGCGCCAACGCTGTCGGCATCCCCCAGTCCCTCCTGATAGAGGTCGAGGTTCTTCTTCACGAGGTAGAACGGCTCGGCGGGGATCGGCGTTCCCGGGCGCGGCCGCATCCAGCGGCGGTCTTCCTGCCCGGCTTCGGGCTCTGGCTCGTCGGCGGGCACCTTGCTTGGGCCGGCGCCGCCGAGGTTGTGAAGCTTTCCGATGATGGCCGCCGTGTAGATATTCTCCGGGCCGAAGGACTCTTCCAGGCGCTCGAATACGGTATAGCCCAGCGGTATGGGCCGGAAGCGCCGGTTGTTGAAGACGCCGGTGACTTCGGGCTCGTAGCCGGTGAGGATCTGCGTCCAGCCGGCCTTGGTGTCCGTCGTCCGCGCAATGTCAATGGCGACGAGTTTGCCGTTGACGACAAGCGCCATCAGGTTTGGCACTTCGCGGCGTGCGATCATCTGCTTGAGGTGATCGCGCTGGACGCCATCCCATCCGATGAGGATGATATTCCTGGGAGTGTCACGCCGCGTCAGAGCGCTGTGCGAGACTGCCGCCGTCACCAGCCCCAGCGCGGCGAGTGAGACGACCGCCCTGGTGTGCCCTCGGAGCATCGTTCGTTCCCCTCGCGGCTTGGATTGTGCGGCAGTCAGCGTTGAGAAGGGCCGGCGTATGGGGAAATGCAGCAAGATACGTGCCAGGCCCGGAGCGCACTCCGAGGCCCTCGACGAGCGTAAACGGCCTTGCCCATGCCACCGAGGACTTATCCCTTGAGGCCAGTGAGCGCGATACCGCGAATGAACGTTCGCTGCGTGAAGAAGAACAGGAGTATGACAGGCAAGGTGATGACGGTGGAGACCGCCATGAGATAGGCCCATTCGCTCCCGTGCTGGCTCTGGAACTGCTGGAGGCCGAGCGCGAGCGTGTAGTTCGACTCGTCGCTAAGGTAGATCAGCGGGCCCAGGAAATCGTTCCAACTCCCGATAAACGCGAACAGGACGACGGTAGCCAATGCCGGCTTGGCGAGCGGCAGTATGACGCGCCAGTAGATGTCGAATTCGCTGGCGCCGTCAATGCGGGCGGCATCTGAAAGCTCCTGGGGGATGGTCAGGAAGAACTGGCGCAGCAAGAAGATGAAGAAGGCACTGCCGAGAAACGCCGGCACCCACAGGGGACGGAACGACCCGATCCACCCGAGCCTCTCGAACAGAATGACGAGCGGGATGAGCGTCACCTGGAATGGCACCATCATCGTCGCCAGCGCGACCAGGAACAGCAGGTCCCGCCCTGGCCAGCGGAGCCGACTGAAGCTGTACGCGACGAGACTGCTTGACAGCGCGGTACCGACGACCACCAGGGTGCAGACGTAGGTCGTGTTGCGCAGGTACGTTACGAAGTGGATGTATCGCAGGGCCTCGATGTAATTGCGCCACAGCGCCGGCCGGGGCATCCACAGCGGAGGGAACACGAAGATCTGCGGGTCCGACTTGAGCGAAGTGGAGACGAGCCAGGCAAACGGGACGAGGAAGGCGCTGCTGCACACGATGAGCGCGGCGTGCGCGAGGGTCAGGCCCCCGAGGCGCCGCAAGCGCCGCGCGGCTATCGCAGTCGCCGCGCTCACAGCGCCTCCCCTCCCTCGTAGTACACCCACCGCGCGCTGGTGCGATGGATGAACAGCGTGGCCGCGAGGATGACCAGGAACAGCAGCCACGCCATCGCCGACGCGTATCCCATGCGCAGGTAGCGGAACGCATTCTGGTAGAGGTAGAGCGCATAGAACAGGGTCGAATGCGTCGGCCCGCCGTTGGTCATGATGTAGACCTGGGTGAAGTACTGGAATGAGGCGATGAGGCCGATCACGAGGTTGAAGTATATCGTCGGCGTGATCATGGGCAGGGTGACGTGGCGGAACTGGGACCACCTGCCGGCGCCGTCAATCGCAGCAGCCTCGTAGAACTGCTGCGGTATGCCGGCAAGCCCCGCGAGGAAGATGACCATCGTGCCGCCGACGCCCCACAGCCCCATCACCACGAGCCCGGGCTTGCTCCATTGCGGGTCCGCCAGCCACCCCGGGCTCGGGACGTGGAGCACGGCCAGCCCCGCCTTAAGCACGCCGTACTCGGGATTGAGGACCCACAGCCAGAGAATCGCCACCGCGACGGTCGGCACGATGGTGGGCAGGAAGTAGAGCGTGCGATAGAGCGCCATGCCCCTGAGCTTCATGTTGAGCAGCGTCGCCAGCACCAGGGCAAGCACCAGCCCGAGCGGCAACGCGAGCGCGGTGTAGTACAGCGTGTTGTAGAGTGACTTCCAGAACAGCGGGTCCTCGGTGAACAGCAGGCCGTAGTTGTCCAGGCCCACCCACTGCGGCGGACGGAGGATGGTGTAGCGACAGAAGCTGAGGTAGATGGACGCGACCACCGGGTAGATGGTAAAGACTGCCAGGCCGACGATAAACGGCGAGGCGAAAAGAAGCCCGTTTCTGAGATTGCGTCGAGCGAGTGCGGTCACCGCAATGGATTCCTCAGATAGGTCAGCGCGCGGTCGAGTTCGCGCTGCACTTTCGCCTGCACGTCGCGCATGGCATCCAGCGGCTCCTTCTGGAATCGGATGATCTGCTCGCGAGCCACGTCTATCTCGTCGGTGTAGAGCATGATGTTCGGTAGCGGCGGATTGTTGTGCACCTGGTCGTTGAGGAACAGCTCCACAAACGGGCGGAACTTGGGGTCGCCCATGAAGCGCTGCTCGGCGGCGGCCTCGCGGCGCGTCGGGATATTGTGGATGGCGTAGTTGAAATCGCTCAGGGGAGTCGTGCCGCGACGCCGCGCGGTGTGATACCAGGCGATGTAGTCGGCGGCGGCCTCGGGACGGCGCGAGCCGACGGGAATCGCGAACAGCACCATGCCGCCGCTGGAGGCGATCCTGCCGCCGGGCGGAGGCGGCACCGGCGTTGCACCCCAGTCGAGCTTGGGCGCGTACTTCTTAGTGAAGGTGACCTGCCACTCGCCCTCCACGATCATCGCTACCTTGCCCGCGTAGAACGGGCTCATCGCGCTGAAGTACGACCCGAAGCCCTGCTGAAAGCTCATGATCTTGTTGATGTCGTACTTGCGGGCGTACTTGCGCTGCCACTCGAAGGAGCGAAGAATCGCGGGGTGAGTAGGAGTGACGCGGCGGGATGCGGCATCGTACCACTCGCCGCCGAACAGCCAACCGTACATCGTGCTGTGGTCCCACATGATCCACGGCACGAACCCCATGCGCTCGATTTCGCCGTTGGGCCCGTACTTCGTCAGCCGGTCGGCATAGTCGTCGAGTTCAGCGAGCGTGCGCGGCGGGCGCTCCGGATCGAGCCCCGCTTCGCGAAACGCGCCCTTGTTATAGAGCAGGAGATAAGAATCTGAGGTGACGGCCAAAGCATAGAGACGGCCGTTGACGTGTCCCGCCCGCCAGCACGAGGCGAAGTAGTCCTGCTGCCGTATCCCGCGCTCGGCAAGGAGTTCCTCGAGTGGCATGAAAGCCCCTTGCCACGCGAGTTCGAGCAGCATGTCATCGGAGATCGTCATGACATCGGGCGGGGTGCCGGTGACGATGCCGGTGACGATCTTCTCGAGGTTGTAGCCGATGGGGAGAGGGCGGACGCGGACTCTGTCCTGGCTGCGGTTGTACTCCTCAGCCAGCGCGCGGTCGGCCTCGTACTCGTGCCCGGTGTGGCGTGCCCAGTAGGTGATCTCGATGCGCCCGTCGTTCGACTGGCCGGCGGGACCGCCCACGGCCGCAAGCCCCATCCATAGAAGCACCGCCGCCACCGCCGCCAGCCCGATCAGCGCCGGCAGCCATACCGGCACCTGGCCGCGCGCCCGTCCTCGCAGGCTCAGCCGGGCGCAGCGCTCTGTGCGTCGGGCATTCACTTATAACATCCATCATCGAGCATGGCCGCCCTTAGTCTTCTTCGGGAGAGGACCGGGCACCTCCACTGCGGCGCTCGCGCGGCCGGTGGGCTAGAGGTGAGCGGGCATGTCTGGCGTAACTTCTTGGTCCTGTCCGCCGCCCCCGCTGTGCGCCGGGCGGCAACACCCGGAGGTTAGGATTGCGATGATCGTACCCGAGTACGGGCTGGGCGCGCTCTACGACTTCGAGGAGATGGAAGCGATCGCTTTGGCCCTTCAGCAGGACAGCTACGAGGGAGGCTGGATCCTGCGCGAGTTCGAGAAGGAATTCTGCGAATACACCGGCGCCAAGCACGCCGTGGGGACGGTGTCCGGGACCACTGCTTTGCACATGGCGACGGAGGCCCTCGACATCGGCCGCGGCGACGAGGTCGTGTGCACACCTCAAACGTTCCAGGCGACGATGCTCCCGTTCCTCGCGCGCCAGGTGACGGTGCGCTTCGGGGACATTGAACCCGAGACGCTGTGCATTGACCCCGCAACCATCGAGGCGCAGATCACGGCGAAGACAAAGGCGATCTACGTTATGCACTACGGCGGGTTGCCGTGTGACATGGATCCCATCATGAAGATCGCGCGCAGGCATAAGCTGCCGGTCGTAGAGGACGCCGCGCATGCGTCCGGGGCGGAATACAACGGGCGGAAGATCGGCTCCATCGCCGACGTGACGTGCTTCTCCTTCGGCTCGCTCAAGAACATGACCACGCTGGGCCGCGGCGGAATGATCACGACCGGCGACGGGAAATACGCCGAACGCCTGCGCGACATGCGCGGGCGCGGCTTCGGGGGCAGGCGCGTCAAGCGACGGACGAACCGCATCGGGCGGTATGCGCAGCCCGAGCCGACGTACAGCGACCATTCCGGCGACGCGTACACCCACGACTGGCCTGAGGTCAACTACGTCGGCATGAACATCCCCATGACCGGCGCGGAGGCGGCCGTCGGCCGGGTGCAACTGCGCAAGCTCGACCGTATGAACGGGATGCGGCGCGAGCTCGCCCGACGGTACTCCGAAGGCCTGACGCAGATCGAAGGCGTTCGCGTACAGCCGGTGTCGCCGGAACGCCTCTCGATCTATCACCTCTACCCGTTCTTCATCAGCCAATCCGAGACGGGCGTCAACCACGACGACCTGATTCGCGGTCTGGAGGCGCGCGGCGTGCGCATCAACAACCGTTTCTTCCCGTGCCATCTCACGGGGTACATGCGCGCGCAGGGGCACCGCTTCGGCGAGTGCCCGGTCGTCGAGCGGGTGTGGTTCGAGGAGCAGGTCAACCTGCCCATCTCGCCGCTGCACAAGCCGGAGCAGATGGACTACGCCGTCGAGCAGGCGGCGGCGCTGGTCACGGAGCTGCGCGAGGCCGGGGCGAGAGCGCGGCTCAGAGGGACGGCTTCCGGCCGACGCTCGGCGAGGCCCACGCGAAGAGCAGGGGCCAAGAAGACGAGGGCAGAGCAATGAAACTGAGCATCCTCAGCAACTACCTCGGCAGTGAAGACGTAAGCTTGCCCAGGCTCGCCGACATCGGGTATCGCCGCGTCGAGATGCGGCGCAAGACGGAGGTCGAGCTGCCCGTCGCGCGGCTACGCGACATCGCCGCGGACTGCGGCATGGAGATACACTCCATGATGGACTGGCACCCAGGGATCGCCGATGCCGACCCAAAGGTTCGCCGCGACGTGCTCGACCGCATCAGGGACAGCGTGGCGTGGGGCGCGGAACTGGGTGCGCGCATTCTGGAGACGGTGCCGATGTGGGACGGGGAACCGCCGGCGCGACCGGACGCGTGGAAGCGCGCCGTCGAGTCATACCAGG
>CP070648.1:1052295-1059053 GCA_020354555.1 Armatimonadota bacterium | reverse complement strand
CTGAGCACGCGTTTCGGCATACGCGAGGCGACGACATACGTCAACGACGAGGGTTGGCGAGTCTACATGGTCAACGGCAAGCGGATCCTCATTCGCGGGGCGGCGTGGATGACGAGCGACATGCTGCTGCGGCTCGACCGCAGGCGCTACGATGTCCTCGTACGGTACGCGAAGGAGGCTAACCTCAACATGCTCCGTTCGGAGGGGTTCTCCATTCGCGAGACGGAGGACTTCTTCAACCTCTGTGATGAGTACGGCGTGATGGTCACGCAGCGGCTCTTCGGGCGCAGCATTCCCAACGAGGAACTGGCGATCGAGTGCGTGAAGGACACGATACTCCGCATTCGCAACCACCCGAGCCTGGTACATTTCCTCGGGCACGACGAGACGTTTCCCACCGAGAACCTCGATCAGGCGTACCGCGACTTGATCGCCGGGTACACCCCGGAGCGCACATATCAGCCGCATTCGGGCGCGTTCGCCATCGCGGATCGCTTCAAGACCGGCGGCACGCGCACGGGGAGCCGGCAGCTGTGGACCTATGCCGACCCGACACACTACTACGTGGATACGGAAAGAGGCGCGTGGGGGTTCGCGCAGTCCGGGGGCATCGGCGGCGTCATTGCGCCGATCGAGAGTATGCGCAGGATGATGCCGCGGGATGCGCTGTGGCCGCCGTGGACCGACACCTGGTCCTTTCACACCGTCATTCAAGGGGGACGTTACTTCGACACACTGCGGGAGGCGCTGAATGCGCGCTACGGCCCGCCGGTCAGCATCGAGGAGTTTTGTATGAAAGGGCAGGCGCTGAACTACGAAAGCGCCCGCGCCATGTACGAGGCGTACGGGAGGAACAAGTACTCCGCGACCGGCATCACGCAGTGGAAGTATGACACGGCGTGGCCCGCTTCGCCCACCTGGCAACTGGTTGACTGGTACCTGCTGGTCGGTGGCGCGTACTACGGCGCGAAGAAGGCGTGCGAGGCGCTGCACGTCCAGTACTCGTACGACGACAACTCCGTGTGGGTCGTCAATGCGTACTACAGGGATTTCGCGGACCTGACGGTCACGGCAAGGATCCTCAACACGGATATGACGGAGAAGTACGCGCGACGCGCGACGGTGGGTGTCGCGGCGGACGGCAATGCAAGAGCGTTCACCATCGAGTTGCCGGAGGGCCTAACGAAGACTTACTTCCTAAGCCTGAAGCTGAACGATGCCTCGGGCAAGGAGGTCTCGAGCAACCTCTACTGGCTCTCGACGGCGCCGGACGTCATAGAGGCCCAGGGCTACACGCAAGACCGAGAGTTCTTCCTGCGCTACAAGTCGAGCGCGGATTACACCGGACTTGCGGAGCTGCCACCAGTCAAACTCGACGTTGCATCCGAGATCACCGGCGAAGACGGGGAAGGCAAGGCGCGCGTCAGGATACACAATTCGACCGAGCATCTGGCCCTCATGGTGCATGTCGCGGTGACCAAGGGCGAGAACGGGCTGGAGGTGGCGCCGACGTTTTGGGAGGACAACTACTTCAGCCTGTTGCCTGGCGAGACGCGAACGGTGAGCGGCGCGTTCGCGTCTGGAGACCTGGATGGAGCGACACCCGTCGTCAAAGTCGAGGGTTGGAACGTCCGCGTCGGCAAGTAGCCCTAGTGCTGCGTTAACATTAGAATGACGGATCTTGCGTCTCGCGCGGTCAGGCGACCGCGCGCCCAGACGAGCGCACCGGGCGCGACTTCGCTTGAAGTCGCGAGACGTAGGAGCACATCAAAACACGATTGACAGAGCACCAGTTGCCGGCGGCGCTGGCGCTCAACCGTGGGAGTGACCGTGCAGCCGGGTCTCCAACTCGCGGCGCGCGCGGCCAAACACGGCCTTCATCTGCCGATGCCGTGCCTCGTCGTATCGGACCGACATGGTGTCGAGGTAGGTTAGGCCGCCGTCAATGAGGGTGAGCATATACGCGGCGTCGGCCGCGCTGAACATCTCCTGGCCTCCGCAGATGACGTACACCGGCGACGTGTGCGCCCCGAGCTGAATCGGCCAGCAGTGATGGACGCGCAGGCGGCTGCCGCAGCGAGCGGCGATCCAGGAGCTTCGCTTCACCGGCACTTTGGCCTTGAGCGCCAGCCTGTGCGTGCCTCTCTTGTCGTCGGCGGAAGCGACGACGCGCTCGTTAGCCACCACCTCGAGCAGGTGTATCGGCCATATCGAAGTGGCCTCCGCCTCGACCTCGACTGTGCCGCCGGTTGAAGGCAGTTGGATCTCGTCGCCGACCTCACGCCCTTCAACCTTCAGCGTGATGAGCGGGCCGGATGTGGTGAACGTTCTGCCCGCGCGCACGGCCTTGCCCCAGCTATCGAAAGAGAACCCATCGTCCGAGGCCAGACGCGCGTAGGTCCGCGCACCGCCTACGGGCATGCCGGCGCTCATCTTGTCAGTCCCACCGACCGCGGCCACGCGATAGCCGCAGTTGAGGTAGCGGTACCACTCCTTGAAGCAAAACTCGTCGAGCGACCCGGACGCGGGGTCCGCGTAGCGGCGCAGCTCGACACCATCGAGTTGCCCCAGAGCGAAATAGACGGGCTCCTCGCAGGTCGGGAACGGGAAGTGCGGGCGGATCACGACGCCCTCCCGCCTGCGGCACGTTTCGGCCCATTCGGTCAGCGTGGTGACGTCGGGATCGCCGAGGTAAGCCTCGTGCGGCCCTCCGGCGCACATTGGAAACACAGGGTCTCCATGGGTGCCGAGCATCGAGATGTGCCCGAGCAGGTGATGCCGGTTCTCGGTGCCGACCCAGACGATGGTGTCCTCCGTCGAGCACCCCGATGCCTCTCCGGTGATGTCGGCGACATTTGTGAACAGCTTACCCCATTGCGACGCAAGCAGATTGATCAGGTTAAGGCCTTCGCCCTGACCTTCCAGCCACGCGGTTTGCGGGCTGATGAAGTGAACGTGGGTGTCGGCGGTGATCCAGCCGGATTGCCGCCAATCCGCGGCGCGCTGAATGCGAAGCTCAAGCTCCCGTTGGCCGGGCTTGATCTCGATTTTCCGGCGAACCGGCTCATACTCGAAGCCTTTGGATGCCTCGCAGCATACCTCGCCGACGGGAAGCTCGATCTGGAAGCGCCCCGGCACGTAGGCGAAGCTGGCGCCGCCGAGCTGAAGATCGCCGCCGTAGTCCTCGAACCAGCGGTCGTTGACGACCTCGTGGTGGCCATAAGGCGGCAGGTACTCGCCGTGGCTGCCGCAGAAGCGAATCCGCGTCGGCGTCGGCTTGCCGGTCGCGTCGTCCACGACAGTCACGTGCATCCACGTCGTGCGGGGATGCAAGAGCTGCAGCCGCGCCTTGCCCTTCGTGCTTCCGGCCTTGCCTGTGTCGAACGCTTCGCCGAACGGGATGCTGTACTGCTTCCTCCCGGACTGCACCGAGAGCGTGGCGCCTTCCGCTCCGGTTGCGTGGAGCAGGAATTCCCGGGTCGGCTTGTCTTCCGCCCTCGCGGTGCCCAGACCGCGCTCGGGCGAGTCGAGCCATCGCTGGTCAGGCTTGGCCGGGACTGCGTACAGCCGAGTCACATGGCCCATATCGAGGCTGGCACTCACGTCGGAGGCTTTAGCTTTCGCCTCGGGCGGCAGCAGCAGACGGTAGATGCGACGCGGGACGTGGCGCAGTGGGTGTCCAGGGCCTTCGTAGAGCGTAAGCCCGAGAATGGCGATCGCTCGCTTGCCTGTGGGCTTGAGAACGAGGCCGGCCAGCGCCGCCTCAGGGCGCGGGTTCTCGAGCGCATAAACCCATGACGCGCACTGGACCGGCTGACCGGCAACCCCGGTCTGGTACATCCCCCAGGCCTTGCCGGCCATGTCCTCCGGCGCCACCCTGGTCATGTGCGCTCCCGCCGCCGCGTAAGCCGCGCCCCCCCACGCGCCGACGAAGGGATGGATCTCGAATCGCGTACGAATGGGCTGGGTGTGCTCGCCGCCGTCCGCGTATTGCACAGTGTAGTCGGCAAGATGCTCGCCGACCAACTCGACGCGTTTCGATGCGTCGGAGAAGTGCAGGACGCACAAGTGAGTGGCGGTGCCGCGCAGAGGGACTGCGACCTCCGTCCCCGCACGATCGAGCACGATGAGCCCTTTCCTACTGAGGTCTTTCGCCCCCAGGCGAAACGGGATGCCCCAGAACTGCTGCGCGCCCCGCGGGAGGTGCCGCCAGCGTTCCTGTGCGGACTTATCCCACAGGCGGCTCCTGGGCTTTCCCGTGGCGTTGAAGTGGCGAGTGAGGTTGACGGTTCGGAACGTGGACATCTCTGATGCTCCTTCGCGGAATCCGTTCGCGGGCTCCGCGCCTCAACCGTATGACGGACGTTCGCCGCGGCGCTGCCGCGACACGATGTTGCCTTCTACGGGCTGTGCCGGCCTCCCTGCGCGTCTCCGGGATCCGTGACGAGCGTACGGCTTGCCGGCGCGCGGCTCGACTCATCCCTGGGACGGGCGACGCCCGTTCGTGCAGGATTTGGCCGGCAGCGCGGACAAGCAGTCGCCAAACGAGGTCCGAGGTGCAGCATGGCCGGTGCCCGTTTCCCACTGACCACCACGCCGTTCACATACATCCTCGACTACGGCGGATATGCCGGACACCTGGACGAACCCGACGCGCTCGTGCAACGGATCGCGGACGCGCCGCCGCACCTGCTGCATGTGGCCCACGACACGCCGATTCCCAACACGGCCGGCCCGGTGGTTCTGCTTGGTGATGACGCAGCTCGGCGCCTATCGGTCGAGGAGATGCGAGACCGCACTGCGCGCATCGCCGACATGGTCCGGCGGATCCATGCCGTCGGCGTCAAGACATTCATCCCATACATCTGCAACCAGACGATAGCGGGCGATCCGAAACTGCGGCGAGGCGTGTGGGAGTTCTACGATCACTGGGACGAGTACCTGGACCTGGAGATCGGGCCGCGGCCGGAGGCCGACTCCTTGCACTGGCTGGCGCGCGAGCGAAACGGCCGGCCGCACTTCAACTACGAAATGCGCCACGAGCACTTCACGCGCCGCGGCATGTTCCGCTTCGCGCCGTGTGTCAACAACCCCTACTACAATGCGTACCAGCGCGTTATCGTCACCGCGATCGCGCGCGTCGGATATGACGGCGTGTTCGTGGACAACTGCATACTGAACTGCTACTGCGAATACTGCCGCGAGAGGTTCCGCGGCCACCTCGCGAGCACGTACTCGCCGGAAGAGCTGAGGCGCCGGTTCGGGATCGCGGATCCACAGCAGATCGAGCCGGCTTATCGCGGCAGCCGGCTGGAGTGGGTCAAGGAGGAGCCGACTTTCAAGAAGTTCCTCGCCGACACGTTCAGCGACGAGGAGCTGATCCGGTGGCTCGGCACAGCTGACCTCAATGAGGCGCGACTCGAGGAGGGCGGCAACGGCTGGCTATGGGGCCGCGCTCACGACTACCGCAAGTGGATGGAGCAGCACTACGCGCCGCGCGAATTGGAGAAGATGTTCGGCTCACCGGATCTCTCGCAGTGGGGCGTACGCACTGCCGAGGAGCGAGCGCTGTGGTCGGAGACGAAGCTGTTCTGGGCCGAGAGCATCCGCCACAATCTGGCCTTCATCAAGCAAGTCGGCAGCGAGGTGCGAGGGGACTTCTACATTCTCCCCAACTGGGGCGCGATGCTGAGCTTCGACGCCACGGAATTCCGCGAGGAGATCGCCCACGACGTGGAGACCTGGGCCCCGGCGATGGACGCGATGATGTACGAGGAGGACGGTGACGCAGGCCGGGTGGCACATGGGTTCTACGTGGATCACTTGCTTCAGCAGAAGCTGGCGCTGGCCCTGGGCGTGGCGGGCACGGTGATGTCATCGCGCGGGGCGAACGAAGGCGCGGACGAGCTTGCTCACGCGCAGGCTCTGGCAGCGGGCGGCGGCGCCTACATCCAATTGACGTCGCGGTTCCCGCACATCCGCGCGCGCTACCGCGCGTTTTTCGACGGGAATGCGGAGCTGCTCGCCGGGCTCCGCAGCTACGCCCATGTCGCCATCGGCTGCTTCTTCCGCGAGTTGCACATGGAGAATCACAGCCACCTGCGTCAGGTGTACCAGATCAGTCGCTACCTCGCCGACCAGCACGTTTTGTTCGATCTCATCGTCGAGAGACAACTGACGGCTGATGTCCTGCGCGACTATGACGTGCTCATTCTGCCGGAAGCGCGCTATCTCAGCGACGACGGGGCGGCGGCTGTGGAGGAATTCGCCGCGTCGGGTGGGCTCGTCGTGTTAACCGGTGAGAGCGGCTGCTGCGACGACGCCGGCAAGCCGAGACACGAGAACGCGTTCGCCGAGCCATTTGCGGCGGCGAGGCGCGGCGCAAGCGGCCTGAGGTCTTCGCGCGACGGCAGGTGGGTGCATGCGGTGAATGTCGCTTCGCTCATCGGCGCCGACAACATCAGCCGGGAAGATGCGCTCGACTTCGCGATGTACAGCGCCGCGAGCCTCAACGTGCCTGCGGGGCGCAGCGCGGCGGCGGTGTACGAACTGGATCGCATGATTGGGGTGGACCGCTACTACGATCGGGCGCGCTTGATACCATGGATTGAGCGCGGGCTGGGCTATCGCATTCGCCTGGCTGACGGGCGCCGGGCCGCAGGAGTACGGTTTCACGCCTACCGTGGGGATGACCTGATGCTGCTCCACGCGGTCAACTACAATGTACCCGTGCCCGACGACCCGCGCGGCAGGCCAAT
>CP070648.1:1019182-1052195 GCA_020354555.1 Armatimonadota bacterium | reverse complement strand
TCTACTTCTGCATGCACCACCCGATCGGGACCGCGGCCAGCGACTACGGCTGGGGTTCGTTCGCGATCTGGGACGTTGCGGTCATTCTGGGGTACCTTGGCTCCGGCGACGATCCGTCGGAGTACTTCGCTTGCGCCCAGGCCGTCGGCAACTTCGACGACCCGGTGTGGGAGCCGTTGCTTGCATGCGACTCCTTCGGAGTGCATGAGGGTTACAGCGACGACTACACGGATGACCACGTGGTTCCGCCCGAGTTGGGAGGCGATCCGCCGACCATCACGATCGCGACCCCTGTGGGCTTCACCGATGGTCACGTCAAGTACTGGCGCGGTAGCTTCTACAGCACGATCGCGCTCATGACCAGCCCGAACGAGATTCAGTAAGAGCTCGGGCAGGGTCCTGGTTCACTGATCTGGCCAGGGCCCACCGCGATCCGGCCCGCCTCGGTAGTCCACGAGGCGGGCCGGTTTCTTGGTCCAGGCGCGGCGGACGACCTACTATAGTCGCCGGGGCTGAGGGAACCGTACGCGGTACCGCCGGATTGAGGACCGCCTGAAGGACGCGGCGCGCCGTCAGCGCTCGCACAGGGTCGCCGATTCCACGCGCCACGTGTGGGGGAACATGTCAATGGCCACGGTGCGCCGCGCCTGGTAGCCGTGTTCGGCGAGCAGCCCGATGTCCCGCGCCAGCGTCGTCGGGTCGCAGCTCACCATCACCACCGCGCGCGGCGCCAGCGCGCCCACGGCGTTCATGACCTGCCTCCCGCACCCCTGGCGCGGCGGGTCGAGCACCACGATGTCCGCCCGTGCGCTTCGCGCGGTTCGTCGCTCCCGCGATGCTCCATCAGCGGCGCGCTCGGCGGACCCGCTCCCGCGGGCCATCAGCGGCAGCGCGCGCTCCACCTTCTCGCGCACGACCGTCGCATGTCCCAAGCCCGCTTGCCGCAGATTCGCGCGCGCATCGCGCACCGCCGCGGGATTCGATTCGATACCGATGGCGCGCCCCGCCCGCTCAGCCAACGGTACCAGGAAGATACCCGCTCCGCAGTATGCATCCACCACCGTCTCGCCTCGGCCGACGCGCGCCATCTCCTCCATCGTCTCGACTAGCCGCGCGGCCTGCTGCGGATTGACCTGGAAGAAGGTGTCGGCCCCGATCCGGTAGGTCCGCTCGCCGACCCGCTCGTGGATGAACTCCTCGCCGGCCACGTGGCGCGACAGGCGTCGGTGCTGCTCGCGGCGGTCGCGTGCGGTGACCGCCGACACCCCGGCGATGCGCGGCACCGCGCGCATCAGATCGGCGGCCGCATCTTGCGCGGCCGGGCCCTCGCCGCGGAACGCCAACCCGATCAACGCGCGCTCCTCGGCGAACGAGGTCCGCGTCCCAACCAACCATAACTCTCCGGCCCCGTGTCGCGCCAGCCACTCGTTCATCGCGTGGAGGATCTCGACGTTCAGCGGATGCTGCACCAGGCAGTCCGCGATCGGCACGACATCGTTGCTCCGCGCGCGCAGGAACCCCAGTGCGGGCGGGTCGGTTGCAGCCACCGTGAACTCCGCCGCGCTGCGGCAGCGCCAGGGATCGCGCATCGCGATCGGCGCGATGATGCCGTCCAACTCGAGCGACGCGATGCGGGCGAAGGACTCGCGCAGCATCTCCACCTTGGCCGCTACCTGGGACTGGTATTCGAGATGCTGCCAGTCGCAGCCGCCGCACGACCCGAAGTACGGGCACGGCGGCTCCACCCGGTCCGGTCCCGGCTCGACGAGCCGCTCGATGCGCCCGCGGGCGTAGTTGCGTGCAACATGGCTGACACGCACGTCGGCGACATCGCCCGGCGCGCCGTATTCCACAAACATGGCGAGACCCTCATACCGCCCGACGGCCTCGCCGCCCGCGGCGAGAGAGTCCAGACGCAGGGTGACGCAATCCCCGGGCTTGACCGGTATGCGGGAACTTGACGGTGTGTCTTGAGACATCGAAATCGCGCGAGCCGCGTAGATTATATCAGAATCACGCGGCGTGCGTTCGGACCAGCCCCTTTCAGCTTCCGCGGCCCGCCTCGGCGCACTCGCGCGCTCGTCGCCTGCACCGCACTCCCGCAATCAGGGCGTAAGGGAGTTCCCCTGGCCTGCGCGCCGGAGCCGGGCCCGGTGAGGGCGACTCATTCCCGCGATGCATGCCCCTGTGCCGCCAATCCTCCGACTCGGCCCGACTGCAGGTGGACGCCGCCGCCGAGATTGCACAACCACGCCCTGGAGATGGGCGGCCTCGACACCCCCGGAGGTTTCATCTATACTGGGAACGCGATGCGAACCGGATCCGCGAACCTCCCGCTGCACGGCGGCTCGGCGCCGCGATGGCTGTTCGGTCGCATGACGAAGCTGTCGCGGGAGATCACGCGCTGCATGGTCGAGGAACACGGCCCGCGCGAGATGCTGGCTCGCCTGGCGGATCCCTGGTGGTTCCAGGCGTTCGGCTGCGTCCTGGGCTTCGACTGGCACAGCTCCGGAGTCACCACGACCGTATGCGGCGCGCTCAAGCAGGCGCTGCGCGGAACCGAGGCCGACCTCGGCCTGTTCGTCGCCGGCGGCAAGGGCAAGACCTCGCGCCGCACGCCCGATGACATTGCCGCCCACGGCGAGCGATTCTCGCTCGGGCGCGATCCCGAGGAGTTGATCTACGCCTCCCGCATGTCCGCCAAGGTGGACAACACCGCCGTGCAGGACGGTTATCAACTCTACCATCACACCTTTCTCTTCACGCGCGACGGGCACTGGGCGGTCGTGCAGCAGGGGATGAATGAGGACACGGCGTGGGCGCGGCGATACCACTGGCTATCCGATGAGATGGACAGCTTCGTCCGCGAGCCCCACCGCGGCGTGTGCTCCGAGGGCTCGGCGCGGCAGGTGCTCAACATGGTCGCGCGGGAGAGCGAGGAGGCGCGGCAGACGACGGCCCTGCTGTCGCAGGAGAAACCCGAGCGCCTGGCGAGCGAGATCGAGCGCATGCAGTCGCTCTCTCTGCCGCGACACCATGAGGTGCTCGTCAGCGAGCTGCGGCCGGATTCGCTCAAGCGCATCCTGCTCAAGTCATACGAGCGCCAGCCCCAGGACTTCCAGCAGCTCCTCGAGGTGCGCGGCGTCGGCCCGAAGGCGATCCGCGCGCTGGCGCTCATCTCGGACCTGGTTTACGGCATCCCCGCCAGCACGCGAGATCCCGCCGCGTTCTCCTTCGCTCACGGCGGCAAAGACGGATATCCCTATCCCGTGGACCGCGAGACCTACGACCGCTCGATCGAGGTGCTGCGCGAAGCGGTGAATAAAGCGCACATCGGGGACCGCGAGAAGCTCGACGCCCTGCGCCGGCTGGCGAGCTGAACGCAGGCGCTGTGGCAGGCCCGCAAGAGAACGCCGCGGCGGGCATGCAATCGATGAAACGGAGGAGTCAAATGGCTCGAGGATTCCGATCGGCTGTCTGCATCCTGCTGCTCCTGGCGGTCGTCAGCTTGGCCGGGGCACAGGCCTTGCCCAAGATCGCGGACGTGCAGATCGCGCCCGCCCAGGTCAAGACGGGCGACACCCTGCGCATGGCGGCGACCATCGAAGACCCGGCCGGCGTGGTCACGGCGGTCACCCTCATCATCCGCGAGCTGCCCGGCATGCAGGAGAACCTGCCGCAGCTCTCGCCGGGTGTCTGGGGCTTCGAGTTCGTCATGACGGATGAGTTCCTGCCCGCCGTCTATCACCTCGACTTAGTGCCTCGCGACACCCTGGGCTACCGGCTCAAGCTGGCGCCGGGCAGCATCACTACCGCCACCTTCACCATCGGCACCCCGGGCATTACGCCGGCCCCGCCGGCCCCGGACTTCCGGCCCGACATCCCGGCGACCAAGGTGACGACCGTCACGGGCAAGCGCCTCGTCGTCCGCAACCCCTGCCGTTCCTATCCCAATTGGTACAAGGGCCAGCTCCACGCCCACACCACCAACAGTGACGGCCGCACGCCGCCCGCCGTGCTTATCGGCAAGTACCTGGCCGACGGCTGCTCGTGGGTGCAGATCAGCGATCACGACGTCATCACCACGGACGACCGCTCGCCGGACGGCGAGCAGATCGTGCGCCTCCTGGGCCATGAGCGCGGCACCCTGGAGGGCGATATCGTCTGCATCAACTACACCGAGAAGAGCGTCACCCTCACCGCCCAGCAGACCATTAACGTCGTTGCGGCCAAGGGCGGCTTGACCTTGCTTGCCCACCCCGAGGGCGCGGTGGGCTACGAGCTGGCAGAGCTTGACGCGCTGCGCGGCGTGGCCATGATTGAGATCGGCGGCCGCGCCGACCAGACCCGGCCGTGGGACTACCTGCTGACCAAGGGCAAGATCGTCTGGGGCGTCGCCTCCGACGACTTCCACGGTGACCCCGACGCGCCGACCTCCTACGGCTTTGTCATGGTCAATGCCCCGGCCTGCACGCCTGAGGACATCCTCGCGAACCTGCGGGCTGGCAACTTCTATGCCTCCCAAGGGCCCGCGCTGCGGGTCGAGGTGCGGGATGGCGCCATCCGTGCGAGCGCCGACGACGATGGCTACTTCACGTTCCGCGGCGCCCATGGCATCCGCCTGCTCGGTCTCAGTGCCTTCGATCGCAAAGCGGCGGTCTACGAGTTGCAGGGCGATGAGCGCTACGTCAGGGTGGACTACGTGCGCCAAGCCGACGGCAAGCGAGCCTGGAGCCAGCCGCTCTTCGTCGCGCCCGGCAAATAGCGCGCATGACTCACGCGCGCGCAGCACCGATAATCCACAACGGCCCGAGGAGGATACTTGTGACTCCCGTTCGGATGTCCCTGACAGGCGCACTGGTCGCCGTCGCGCTCGCGACGATGCTGTCCCCCGACTCCGCGGCGGCCAAGACGGTTCGCGTTCCGATGGTTGCGCCAATCGGCGCCCCGACGCTCGACGGCGCGCTCGACGAGCCGGTGTGGCAGTCGGCGGGTGTCGCGGATGGCTTCCTGCTGGAGCAAACGGGCGAGAGGCCGTCACAGGCGACGGCCGTCCACTTCCTGTGCGACGGCAGGCGCCTTTACATAGGCATCCGCTGCGCGGAAGCTGAGCCCGAGGGCATGCAAGTCAAGGCGACGCCCGAAGCTGGCATCGTCTGGTCCGACGACTTCGTCGAGATCCACATTGACGTGACCAACACCAAGCGCCGCTTCGAGCAATTCGCGGTCAACCCGGACGGTGTCAAGACAGACGACGCAATGGCCGGGCGCGCGCAGATTGCCGCGGCGAGGGATGAAGGCGAATGGCGCGTCGAGATGACACTCGACCTCGGCGACCTCGGCGTTCGGCGCCTCGGCACGCCGGTGCGCTGGGCGCTCAACATCGGGCGCGTCCGTCACAACGTCGAGCCTACCGAGGAGACCAGCGTGTGGAACGGCGCGCCGGGCAGCGTGGACGATGCGGCGGTGATGGGGGAGATGATAGTCGGCCCGGAAGGGGCGGTGACCGTTGAGGGTCTGGAAGTCGGCGACCCCCGCTGGGGCCCCGGCAACGAGTTCGCGCTGCGCCTGACCAATGCCGGCGCGGCGCGCGAAGTGACCGTCGCGACGAAGCCCATCAGCACCCTGCGCGACGAGCTGGAACAGCGGCTCGCGACGCCGCTCGCCTGCGGCGCACGCCAGGTCGCGCGCGGTCTATACGCCGCGACGTCGCCCGATGCCGAGCAGCGACTCGGCATCACGCTTCTCGATGACTCGGGGCGCGTGCTCTACCGCCTGTGGCGCCCGCTGAAGCTGCCGCCGCTGTTGTCGCTCCAGCCGCTGCGGCCGCGCTATCGCGGCCTCATCCTGCCCGACGTGCGGAGCTGTGAGTTCCGCGCCGAGCTGGGCCTGACGCGGGACGCGCTGCCGGGGACAACGCTGGAGATGCAAGTCTATTCGGCGCCGTGGTCGAGCCCGACGCGTCCGCTGTCGCGCCTGCCCGCCGAACCCGTGACGGAACCCGGCACGGCACGAGCGCCCGACCTCCCCCGCGACTCCGAGATCCTGTATCAGAGCCTCACCCCGCGCACGCAGACGGTCACTCTGACTTTCCCGGCGGAGAGCCTGCCGTACGGCGAGAGCGGCCTGCGCGTGCGGTGCCTGACCCTCGACGGACGCGAGTTGGCGCAGGTATCAATGCCGCTGCAGCGCTTGACGGAGGACCAGGCCGCCGCCCTGCCCGCCCATGTGGACGAACACAACCGTCTCATCGTTGACGGCGAGCCTTTCTTCCCGCTCGGCTGGTACGGCGCGCACAGCATGCAGCACCTCGCGGAAATCGCCGACAGCCCGTTCAACTGCATCCTCGATTACGGCATCAACCGGCTGCCGGTCGATCAGATACGCGAATACCTCGACGCCGCTCAGCAGCACGGCATCAAGCTCATCTACTGCATGAACGACCTCTACCCGGCTGCGACGTATCACAAGCAGATCGGCCCCTGGATCGGCAACGAGGATATGGCGCGCGGCGTCGTTTCGACCTTCAAGGATCATCCCGCGGTCCTCGCCTGGTATCTCAACGACGAGCTGCCTACCAAGATGATCCCGGATCTGATGAAGTACTACGACCTGGTGCGCTCGACCGACCCCGGGCACCCGACCTATATCGTTCACTTCGTGCCCCGCATCATCCCCGACTTCGTGCCCACCACCGACGTGCTGGGCATTGATGTCTACCCCGTGCCCACGCGGCCCGTGATTCGCGTCAGCCAGATGACGGACGTCGGCGTCGAGGCGGCACAGGGGCTCAAGCCGCTGTGGATGGTGCTGCAAGCGTTCGCGTGGTACCAGCATCGCCCGCCCGAGGATCCCAATGCCACCGGCGGGCGCGGACGCATCCCCACCGAGGGTGAGCTGCGACGCGGCCGCGCGCCGACGCGCGACGAGGAACGGTGCATGACTTACCTCGCCCTGACCCATGGCGCGAACGGGCTGATCTACTGGTGCTACTACAACATGCGCGTCCTGCCGCAGTACGAAGAGATGTGGGGATGGATGAAGGAAATCGGGCAGGAAGTCAAGGAACTCTCGCCCGTCTTGCTGTCGCCCGCGAAGCTGCCGGTTGAGGTGCGGGGGAATTCGAGCAAGATCCACGCGCTGCTCAAGGAGTACGACGGCAAGTGGTACCTGCTCGCCGTCAATGGGGAGACGACGCCCGCCCGCGCCGAGTTCGCGCTGCCCGGCAAGGCGGCCTCGGTGCGGGTGATGTTTGAGGAGCGCGCGGCGACCGCATCCGGCCGGACTCTCGCGGATGACTTCGCGCCCTACGCCGCGCGCGTCTACGAGATCACGCCGGCGGCGGAGTCGCGCTGACGCACTTACACAGCGCCGCCCGCCACGCGCGGGAAGAACGCAACTTCGTCGCCGTCCTCGACCTCCGCGTCGGGATGCGCCGTCTTGCCGTTGAGCACGGCCAGGGCGCCCGTCGCTTCTTCTATCCCCACTGCGCGGGCGACATCGGCGACGCGAGCGTGCGCGGAGAGTTCGATCTCCCGTTCCCCCGCGCCGGCGACGCGGCGGAACTCGCCGAAGGTTATGACCTTGACCTTAAGCGGGAGTTGTTCCATTGAGGGATCCGCGCAGGTGTGGCCGCGTCGCGGCAACGCCGCCCTCTGCAATCCGGCTCACCGCCGAGCGGCTTCAGTCCCCTGTCTTCTCGACCGCGACCGGCAGCACTTTACCGGCGGCATCGGCCGCCTCAACTCGCCGCAGCGCGATGTCCTGCGGTTGGCCGCCGCTGAACTCGACCACCGCCAGCACGCCGCCTTCGCGAGCGGGGCCGGCCCCGCGTTCCGCATAGGCCAGCAGAGACGTCTGGTCCTTGGCGTCCTTCGCTCGCAGCTTCCAGCCATATCCCAGAAGGTCGCCCGGGTGAACGGTCACGGCGGGGACGCCGCTCCGATGCGCCAGCACGACCTGTGCCGCCGCGATCCCGCCCGCGCCTTGGCAGGTCACAGTGGCCTCCACGGTCTGACGGTTCGTTCGCGTCGCGCGCAGCGAGACCTGGAGGCCGCCGCCCGGGTTCGGTTTCGTGCCGCCCCCGCCGCGGACGATGCGCCCGATTGCCGCAACATCCGCGGCGGTCACCGCGCCGTCGCCATTCACGTCCGCGGCGAGCGCCTGCCATTCCGTTGGGGTCAGCGCGCCGACGGCGATGTCCGCCGCGCGCTCGAGGTCCGTCGCGTCCACGACATCGTCGCCCGTGACGCTTCCGGCCGGTATCAGGTGGAAACCGCCGCTGTGCCCCGTCGCCCCGCTCTCCGCGTGGGTCGCGAGGACGGACGTCTCATCCGCCGCGCCGCTGACGGCGACGGCGCCCGTCCACTGCCCTGCGACGAAAGAACCGGTTTCCGCGGACTCGACGCGGCCCGCCACGCTTTCGAGTCGCACCGGTCCCACGAACGCCGCGCAGATATCGCCTTTCTCATCAAGCGCGCGCAGTGCGATCTCAAACCGTCGCGGCAGCGCGCCGCCGATCTGGCGCTCCGCCACCGGCGCGAACGCGAAATGGTCGGCGATCAGGACCTGGATGCCGCCGTCCCACGCGCGCGGGCGAGGGGTGTCAATGCCGGCAATATCCAGTGCGACCTTCCGGATCGTAACCGCGACCTCGGCCCCGTGCCGCGCCGCGGCCGGAATCTCGAACTCCAGTTCCGCCAGCGCCCCCGATGTCCGCCATGCATCGCCTACCCCCGACTTCAGTTCGATCGTCGCCGACCCGGCGCCGATATCGGTGTCGAAGCTCCAGCCCTCGTCTTGCGCGACCTCGCCGGGCGCGACGCGCGCCAGCGCCGCGCCCTCGCCGTCCCATGCAACATCAATCGTCGCGGCGCGCAGGCCGCGAATGCCGCGGGCGAGAATGGGCACGGCGACAGTCCTGCCCGGATAGCCCCACACGCTTGCCGCCGCGACCTGCGGCTCCGGCTCCGGTGCGGGCGGGCGCCACGCTGCCGTGGCCTCTGGCGTGTCCGTGCCGAACGCGCGAAACGGGTTGCTTCCGTCCGCGCCGACGATCACAACGTCGTAGTCCCCGCTGCGCTCTTCCGTGAACGCGATCTTGCCGCCATCGGGCGACCAGGCCGGAGCGTTCGCGTCCGCCACCGGATTGCCCGCGATGCGCGCGCTCTCTCCCCCGAGCGCGCCCACGACGAAGAGTTCCCGCCGCCCTCCCTTGCCGTCGGCGGCGACAAATGCGATTTGCGCGCCGTCCGGCGACCACGCCGGGTCCGACTCCGGCACGCCGGGGCTGTTGGTGATGTTGACCGCCTCGCTCCCATCGGCGTTGGCGACGAAGATGTCGAGGCTTCCGTCGCGATCCGAGCAGAACGCGATCCTGCGGCCGTCCGGCGACCACGTCGGGTCGAAATCATCGCTCGGATGATTTGTGATGTTGCTGATACCTGACCCGTCGGGCGCCGCGACGAACACGTCTCGCTGACTGCCTTCGCCGGTATTCGGCGCAGCCGAGGAGGTCGAGTCGAAAGCGATTGAGCGACCGTCGGGCGACCAGTCGGGATGGAAGTACGGACCGGCAATCACCTCGTGGGCGTCGTCCCCATTCTCGCTTGTCATCCACAGGCCCGTTGTCCCCTCGTCCTCGTCGGTTTGGAAGGCAAGCCGGGTCCCCTCAGGCGACCACGTCGGGAAGTAGCTGTTGCCGGATCTCGCGGTGACGAAGCGGCCGATGCCGCCGTCGGCCGGGCCGATGTAGATGTTGAGGTTGTCGGCGAGATCGGTCTTCGCCACCGCCACCGTGCCCGGATCGAGCGGCCGCGCCTCAAGCGCGAAGTCGTCGAACTCCGCGCTGCCTCGCGCCCACAAGCCGAAGCGGCCGGGATTATCCCCTCGTTCCCACGGCGCCTGCGCGACGTAGCCGTCGCCCAGCGTGACGGAAAAGCTCCCCAGGCCGGACACGACTCCCAGTCGGAGGTTCTCCGAGGATTCCGGAAGCGGGACGCGGGCAATCGCCATCTCGCCGCCGGGGTCCGCCCGAACCAAAAGCAACTCGTTTCCGCGCACCGTGGCGCGCCAGCCGACCTTACCGTCCGATCCCCACGCCAGCCCGGCCTCGGCGGCAAGGTCGGACCGGCGCACGTCCACGTACATCGTGAAGTTACGGGCGAGGAACGCTCTGCCCGCGGCCGCGAGCAGGCCGGTCGAAGCGCCGCTCGTACCTTCGGCGCGCATGAACCCGTCGTCACCCGGTCGCCGCGTTGCTCGCCACCCGTCGCCGGAGCCGGACCAGCCGAGGGCGACCTGACGCGGATCCTGAAAGTCGTCGGCGAAGTCCACGTACATGTACGCGGATTGCGCCATCGCCCTCTGGGCTGCGTGCTGGGCTTCGGCGGCGGGCATGCGCGCTCCGGTGACGATAATGCCCGCTGTCGCCAGGAGCGCGGCGGCGGCCGCCGCCGCCGATGCTATGATATCCTTGCGGCTCACTGCTCCGTAGTCCTCGTAAGGTTAATCGAGGGCGACGGCGCGCCCCTCCTGAATACTTCGCCACACCGCCTCGCCGACCTTGAGCGCCTTGGCGCCATCCGTCAGGTCGGCGCGCGCGGGTTCGCGCGTGAGCAGGCTGACGGCGAATGCCCTGAGTTCCCCAACATACCCCAGCAACCAGCTCATGGACGGAGCGCCAGGGCCGGTCGGCTGGAAGTGGTGGCTCTGCTTGCCGACGTGGAAGCCGGGCGGCGGCACGAACCAGTCCTCGGCGGCCTGGAAGTGAACCGAGAGCATGTCATCCACTTGGACGTAATTCTCGTGCCCCGAGATCGCCAAGCGCTCGGTGAAATCGCGGAAGGCCGCGCGATTCTCGAGGCCGTTGAGGTTGACCAGACCGATAGCGCCATTCGCGAACTGGAGGTCGGCCACGTAGCCGAAGTGGTTGGGCGTTTTCTCGACATAGCGCGCGTGGACTTCCGCGACATCGCCGCCGAACATCCGCACCAGGTCGAAGATGTGCACCACCTGGCCGACGAGAAAGCTGCGCGCCGCGGATTCGATGCCCCAGATCTGGGGATATGGGCCCTGCCCGAAGCGCGCCTCGACGATATTGACCCCGCCGAACTCGGGCCGGCTGACGATGTCCCGCGCCATGAGGTACGCAGCGGCGTGGCGCTTCATGAACGCTACCATGCCGAACAGATCCGCCTGCGCTGCCGCGTCCGCCATCTCCTGCGCGCATGCCGCGTCCATCGCCGGCGGCTTCTCCACGAAGATCGGGAAACCCGCGCGCAGACATGCGAGGCCCAGCTCGTAGTGCATTTGCGGTACGCCGCAGATCACCACCCCGTCGGGTCGCTGCTCGTCGAGCATGCGATGGAAGTCCGTGTACCACGTCCGCGCCCCGAACCTCCGCGCGCGGTCCTCGGCAAGCTCCGCCTTCAGGTCACACGTGGCGACCAGATCCATCTCCGGTATCTCGTGCACGCACGGCAGCAGCGACCTGGTCGCGTGCCCGCCGCAGCCGATAAACGCCACGCGCGCTTGCGCCTTCTCCGATGCCATTACGCTGTCTCCTTCAGTTCGACAACGCAGGTAGGCCGCGCTGTGGGCTGCCCCGCGTCTGTTTCCGGTTCATCGGCCCCGTCGCTGACCGCGACGGATGCATAGTATCCGGCCCGCAGCATCCCCGGGTTGACGACCGCGCTGTCGCCGATGCGGTCCTGCCCGCGCGCCTCGTGGATGTGCCCGGCGATGCACAGCAGCGGCCGGCGGTCCTCGACGAACGTGCGCACGGCGTGGCTCCCGACGTGATCGCCGGAATGAGAACGATCTATGGCCGCGCCGAACGGCGGCTGGTGAAGCAGGAGCACCAAAGGCGTCGCAGCCGCGACACCCGCGACCGCTTCGCCTAAGTATCGCGCGAAGTCGCTCTCGCTGATCTCGTTCGGCGTCCGGCCGGGGCAGGGGAGGGAGCCGCCGACGCCCGCGACCGCGAGACCGCCGACGATGACGTGCCGCCGATGGACGCTGATGCCTTCGTCAGCCAGGTAAGTTGCGGCCTCGGGCGTGTCGCAGTTACCGGCAACTGCCAGCACGCGCTGATTGTGCTTGCGCAGTTCGCCGATCAACTCCGCCGCCGCACGCCGTCCGCCGAAATGCGTGATGTCCCCCGCCAGCAGCACCAGATCCGCGGCGGCCAGTTCCGAAGCGGCGGCGGCAACAGCCCGCACGTCCCCGTGCATGTCCGAAAATGCGAGGATTCTCATGCCACCTAGCCGCTCGCCTCATCCAGTCGCACGACGCGCCCGCCCTCCTGCACCGACTTCCGCGCGCACCACAGCGTCCGGATGATCTCCAGCGTGTCCTGCGGAGCGATCGGCGGCTCGCCGCCCCGGCACATGCCGACGAACCGCCGCATCGTCTCGGTGTAGAAGTAGTGGCCGTCCGCCACCGGGAAGCTCACCCACCCCCCTTTGCCGTACACGCTGAGGTGGAACACGTAGCCGATATCATCGAAAACCTGGAGCACGGCGGAGCGGTCATCATCGTAGAACAACCGAACGATGTGGCGGCCCTCCTCGCCGACGTTCTGGACCGCCACCACGCCGGACCCGATGACCGCCTGAAGCAGCTCGCAGGGGTGGATGCCGTAGTAGATCAGATCGTGCGGCCCCACCGCACATGCCGCCAGGAAAGGCTTGATCTCGTCGAGCCGAGGCTGCGCCTCCGCCTGTTCCCGCGTGAAGCGCAGCGACGAGCACGACATGAATGGCGTGCCGTGTTCCTCGGCGAGTCCCACGAGCTGTGCCGCTTCCCGGGGATCCGGGCTGAGCGGCTTATCCACAAACGTCGGCATGCCGCGTTCGAGAAACAGGGGCGCCTGGCGCTGGTGCTCCATCGTGCCGTCGTCGAGCACGAGCACCGCGTCAACGATATCGGCCAGTTCCGCCGGCGATGCCGCAACGCGCTCGATGCCGTAGTCCGCCGCGAGCTTCTCGGCGACGCCGGGCTCCTTGTCCCATACCGCGACGACGCGCACCTCCGCAAAGTCGGCACGCATGTCCTCCGGCGGGGCACCCGGCCCGCCGTTGATGATGCTGGCGAACGACGGCCCGTGCGCGAGCCCGGCACCGGTTGCGATGCCAACACGTATCATCCGCTAGTCTCCCGGAAACCCGTATTCCCCGATCAGCGGGACGAACACGCACCCGCAGCCGCTGTGCTGCTTCAGGTGGCCGTGTTCCTTGGTGGCGATAATGAGAGTCTGCGACCAGCGGTCACCGACCGGCGCGACGATGCGCCCGCCTTCCGCGAGCTGCTCCGCCCACGGCGGCGGCAAGCTCGGCGTTGCTGCGGTGACGATGATGCCGTCGTAGGGAGCATGCTCCGGCACGCCACGAGTGCCGTCGCCCATGACGACCTCGACGTTATGGTAGCCGAGTTCCGCGAGCACGCGCTTCGCGCGCTCGGCCAACCCTGGGATGCGTTCGATGGAGTACACCTGACGGCACAGCTCGGCCAGCACCGCTGCCTGATAGCCGGAGCCGGCCCCGATCTCGAGCACCTTCTCGTCCCCGGTCAGCCCCAGCGCCTCGGTCATGACCGCGACCATGTAGGGCTGGGAAATGGTCTGCCCCTCGCCGATGGGTTGGGGGCTGTCGTCGTAGGCGAAGCGTCCGCCGCTGGGGACGAAGCGATGACGCGGCACTCCGCTCATCGCTTCGAGCACGCGCTCGTCGGAGATGCCGCGCCCGCGGAGCTGAGTCGCCACCATGCGCTGGCGCGCTTCGGTCAGGTCGTCCATTTGCGGTGCCCGGCGGGCTGACGCGGGGTGCGCGGCAGGATCGGCGTATCAGTCCTCTGGCTTCGGCGCGGCATCCGCGTCTGTCGGAACCGGCTGATCCGGTCGCCCGAACAGGGCACGCCCCCAGGTTCGGATGCGCGCGATGGCCCCGGCGGGCGGTGGTTCGGTCTCAGCTGGTGTCTGGCGCGGCTCGGGGCGGGTCATGAAGCGCAGCGATCTCTCGCCGGGCTTAAGCAAGCCCAGTCGGCGCGCCTCGACCTTGACGCCCTCTGGAGTGGACAGCAGCTTCGCTTGCTGCTGGAGCCGTTGATGCTCCTGACGCAGATCTTGGACCTGCCGTTCGAGTTGCGCCACCTCAACCCTCGTCCGCCATTCCTCGGCATAGGGGCAGAGGAATCGCCAGCAGAAGTAGATGACCACAATCCCGGCGATTCCGGTGGCCGCGCCCGCGACCAGCATCCTTACCAGCTTGACGGCCAGAGCCCTCACATCCGCTCCTGCGGATCCCCAGCGAGCCTCGCCGTTGCGCTATGCATTCGACGACCGCCGCGCCCTTCCTTTAACCTTCACCCATTATATGGATACGTCCCCTGGGCGCCTTCGCCGTGCCGGCTCATTCCCCGACCACCTGCACTTTGATCAGGTTGGTGTGCCCGGGCACACCAACCGGCACCCCCGCGCTGATCACCACCAGGTCGCCGTCCTTCACGTACCCGTGCGCCTTTGCAGCCGCCTGCGCCCGCGCCAGCATCTCGTCCGTGTCACTGCTGCCCTCGACCAGCAGAGGATTTACGCCCCACACCAGGCTCAGCCGCTGATACGTCTCGTTGTACGGCGTCACCGCGATAATCGGCGTGCGCGGCCGGTTTTTCGAGATCATCCGCGCCGTGTACCCCGAACTCGTCGAGCAGATGATCGCCTTCGCGTCGAGATCGTGAGCCATCGCCACGCACGATTCGCTGATCGCGTCCGTCGGATTATGCGACACGACGAGCGTCTTCTCGCGCCGGATCGCCTCGAAATCGAGCAGTTCCTCCGCCTCTCGCGCCACGCGCGCCATCATCCTCGCCGCTCGCACGGGGTACTTGCCGACGGCCGTCTCGCCCGACAGCATCACCGCGTCGCTGCCGTCGAGAATCGCGTTGGCGATGTCGGTCACTTCCGCGCGCGTCGGGCGCGGGCTATCCATCATGGACTGCAGCATCTGCGTCGCGGTTATCACAGGCGTGCCCGTCACGTTGCACTTGCGGATGATCTCCTTCTGGATTCCCGGCACCCGGTCGAGCGGCATCTCCACCCCGAGGTCGCCGCGCGCCACCATCAATCCATCCGCCGCCTCCAGAATCTCGTCCAGCGCGTCCACCGCCTCGTGCTTTTCGATCTTGGCGATGATGGGAATCGAACACTTACGCTTTCGCATTCGCCGCCGCAGCGGCGCCAGGTCGTCGCCCGACCGCACGAACGACATCGCCACCCAATCCACCCCGTGCTCGATGCCGAAGTCGAGGTCATCCAAATCCTTGTCAGTGACCGCCGGGATCGGTAGCTCGGTATCGGGCACGTTGAGGCCCTGATGCGACCCCAGTACGCCGCTGTTGGCCACGCGGCAGACGATATCGCCGCGGCTCACCCGCTGCACCCGCAGTTCCAGGGCGCCGTCCGCCAGCATGATCCGTTCGCCTTTGCGGACGTAATGCGCGAGATCGGGGAAGGTGAGAGAGACGCGCTCGCCATCGCCCGCGGCTTTCCTGGACGTCAGCGTGAACGTCTGCCCGCGCCGCAGGTGCGCCTGTCCGTCGGCGAACTCCCCGACTCGCAGCTTCGGGCCGCTGAGGTCCTGCATGATGCCGATGGGCTGCCCCAACTCCTCCGACAATTGGCGGATGGACGCGATGTAGTGCGCGTGCTCGTCGTGCGTGCCGTGGGAGAAATTCAGGCGCGCGACGTTCATGCCCGCTTTGATGAGCGCCCGCTGGACACGAAGGGAACTCGTCGCCGGGCCCAGGGTGCACACGATCCGGGTTCTTCTCATCATGTCCCCTCGCGTCGGGCGCGCAGTTCCCGCTGCACGGCGCTGAACGTGGTGACGGGCATGCCGAGCCGCCCCACTTCTTCCAGGATCAACTCGACCGTGCGCGCCTCGGGGTTGAAGCGATAGACCGACCACGGGTGCATCGGCGGGGAATAGTACGTCAGGTCCATCTCGACCACGCCGTGGAGCGACTTTCGGTACACCTCGAATTCCTCCTCAGGCGTTTTCGGCGCCTGGCTCGGGTAGCCCCACGGCAGGATTGGCGGCCACGTGCACGGCACCGGGCTGTGCCCCTTCAGCACGTTCTCGTGCCAGTCCTGCGCAGGCAGCTCCAGCAGGCCCGGGAAGCCGTCCTCGTCGTACCAATACGGCTCGGTCAGCGGCGACGGGATCGTCTCCATCGGCCCGCGCGCGTCGGAGCTGACGAAGGGAACACCCAGTTCGTCGAGCAGGGCGAGCAGATCCGTCGCCCCGCGCAGGCCTCGGTAGAACCCTCCCGGCGTGCGCAGTCCGGGATTGGTGACGCCGAGATGCTTCTCGAGCAGCGCCGCGGTTCGCTCCAGCTCATCGCGCGCCCGTGCCAGGTCAACCGGGGGCTCGCAGTCATTGCTGCGCTTGAGCCGCATGTGCGTGTAGGTGTGCGAGTGAATGTCGAACAGGTCATCGCGCAGCAGCTCCGCGTAGCGCGGCCCCGCGCGATCCAATAGCTGCCCGCAGATGCACAATGTCGCCGGTATCGCCATGCGCCGGTGCACCTTGACCACGCTCGCCAGCGCGCGCAGCGAATACTCCACATCCTGCAAGTACTCGACGTCGTAAACCGGCAAGTAGGGCGTCACGCCTACGCCTCCACCTCTCGCAGCGCGTCGAGATTCTCGGCCACCTTGCGGAAGGCGTCGAGGTATTGATCCATCATTGGGGTCTGATCGCCCAACCACGCAACACTGCCGCCGATGGTCAGCTCCTGCTCGTCGCAGCGTCGCTCCGTCACCGGGCAGTCGCCGCGGTGATACTCGACGGCGCGCTTGGCCAAGTGACAGCTCCACGGGCATCCCTTGCCGTAGAAGTACGCGTGCTCCTGGTGGCGCGGGCGAAGGTAAACCGGGGTCCGCACATACCCCATGCCGACCGGCACGCCTTCGGCCGCAACCGCCTCGACGAACTGCTGGCGGCTGACGCCGGCCGCCTCGTCCGCGACGAACGTCGGGGAATAGATGTGGTACACGTGCTCGCAGCCCGGAGCGACAAAGGGCGGCTCGATGCCGGGGATCTCCGACAGCCCGCGCGAGAGATACTCCGCGTTCCGCCGCCGCTGCGCGTTCCACTCGTCGAGGTAGCGCAGTTGCACGTTGGCGATCACCGCCGCCAGCGGATGGATGCGGTAGGTGTAGATCAGGCTGTCTATGTATCGGCGCAGGCTCTCGTCTTTGATGAGCGGGCCGTGGCGAGCGGGGTGCTGCCCCATCAGGTTCGCCAGCTCGAATAGCCGCTCGTCGTCGGTCACTAGGAGGCCGCCTTCCCCGCCGACCATGTTCTTGCCGTCGCCGATGCTGTAGCAGCCGAGGTGCCCGATCGCGCCGACCCGCCGCCCGTGATAGACCGCGCCGATGGCCTGCGCGCAGTCCTCGATCACCGGCAGGCCGTGTTTCTCCGCCACGGCCATGATGGCATCCATGTCCGCGGGGTGGCCGTAGATGTGCACGACTACGATCGCGCGCGTGGACTCCGTGATGCGCGACTCGACCGCCGCCGCATCCAGGTTATACGTGCGCTCCTCAATGTCGGCGAAAACGGGAATCGCGTTCTGCTGGAGAATGCACGAGACGGTCTGCCCCCACGTGTACCCCGACACGATGACTTCGTCGCCGGCCTCGACGCCCGCCGCCATAACCGCGATATGCAAGGCGGGCCCGCCCCCGCTCGTCGTCATCGCCATCCCCACACCCATGAACGCGGCGAAGTCGCGCTCGAACTCATCCATCGGCCCGCCGCCGCCCGCCGCAGTGAGATAGCGGCTGTCCTCGTTGGATCTGCGCAACGCCGCGACGACCGCCGCGATCTCCTCTTCGCCCACCCGCGGCCACGATCCGGGGTGGAGCGTGACCGTCTTCTCACCGCCGAGCAACGCCAGCTTGGCCATGTGCCGTGTCGTCCCTTTCGTTCATCGCAGCGCGGGCGTCCCGCTCCGGTACTGGCTTGCGGATGGTGGCGCAGCCGGCCCGCCTCAGGCGCACGAGTCTCTCGGCCGCGGCCCTCTACCGCCGCAGGTTGTAGAACAGCCCGGCGCCGCCGTATTCGGCGACTGCCCCCAACTCCTCCTCGATCCGCAGCAGTTGGTTGTACTTCGCCACGCGGTCGGTGCGGCACGGCGCGCCGGTCTTGATCTGCCCCGCGTTGGTGGCGACAGCGATGTCCGCGATGGTCGCGTCCTCGGTCTCCCCCGACCGGTGAGACACCACGGCGCTGTACGACGCGCGCTTCGCCGTCTCGATCGCGGCGAGCGTCTCCGTCAACGTGCCGATCTGATTGACCTTGATCAGGATGCTGTTGGCGACGCCCATCTCAATGCCCTTGCGCAAGCGCTCCACGTTGGTCACGAACAGGTCGTCGCCGACGAGCTGCACTCGATCTCCGATGCGCTCGGTGAGCAGCTTCCATGTGTCCCAGTCGTCCTCGGCCAACCCGTCCTCGATCGAGACGATGGGGTGGCGGTCGCACAGGTCCGCGTAAAAGTCCACCATCTCCGGCCCGCTGCGCTGCTTGCCCTCACCCTCGAACACGTACTTGCCGTCCTTGTAGAACTCGGTGGCAGCCGGGTCGAGCGCGATGGCGATATCGCTTCCCGGATCGTAGCCCGCCTTGCCGATCGCCTCCTCGATGATCTGGATCGCTTCCTCGTTCGTCTTCAAGTTCGGCGCGAAGCCGCCTTCGTCGCCGACGGCGGTGCTCAGCTTGCGGTCGGTCAGCACCTTCTTCAGCGCGTGGTACACCTCGGTACCCATGCGCAGCCCGTCGGCGAAGCTGCGCGCGCCGATCGGCATGATCATGAACTCCTGCAAGTCGAGGTTGTTGTCGGCATGCTTGCCGCCGTTGAGGATGTTCATCATCGGCACCGGCAGGCGATGCGCCCCTGCCCCGCCGATGTACTGGTACAGCGGCAGCCCCAGATCCTCAGCCGCCGCCTTCGCCACCGCGAGCGATACGCCGAGGATGGCGTTAGCGCCGAGCTTTCCCTTGTTGGGCGTGCCGTCGAGTTCAATCATCGCGCGGTCTATCACCGCCTGCTCCTGCGCCAGCATGCCCTCGGTCTCCGGGGCGATGATATCGTTGACGTTCTCAACCGCCTTGAGCACGCCCTTGCCCCCGTAGCGCTCCTTGTCGCCGTCGCGCAGCTCGACGGCCTCATGAGTCCCCGTTGAGGCGCCTGACGGCACCGCCGCGCGGCCGGACGAGCCGTCGGCCAGGTATACGTCAACCTCGATCGTCGGGTTGCCCCGGGAATCCAGGATTTCTCGCGCCATGATGCTCTCGATTTCCAAAGCACTGCTCCTTCCACATCATTGAATGTTGGCTCTCTCGCGCGCCGCTCCGCGAAGCCGTGGGTCGCAGCGAGACATCGCTGCGGCGCAGAGCGGCATCGGTGGGGTATTATAGCAAAGCGGGTCACGGCGCACAAGGAAAGCGGTGTGCGAGAGCCATGTGAGCGCCGCGCTCGGCCGCCTCGCGTGGGCGGGTGGGACGGACTGTCGCGTTTCGGCCTTTCTGGCTCCGCGCAAACGTAGTATAATAGACGCAAGTCCTGCTGTACGCGCCGGCGCCCCATTTCCAAGCACATTCCGGCGGCGCACAACGCGTCAACTCCTGGGACTGTGGAGGCGGGGTTTCGATTGGCCACTGTCGCTGAAGCGACCAAGCTGAAAACCTTCGACGACCTCCTCGCGATGGTGCGGGAGCACCGCCCAGACGGCGATGAGCAACTGCTCCGGCGCGCATACGAGTTCGCGCGTGAGGCGCACGCCGGCGCGTCCCGCGCTTCGGGCCAGCCCTACATCTCGCACCCCCTCGAGGTCGCCGTGCTGCTCGCGGAGCTAGGCCTCGACGACCACGCGCTCGCGGCGACGCTGCTCCACGACGTCATCGAGGACACCTCCGTCACCGCGGACGAGCTGCGCAAGGAGTTCGGCGAGGAGATCACCGGCCTCGTCCACGGCGTGACCAAGCTCAGCCGCATTGATTTCCGCACTCAGCGCGAGCGCCAGGCGCAGAACCTGCGCAAGATGCTCCTGGCGGTGGCGCGCGACCTCCGCGTCATCCTCATCAAGCTCGCGGATCGGCTCCACAACATGCGCACCTTGAAGTCGCTCCCGCAGGAGCGACGGCGCTCCATCGCCGAGGAGACGCTGCATATCTACGCCCCCATCGCTCACCGCCTTGGCGTGTGGCGCCTGAAGTGGGAACTGGAGGACCTCGCCCTTCGTCACATCGACCCGCGGGCATACCACCGCATCGTGCGCCAGGTCGCGCGCACCCGCGAGGATCGCGAGCGCACGGTTAACCAGGCCGTCGCGCAGTTGCGTGAGCGCCTCGACCAGGTCGGCATCAAAGCCGACATCTACGGCCGCCCCAAGCACTTCTACAGCATCTACCAGAAGATGCAGGCCCAGGGCGTGGACTTCGACCAGATCCTCGACCTCCAGGCCATCCGCGTCCTCGTCACCACCCTGGCCGAGTGCTACTCCGTGCTCGGTGAGGTGCATACGCTGTGGCTCCCGCTGCCGGGGATGTTCACCGACTACATCGCCAAGCCCAAGGCAAACTTCTACCAGGCGCTGCACACCAAGGTCTTCGGCCCCAACGGCGAGCCGATGGAAGTGCAGATCCGCACTTACGACATGCACCGCACCGCCGAGTACGGCGTCGCCGCCCACTGGCGCTACAAGGAGGGCGAGCAAGGCGACCGGGACCTCGAGCAGAAGCTGTCATGGCTGCGCCAGTTGCTCGACCTCCAGCACGATTTGCAGGACCCCGGCGAATGGCTCGAATCCCTTAAGATAGACCTCTTCCAGGACCAGGTCTTCGTCTTCACCCCGCGCGGCGATGTCATTGACCTGCCCGCCGGCTCGACGCCGGTTGACTTCGCTTACCGCATCCATACTGACATCGGCCACTCCTGCGTCGGCGCGCGCGTCAACGGCCGCATCGTCCCGCTCAACTACGTCTTCCACAACGGCGACGTCGCGGAGATCCTGACCTCGAAGACGAGCGCCGGCCCCAGCCTCGACTGGCTGTCGTTCGTCAAGACGAGTCAGGCCAAGGGACGCATCAAGTCGTGGTACCGCAAGGTGCGTCGCGAGGACGACCTCCACCACGGCCGCGAGATGCTTCAGGAGGAGATCGCTCGCCACGGGCTCCAGCTCTCGGAGACGGAGCGCGGACAGCACCTCTCCGGCATTGCCGCGCGCATGAACTTCATCAGCGCTGACGATCTGGCGGCGGCGGTGGGCCACGGCGATGTCACGGCGGAGGCAATCGTCAACCGCATCAAGGCACAGCTAGAGCAGAAACGGAAGCCGCCCCTGCCCGTGCGCAAGGCGCGCCAGGGCGCGCTCCAACTCGGCATCAGCGCGCCCGGCATGGAGAACGTGCTGTTCCGCCTCTCGCGCTGCTGCGCGCCGATACCCGGCGATCACATCGTCGGCTACATTACCCGCGGCCGCGGCCTGACCATCCATCGCCAGACCTGCCCCAATGTCACGAGGTACGCGGAGCGCGAGGCCGAACGCCTCGTCGAAGTCGAGTGGACGTTCGCCAAGGATACGGTTTACCCCGCAGAAATCGAAGTCGAGGCGCTCGACCGCGTCGGCCTGCTCAACGACGTCACCGGCATCATCACCAGCCACGAGATGAATATCAGTTCCGCCCGCGTCCGCACCACCAAGCCCCGCAAGGCGATGATCAACCTTACCGTGGATGTGACCGGAACCGAGCATCTCCAGAACGTGATCGGCGCCCTCGGACGGTTGAGCGACGTCCTCAACGCCCGCCGGGTGATGACCTAGTGCGCATCGCTCGTGCGCGCACGCGCGGTGCACGCGATGTATGGTCTTCACGCGCAGCGTGAAAAGGCCAGCCTGGCGCAGCGGGCCACATCCCTTGTCATGGCCACGACAAACCGGCCTCGGCGAACTGCTCGACGGCGATGAGCTGTCCGAGGCCGAGCGCATCCGTGTGCTCGCCGCCCTGCGCCGCGCTAACGTCATGTCCTGCGCGCATCCCCCCATCATCGCCGCGACGTCACGACTCCTCGACCGGACTCATATCGAGTCAACCGGGCGACCGATACGCGTGGCCGATATCGGCGCCGGCACGGGAGACCTGGTACGGGCGATTGCGTCGTGGGCGCGGCGGCGGAAGTTGCCGGTCGAGGTCGTCGGCATTGAGATGGATCCCGTCGCCGCGGGTGAAGCCCGGCGGCTCTCGACGGATTCCCCGGAGGTCGTTGTCGAACAGGTGGACTTCACGGAGTTCCGCCCCTGCCAGCCGTTCGACGTCATCACCGCGCTGCATCTGCTGCATCATTACGACGACCGCGCGGCCGCCGACTTGCTCCGCCGGATGGCCGAAATGGCTCGCACCGGCGTCGTCGTGTCGGACCTCGCTCGGTCGCGGCTGACCTATCTGGAGGCGTGGGTGCTCGTGCGGCTGATGTCGCGCAGCGCGCCCTTCCACCACGACGCCTGCGTCTCAGTGGCGAGGTCGTTCACCGCGCAGGAGCTTCAGGAGCTGGCACGCCGAGCGGGTCTGCCGAATGCCTTGGTCAAGCGCGTGCCCGGTCGCCGCATACTGCTGACAGCTGCCGGGATGGCGGGCTAGCCACAGGCGGCTTCGCGCGTGACGGCTTCGACCGGCCTACCTCGCCGCCTAAAGCTTTGCCTGGAACACCGCGTAGTCCACGAGGTCGAGCAGGTAGGCGGCGATGATCAAGGCGGCTGAGGCGACGAAGATAAACTCGGCGTTGAAGTGGTAAACCGTGGTGACGAACGGGCGCAGCGCCTGCTCGTTGTGAGGGAGCATCTGGAGCGAGTCGAGCATCTGGCCCACCGACACGTCAATCCAACGGTAAACCGTATGGATGACGGGCAGGAGCACGAAGACGAGCGCCCCGGTGATGGGATAGGCGAGCCAGAAGAATGCCTTGTATTTGTAGTACTGGTGCTCGTTGTAGATCGGGCACGAGCGACAGTATGATTCGCCCTGGTGCTCGGCGATGCGGTAGTTGAGTTGCTCCTTCATGCGCTCGCGGGCAATGCGCTCCTTCTCGGGGATTTCCCCGCGCAGCTTGCGTTCCAGGTCGTCGATCAGCCGCCGCGCGAGAATCGGGTCGCACTGGCAGCCGGTGCCGCGCTTCCAGCAGGTGGCGTCGAGCTTGAAGCTCGGGCAGTTCTCGCGCAGGGTGTCGCGGCACATCGAGAGTTCCCAGCACTGGCGCAGCATCGTGCGGCGTGGCGCGGTCTTCTCGGCCGGCTTGTGCGGCTGATCGGTGTCGAGCACCATGGGTGCGGAAGCGGCGGCCGCACGGGCCGGACGGTTCTTCAGACGCACCATCACCTTCACCGCGAAATAGACAATCGTAATCAGCAGCAGCACCTTGCCAGTCGCGCGGAACGACGCGAGCAGCAGATCGCTGGCGACATTGGGATTGGCGTTGTGGTGCATCAGCGCACTGCGCACGAGCCACGGCAAGGCGACGTAGCACAGCACTCCCCCGAAGCCTCCAACCCAGCCGGCGACGTCGTTTTCGCGGAAGCGGAAGATGCTGACGGCGGTGATGCCCCACATGCCCCCCATGAAGACGTAGGACGCGACGCGCAGGCCGTGGATGAACTGTTCCTGCACGGCGGGAGAGAGCAGCTCGCCGGTCGGCATTTTGGGGAACGCGGCGGTATTCCCGGAGATCAGGGAATGGAGCAGATAGAAGATCGCAATGCCGACGGCCGCGGCGGCTACCATGAGCAGGCGGTCGAGCAGATACAGCGCCGCGCCCGCCACGCTCGGAGGGCCTTCGGGCTGCTTGCGGCGTTTTCGCTCGATGCGCTGACCCATGATGGCGGCAGGGCATGGCCTCACGGCGCCACGCGCCTACCCGTCCATTCTACCACGCGCGGGCGGCGCTGGGAACCTCGCGCCGCGCCCTGGCGTATGTTCCCCGCTCATGCAGATGCAGCGTGCGCCGCCATCGTGCAGGGCAGGAGCGCTGTCACCGCGCCGCGAACACGTCGCAGGCAGCGGATTCACTCCGCCGGAAACGATGCGACAAGCCAACGATTTGCGAAACGAGCTGCGCCGGATAGACCGCCGGGGCTACGGCGCGTACAAAGATCTCAAGGGCGCGTACGGCTTCCCCGATTACGTGCTTCACATTGACCGCGTGCAGAGCGACCCTTTCGCTCCGCCGAGCGAGGCGCGCGTGGTCGTCGAGCAGGCGCGCGCGCGGCTTCCGCGTGAACTGTTCTCGACAAAGTCGCGCCGGACCGGTCTCGAGGACTACCTGACGCGCGCGTTCGGCGCCGCGTGCGGCCGAGTGCGCAAAGGGCGGCGCGGCAGCGGTAAGAGCGGCCTCATCGAGATGCTGCCATGCGGCCAGGAGATCCTGGAGCGCACCAGCGTCGAGGTGAGCGAACGGGTGGTGGAGGCCAGGTTCTTCATCGGCCTGCCGGCGTTCGGGCGCACCATCGCGGGGGCCGAAGCGGAGCGAATGCTGCTCGACGAAGTGCCGGAGATCGTTGGGCAGTCGCTGTTCTATGGCAGCCTCGATGGCCATGCCGCGCGCTGTCACGTCGAGATGGCCGATGATGCCGACTTCTTGCGGGCGTGCCTGCGCGAGCAGGGGCTGGTCACCTTCGTCGCGGACGGCGCGGTGCTGCCGCGCGAGAGCGGCGTCAGTGATCGACCGCTGGGCGACACAGCGGTGCCGTTCGCGAGCCCTCCTTCGCTGCGCGTCAACTTCGACCTACCCAATCGCGGGGGGGTCGCCGGGATGGCTATCCCCCAGGGAATAACCCTCATCGTCGGCGGCGGGTATCACGGCAAATCCACGCTGCTCGACGCCATCAGCCTCGGGGTGTACAACCATATCCCGGGTGACGGCCGGGAGCTGGCTGTAACATGCGCCGACGCCGCGAAGATCCGTGCGGAGGACGGGCGCAGCATCAGCGAGGTGGACATCAGCCCGTTCATCTCCAACCTGCCGTTCGGCCAGGACACGAGCGCATTCACGACGCCCAACGCGTCCGGCAGCACGTCGCAGGCCGCGAATATCATCGAAGCCCTGGAGGCAGGCAGTCGCCTGCTGCTCATTGACGAGGACACCTCCGCGACCAACTTCATGATCCGCGACAAGCGGATGCAGGAACTCGTCGCCAAGGACAAAGAGCCGATCACGCCGCTGATTGACACGGTGCGCCTGCTCGAACAGGACCTCGGAGTTTCAACGATACTCGTCATGGGCGGTTCCGGCGACTACTTCGACGTCGCGGATAGAGTCATCATGCTCGACAGCTATCACGTCACCGACGTGACGCCGGAGGCGAAGCGGATCGCCGGCGCCTATGCCAGCCAGCGGCGAGAAGAATCCGCCAAGCGGTTTACCGACCTGCGCCCGCGCATGCCGGTTGCCGCGAGCTTCGACCCCTATCGCGGGCGCACGGTGAAGATCAGGCCGCGGGGCACGCGGGGCATTGACTTCGGCACCGAGCACATAGACCTGTCCGCGCTGGAGCAGCTTGTTGATCCCGCTCAATCGCGCGCGATCGGCTGGCTCATCCACCACGCCGCTCAGTACATCTTCGACGGCGAGACAACGCTGACGCAAGGGCTCGACCGATTGAACGAGCTGCTCGACGCGCGCGGGCTCCTCGCGGCAGTGCCGGGCAAGTCCGGCGATTACGCGCGCCCGCGGCGATGGGAGATCGCGGGCGCCATCAACCGCCTGCGCACGCTGCGCTGCGCGGCAGGGTAAGCTCTGCGTCAGATCCCGCGCCAGCGCCACGGCGCACCGCCGGCGCGACGGGCCTCCGGCTCAAGGGAGCAGGAGGCAAGCTCCTGCCCTACGAACCTATTCCTCCAGCCCAAACCACATCGGAGGACCGCATGAACTTCATCGTCATCATTTCCGACACGCTGCGGCGGGATCATCTCGGGCTGTACGGGAACAAGTGGATCAGCACGCCGCACCTCGACCGGTTCGCCGAGCGATGCGTCATCTGCGACCACGCATACACCGGATCGTTTCCGACGATCCCGCACCGGACGGACGTCATGACCGGGCAGTATTGCTTCACCTACACCGACTGGGCACCGTTGGCGCGCGATTCGGTGGTGCTGTCGCAGGTGCTCGGGGATGCGGGCTACCTGACGTACATGATCGTGGACACGCCGCACATGATCCGCGACGGTTCGTACTTCGACCGCGGCTTCACCGGCTGGCAGTGGATACGCGGCCAGGAGAACGATCGCTACATGACGTCTCCGGCGGACGTCGAATTCCCGTGCTCCCCCGATAAGCTGCGCGCGGCGACGCGCAATGTGGCGCGGCACATGCGCAACACGTCGCTGCGCCAGCACGAGGAGGACTATTTCGCGCCGAAGACCATGCGCACCGCCGAGCAGTGGCTCGAACGCAACTACCGGCAGAAGCCGTTCTTCCTCTACGTGGACACCTTCGATCCGCACGAGCCGTGGGATCCACCGCGCTACTACGCCGACATGTACGATCTCGGGTATGAGGGCGAGGAGGTCACGTACCCCGTGTACGGCCCCGCTACCTACCTGACCCAGGCCGAGCTCAAGCACATGCGCGCGCTCTACGCGGGCGAGGTGACCATGGTGGACCGCGCCGTGGGCCGGCTTCTGCAGAAGATCGAGGATCTCGGCCTGTTCGAGGACACCGTGATAATCTTCACCACCGACCACGGATTCTACCTCGGCGAGCACAACCTGACGGGCAAGGTGGTCATGCTGTACGACGAGGTGTGTCACGTCCCGTTCATGGTGCACATGCCGGGCGGCGCGGGCGCGCGGCGCTCCTCGGCTTTAGTGCAGGCGCCGGACATCATGGCGACGCTGGTGGAACTCGCGGGCGCGGATGACCCGGGCACGATGCACGGGAAGTCGCTGGCGCCGCTGCTCAAGGGCGATGACCGTGCTCTGCGGGAGGTCGCGGTGTCGTCCTGGGCGATCATCCACGAGCCCAAGGAGGCGCCGCCCGTCGCCCGCGACTTCTACGAATGGTTCGAGCAGGCGCGCGGGCTCAAGCCGAGCACGGTCAACGACGGCGAATGGGCGCTCATCTGTGGCGCACAGGACGTCGAGCCGGAGCTGTATCACCTCCTCTCCGACCCCACTCAGGAGCGCAACGTTTTCGCGGAGCACAAGGACGAGGCCAAGCGCCTGCACGCCGCGTACGTCGAGCTGCTCGAATCGGTCGGCACGAAGGACGACTTCGTCGCGCGGCGACGGGAGCTGCCCGGGGCGTGACGAGGCTCCCGCCGCAGGCGGGCCGGCCTCGTTTCACTCGGAGCGACACGTCGGCGCGCCAAGCGTGCCGCGCTCGGACTTCCTTGTCCCTGCCCTGCCCTTGTGCTATCATGACCGCGGGAAAGCGGGAGCGGCGCCATGTACGTGCTATCCATCCTGTTGCCGGCGCTCGGGATCGGCGTGATCATTCTCATGCTCGTCGAGGCACGGGAATGGCAGGCGCGCAGGACCGTCATCTCGCGGCGGCAGGTAGGGCTGCGGATGCTGGGGGGCCTGCTTCTGCTCTGCTTGATCACGGCCATATTCCTCGGACTGTTCATCTTGGGCCTGCGCAGCCCAACAGGCCGACCCGTGCTGTTCCTGGCATGGTGGCTGGGATGCCTCGCCATCGCGGTCATCCTTATGTTCCTCGCCCTGGCTGACCTGCGGCATGTCGAGAATCGCCGCCGTGATCGGGAGCACGAAATCTGGCGCGATTTCGCCCGCGTGCTGGCCGAGCGCATCCGCCGCGACCGCGGCGAGGACGGGCCGGATATTCCAGATGCCGACGACTGACGCGGACGAGCGGTTGATGAGCCAAGCGCTGCGTTTGGCCCTGCGCGGGCAAGGCGAGGCGAGCCCTAATCCCATGGTCGGCGCGGTAATCGTCTCCGGCGAGGCGGTCGTTGGGGCGGGGTATCACCGCGGGCCCGGGACGAAGCACGCCGAGATCGTCGCCCTCGAACAGGCGGGGGAAAAGGCGCGCGGGGCGATGATGTATCTGACCCTCGAACCATGCACCCATCACGGCCGGACGCCGCCGTGCGCGCCGAGGGTGTGCGAGGCGAGCTTGGCGCGAGTGGTCGTCGCCTCGGAGGACCCCAACCCGAAGGTCGCGGGGGCGGGGATCGAGGCGCTGCGCCAGGCGGGGATCGAGGTCGAGGCCGGGCTGCTGCGAGAGCAGGAGAACCGCCTCAACGAGGCCTATCGGAAATACATGACGACCGGTCGGCCTTTCGTCACACTCAAGATCGCGATGAGCTTGGACGGAAAGATCGCGACGAGTACCGGCGAATCGCGGTGGATCACGGGGGAGCGCGCGCGCGCGATGGCACACCGCATGCGGCGCAACAGCAATGCGGTGATGGTGGGGATCGGCACCGTGCTCGCCGACAACCCGGCGCTGACGGTGCGGCACGGACGCGCCCGTCGCCAGCCGCTGCGCGTCGTCGTCGACAGCGAGGCGCGCACGCCGCGCAGCGCCAAGGTTATCCATGGCGGCGACCCGCCGGGGCTCATCGCGGTCACCGACCGCGCGCGCGGCGAAGCCGTCGAGGCGCTGCGCAGAGAGGGCGCCGAGGTCATCGCGTTGCCGAGTCGCGAGGGGCGTGTGGATCTCGCCGCGCTGCTGGAGGAGCTGGGGCGGCGGGAGGTCGCCGCCTTGCTCGTCGAAGGCGGGGGCGAACTGGTTGCCTCGTTCATCGAGCAGGATCTGGGGGACAAGATCGTCGTCTTCATCGCGCCGAAGATCATCGGCGGGGCCGAGGCGCCGACGGCGGTGGCAGGGCGCGGCGTCGAGGCGATCGCGGAGGCGTGGCCGGTCGCCGACATGCGCTGTCGCCGCATTGGGGAGGATCTTGTCATAGAGGGATACCTGCACAGTGCGTAAGCGGGCGTCGGGGTGAGCCCTTCGCCGGCATCAGCGCCGTGTGCAGGTTATCATGATCGGTACGGGCCGAATTGGCGAACGGGGGCAGAGCCCGGCTCCGACGAAGAGGCACGACGCATCATGTTCACGGGCATCATAACTGAGGTCGGGGCGGTTCGCACGATTGCTCGCGCGGCACAGGGGCTCAATGTCACGGTTGCCGCGCCGCAGACCGCGCCGCGGCTGCGCGTCGGCGACAGCGTGTGCGTGCACGGTGTCTGCCTCACCGCCGAGCGCGAGCAGGACGACGCCTTCGTCGCGTCCGTCATGGCCGAGACGGCGTCGAAAACCACGCTGGGCAAGCTGCGCCCCGCCTCGCGGGTGAATCTCGAATTGCCGCTGACGTTGAATGATCCCGTCGGCGGGCACCTGGTCGCGGGGCATGTGGACGCGGTCGGGACGGTCAGCGCGCGCGAGCAGAGGGGCGAATCGGTGCTGCTGACAGTCTTGGCGCCGCAGGCGGTGCAGCCCTACCTCGCGCCGCGGGGGTCGGTAGCTGTGGATGGAGTAAGCCTGACCATAGCCGAGACGGCGGAGGCCTCGTTTACCGTTTCGCTGGTGCGCCATACCTTGGATGCCACAACGCTGGGCGACCTGCGCCCCGGCGATGAGGTGAACCTGGAGGGCGACCTGCTCGCGCGATACCTGGAACGGCTGCTGGAGTACCGGGAGGGCCGGGTGCAGGCGCAGACGGATGTGGATGGCTTGACCCTCGACAAGCTCGGCGAGGGGGGGTATCTGTGACGACATCGGATGTTGTCAAGTTCGCTGCCTATGTCGCCTGGGGTGCCGTGCTCGTGCTTGCACACCGCCGCCTGGTGCGTACCCGCGGCGGCGAGGTCGGATGGTACGACCGGATTCCGGCTTGGTACGTTGCGGTCGTAGTCGTGGCCACAATAGCGTTGGCATTCGCGGTCGGCGCGGCGGGGGTGGGCCATGCAAGCTGACTGGGACAACGACATGCCGGCGTTGATCCTCGGCGGGATGGCACTCGCGGTCATGATTGCCATATTGGTCGTGGTGGTTGCCAGCGTCCGGCGGAAAGAGGCAAGTCCACTGCTGGCTGTCGGCGCCTTCGCAGGGGTCATCTGGATAGCGTTACTCCCGCTCGGCGCGGCGCTCGAAGGGGGCGTCTTGGATCCATTGCTTGGTCCACATCCGGATAACGTGCGCCACAGGTTCATCGCGGCGCTTGACGAGGTAGTGCGGGTGGGTGTCTACGCGGCGGGGTGCGCAATGATCGCCTGGGCGGTGTTCACCATAGGCGCCGCCTTGGCGATGCTGCCACGGCTGCGGGCCGGTAGGGCTTTACGCCTGGCTGCGCTCGCGCGGCGAGGATCCCCGGAGATACCGCTGCGATGGGATGAATTGCCTTTGCGGATTCGGCTCCGGGTGTGGGCAGGGTATTTGGTGGCAGGTGCGGCATGGATCGGCTTCGGCACAGCCTTTATCGCCTTCATCCTTGAATACAGAATCTCATCTCGATTGGTCTTTTGGGCTATGTTGTTGCTGTTGCTGACCATGAGCCTCGTCGACCTGCAACTCTGGTATTACGGCCGGTTGGCGCGCAAGATGGGTCAAGCGCCGGCGGCGGGCCATACCGCGGCTCCGTCCCCTCCACGGCACACGGCGTAAACGAGCTGGGCTAGGCCAGGGCGTACAGCCGTACGCCCCTACTGATCCCCCATTCCGCCTTTCGTCGGGCAAAACGCGCCCTGTCGTCCCGCGATTTCGGCTATAATAAAACAGTCGAATCGGTGTCCATCGCGTCTATCCGCGGCTAAGAGAGCATATGAGGCGGTTATGCCGTTCGCAACCATAGAAGAAGCGCTGGCGGAAATACGCGCCGGCAATTTCGTGATCGTCGTGGATGATGAGGATCGCGAGAACGAGGGCGACCTCATCATGGCCGCCGAGTTCATCACGCCCGCCGCGGTCAACTTCATGGAGATCCACGCGCGCGGGATGCTGTGCGTGCCCATGGAGCGCGAGCGCTTGCGCGCGCTCGACATCCCGCTCATGGTGACGGACAACACCGAGCGCTACCGCACCGCATTCACCGTCACCGTGGACGCCAAGGGCATCACGACGACGGGAATCTCCGCCGCGGACCAGGCGGCGACGATCCGCAAGCTCGCGGATCCGCACGCCCATGCCGAGGATTTCGTCCGGCCCGGCCACGTGCAGCCGCTGATGGCCGAGCCGGGCGGCGTGCTCCACCGCTCGGGGCACACCGAGGCCGCGATTGACCTCGCGCGGCTGGCGGGGTTGAAACCCATCGCCACCATCTGCGAGATCAAGAACCCCGACGGCAGCATGGCACGCCTGCCGGACCTGGAGAAATTCGGCGCCGATCACAGCTCCAAGGTGATGACGATTGCCGACCTCATTCAGTACCGGCGGCGGACCGAGAAGCTGGTGCGCCGCCTGGCGACGACCACGCTCCCGACGCCGTTCGGGACGTTCACCGCGCACGCCTATGAATCAGTCGTGGACACCAACCCGTACCTCGCGCTCACGCTCGGCGACGTCACCCAGGACGGGACGCTGGTGCGCGTGCACTCGAGTTGCGTGACGGGCGATGTCTTTCACTCCTGCCGTTGCGACTGCGGGGCGCAGTTAGAACTGGCGATGAAGATGATCCAGGACGCCGGGCGCGGGGTACTGCTCTATGTCCACCAGGAGGGACGCGGCATCGGGTTGTTGAACAAATTGCGTGCGTACGAACTGCAGGACGGCGGGCACGACACGGTCGAGGCGAACGAGTTGCTCGGCTTCCCCGCCGACCTGCGCGATTACGGCATCGGGGCGCAGGTGCTGGTTGACCTGGGTCTGAAGAACATCCGGTTGATGACGAATAACCCGAAGAAGCTGGTCGGGTTGCAGGGCTACGGGCTGACGATCGTCGAGCAGGTGCCGCTGGCGGTGCCGCCGACCGAGCAAAACGCGTGCTATCTGCGCGCGAAGCGGGACAAGCTGGGGCACCAGTTGCCAGTGGACTGATGGCGCGGCGTTGAAACCGCGCATGGACGCCGATAGCGGGCCCGGGGAATAATCACAGGCAATCCTCACCCGACGCCTTGCACAGCCGATGGCGGCTGTGCCACAAAAGGAGCGATATATGCCGAAGACCTATGAGGGCAAGCTGACGGCGGAGGGACTCAACTTCGCCATCATCGCAAGCCGGTTCAACGAGTTCATCACGCGGCGGCTGCTGGGCGGAGCGATGGACGCGCTGCAGCGTCACGGCGCGGAGGAGTCGCAGGTCGAGGTCGCCTGGGTGCCGGGGTCGTTCGAGATCCCGCTCGCGGCGCAGAAGCTCGCGCAGACCGGGAAATACGATGCGGTGATCTGCCTCGGCGCGGTTATCCGCGGCGCGACACCACACTTCGAATACGTCGCGGCGGAGGCGTCGAAGGGCATCGCCCAGGCGGGGTTGCAGACCGGGGTGCCGGTGATCTACGGCATCGTCACCGCCGACACCATCGAGCAGGCGGTGGAGCGCGCCGGCACCAAGGCCGGCAACCGCGGCTTCGACGCGGCGATGAGCGCCATCGAGATGGCGAACCTGATGGCGCAGCTCCCGCGGAAAGGGAAGTAGCGAGCGCCTTCGAACGCACGACCAGGGCTCCTGACTCCACTGCGGCCGGCACGCGGCGCGGTAACGGCGGAAACAGATTGACTTGCCCTCACGGTCGCCCCGCGTTCCGGCCGCTAACGCCATGAGAGATCGCAGCATTTCGCCCATACGCACCCTCAGTCCCGTTATCGCTGCTGCAGTCGCAGCAGGATTCGTCGGCGGCCTTGCCGCGTCGTGGCTCGTGCTCGCGCTGAGCCACAGCCGGCTCGCTCCGCCCGCAATGCAGCGGGTCATGGCCGCGGCGCCGGACATGAGCGTCCCGCCGTCATTTGCGACAGTCGCGCGGGCCGTCACGCCGAGCGTCGTCAACATTGACACGGTGGT
>CP070648.1:1009635-1019082 GCA_020354555.1 Armatimonadota bacterium | reverse complement strand
TCAGTCAGTGCAACCGCATGGGCGGTCTCGACCTGGTCAGCCCACGCTACGCCGAGTACCAGCCCCTCGGTCTAGGCATGAAATTCCGCTCCCATCCCCTGGCGATGGGCATCGCCCAGGTCCAGTTGCGGAAGCTCGATGCGCTCAACGCGGGGCGCCGCGAATGGGTCAACGCGGTGGAAGCGGGGTTGGCGAATGTGACGTGTCTTAGCCCGTTGCGCAGATACGAAGGCGCGGAACCGGGCGGCTTCTACGGGTTTCCTGTGATGTACCATCCAGAGGCGCTGAAGGCTGTGCCGCGCGAGAGACTGCTTGAAGCCCTCAATGCGGCGGGGGCGAAGGCCGGAGGCAGCGGCTACGGTTTGCTGCACTTGCTGCCGCTGTTCGCCCGCGGTTTCGACGTCTTCACGCGGGGTCGCGGCCCGCTGTCCGGTGACTATCCGGGCTACAAGCGCGGCGACTTGCCGGCGAGCGAGGACGCCCATAAGCGCATGATCTTTCTGCGCGTCGCCACCGACCCCGAGCCGGGCCTCGCCGAGCGCTACGTCGGGGCTGTAAAGGGCGGCGTGGCTGCCGCCGGGCGCCGGTGATGCCCCGTGCGACGGAGACTGCTGAGCGCGGGGCTGTGAGGATGCCAAGGCCCAATCCTCCGAGCCTGTGCGAGCGTCGCGGAGGCGCTGCCCGATGGATGCCGTAGGGAAGCGTCCGCCTGCCGCGATCTACCCCGCGGTGTTCCTGACATCGGCGAGCGTGTTGATGCTTCAGGTGGCGCTGACGCGCCTGTTCTCGTTCACGCTGTGGTACCACTTCGCGTACGTGGTGATCAGCCTGGCGCTGCTGGGGTACGGGGCGGCAGGGGCATTGCTGTCGGCGTTCCCGGGCATCCTGCGTGGGAACCTGCCGCGGACGCTGTTCTGGTGCGCGCTGGCGTTTGCGGCGTTCATTCCGGCGAGCCTGGCGATTTACGCACACACGCCGTTTTACCCGCTGCAGTTATTGCGGCAGCCGGTGCAGTGGTGGTATCTGGGGGCGTATTATGCGGCGGCGGGGATACCGTTCTTCTTGGGGGGCGTATGTATCGCGGGGGCGATCTCGGCGGCGTCGGAGCGGGTGACGCGGGTGTACTGTGCGGACCTGGTGGGGGCGGGGCTGGGGGCGGGGGTGGTGGTGCCTGCGATTTGGCGGCTGGAGACCCCCGGGGTGGTGATGTTAGCGGCGGGGGTGATGGCCGGGGCGGCGCTATGCTGGGGGTGGTGGTGGCGGCCGCAGACTGCGATCGCGCCGGTGGCACTGATTGTATTGCTGGCGGGGGGCGGCGGGGCGTTCTGGCGCTCGTTGGAGTTCCGCCCGAGCAGCGAGAAGTGGATGGCCGTTCAACTGGCCTCTGGGTATGCCGCCCTTGCGGCAGAAGAGCCACGCTCTGAGTGGCCCGCAGCGGTGGCGGAACAGATTCCCGTTTATCGCCATCTGCGCCAGCACACTCGGTGGGGAGCCGTGTTCCGGGTTGATGTCTTGGAGCGCATGGAGGAAGACAGCGGTCTCGGCGTGACCAAGCAGCCTGGCGTCACTGTCCGGCTTCGGGGACCGAGGCCGCATCTGCTCAGCGTTCCTCACGACGGGGACGCCAACACCGCAATCTACCGTGCGGCCGACGCGAGCGAACTGGGTGAGTTCTTCGCGGACCACGTGCTGACGCTGCCGTACGCGATCCTGCCGCCGCGGCCGGAGGTCTTGATTATCGGCGCCGGCGGCGGCAGGGAGATGCTCGTTGCGCTGCGCAGCGGGGCGCGGCGGACGACCGCGGTCGAATTGGACCCCATCACGGCGCGGCTGCTTACGCAGTCGTTTCGCGATTACGCCGGCGCATTGTCGGAGCGTCCCGGTGTGAGATATGTGGTGGGCGAGGGGCGCTCGTTTGTCAGACAGTCACGACAGCAGTATGACCTCATCGAAATCAACGGCACCGACACTCTGACAGCCGCAAACCTGGGCGCCAACGTCCTCTTTGAGAACTATCTCTACACGGTCGAGGCGGCCCAGAACTACCTGGCTCACCTGCGCGAGGGCGGCGTGCTCTGTTACGGGCATCTCGACGCATTCGGAGCGCCCGGCCAGACGCCCTTTCGACAGAGCATTCTGCGCGCGGGTGCGGCGTTGGAGGCCGTGCGCCGATCCGGGGCCAAACGTCCGGCTGATCATATCGCTGTCATCTTCGGCCGCGGCATCATGCTCCACCTCGTGCGTGCGGATCCCTTCCCGGCGCGGGCGGTGAGCCTGCTCGAGCGCCGCTGCGCCGAGAACGGCTTCGTGCCGGTGCATTTGCCCTACCGCAGTCTCGCCAACGAGTTGTCGTGGTTCCTGCGCACCTCGCCACCGGCGCGCGGGCATTATATGCGCCGCAGCCCCCTCCGCCGCGATCCGCCGACCGATGACAGCCCGTTTATCTGGCCCTACTACAAATGGGGCCGCGTGCTCCATCCTGCTCATCGTTACGAGCGAGCCGCGATGGCGAGCGGACAGCTTGTCCTGGTGCCGCTGCTGGGGGTGGCGGTGCTGAGCGCCCTTGCGTTCATCCTCGCGCCCCTGGCCCTGTTCCGGCGGCGCGGCGTGTACTCGCCCTCGGCAGGCGGGCTGGCGGTATACTTTGCCGCGTTGGGCTTCGGGTTCATGTTCATCGAGATTAGCTTCATCCAGAAGTTCGTGTTGTTCCTGGGGTACCCGACGTACTCGCTCACCGTCGTGCTGAGTTCCCTACTTGTGTCCTCGGGGGTCGGCAGCCTAGTGAGCCAGCGGGCGATCTCGCGCGCCGAGCGCTCGCTCGTGTGGGTGCTGGTTGGGCTGCTGGCGCTGGGGGTGCTGTATCTGGGCTTCGGCGCGACGATTTTCCAGGCGTTCCTTGGTTACGCGCTGTGGGCGCGGATTGCCGTCGCGGTCCTGCTCATCGCGCCGCTCGGGTTCGCGATGGGCATGTTCTTCCCAACCGGCATCCGGGTGGTGAACGAGATCGCGCCGTCGTTTGTCCCGTGGGCGTGGGGGATCAATGCCTCGACGTCGGTGGTGGCGGCGATTCTCGCGGTGATGCTCGCGATGTCGGCGGGGTTCCGCATGGTCGGGATCGCCGCGCTTGGCATATACGTCATCGGCGTTGTCGGACTGTACGCATCGCGGCGGCGTGCGCGACGAGTTGCGTGATCGGCTTGGGAACGCCCCGCCGCTTCAGCGGCCCCAGAAGCTGTAAGTTGGAATACCCCACGCTATGCCGATCAAGCTCCAGCCGCATCCCGCCACGGTCTCGCCCAGGATGAGGCCGAGGAAGAACGGCAGCGCGCGGCGGTAGAGGCGCAGCCCGCCATAGCGCAGGACCCCCAACTTGATGGCCCAGGCGATGAGCATGGGCGTCCACACCAAGTTGATGCTCCAGCTCCCCGATATCGCGTAGCCCACGGGATGGAACGGCCACCAAAGGAACTGCGCCCGCATGATGGTGAGCAAGGCCGCCGCCCCGAAGCCGAACGCCATGGCCGTGATGGCCTTGAAGTTGGGTGCCTCAGGGGCTGTCAGCCAGGTTTCCAGTTGGCTGAATGCCTCTCCGCCGTACCCGTAGCCGCTCCAGAACTTAGCCGATACGCCCAGCGTGTAGGCGAGATGCGTGTAGGCCCACAACGCCGACAGCGCGCCGACGGGGACCGCGACCATGACGCACCACATGAACGCGCGCGCGTTCGCGCGCGTCCGGCGCGCGAGATACAGACCTTCGAGTTGATGCGGCATGGGGTGGCTGCGATACGCCCGGTTGAACCACCAGAACACCGCGAACATGGACAGGTCGCGACGGCCGATGGCCTCGCTGCCCAAGACGACCGGCAGGACGCGGTCCGGCCCCATCATATGGAAGTCGTGCACCGGCGAGCCGAACTCCGCTCGCACCCGCGTGACCGCAACCGCGAGCGCAAGGTACACGACGAAGAACGCCGCGATCATGCCCGGCGTCATGCCGGTGCGCCAGCAGAATAGGCCGAGCGCGCCGATGCCGAGCGCCAACCCAATCGCGGCCTGCCGGTACGAGAGCGCCTCGTGTGAATCATCAAGCTCCGAAGGCCGGCCGGCGATTTTGCGCCCGACCTGGCGCAGGTAGCGCCGCCCGATCCACAGCAGAGCGGCGACGATGCCCATGTACGCGCCGAAGCCTTGCTCGTCTATGAACGGAAACTGCGGCACGACATCCCACGCGAAGGCGCGGCTCACGACACGCTGCAGCTTCCAGAAGAAGTAGAAGAACCAGCATGAAAAGAGCAGGTCCACGGGGAGCAAGAAGCTCAACCCGATCACGGCGGGGTAGAAGGTCAACGGCATCCAATCAATCGCGGTCCAGGGATGAACGGCGATGTACGTGCGCAGGTTGATGTTGGAGATGTTTATCGCAGGCACTGCGGGATAGAAGTAGCTGAGTCCGTTCAGCGTATCAACCACCGCCGCGACGGCGAATCCAATCCACAGCAGCTTGCTGCGAAAAACGTCCATCCCGGGGCGCGTCATCTCGAGCGGCAACTGGACGATCGGGAAGGTGAGGCGCTCGTGGTCCATCCACTGCTTGCGCAGAATGACGCTGACGCACATGAGGACGAACAGCAGCGCGACGATGAAGCCCAACCACCATGCCGCCGGCCCGATCCACGCGCGGATGATATCCCAGCGGTAGAGCGTGGAGTTGCCCTGGTAGTAGCTCTGAAGCACGCCCTTGTCGTCAATCAGCAGCCAGTGCGGAGGGTAACGCGCGAAGAGGCCGTCCCAATTGTTCTCCGGGGTGGCAAACCACGTGGAGTGCGTCATCACCATCAGCAGGCCCTGCATCATGTCCATGCCGGCGAGCGCTGAGGCAACGGCGAGCATTGAGTAGATGGTGATGAGTTCGGGCTGGGTCAGGGCGTGGCGCGGCGTCCAGCGGCGCAGCAATCCGTTCAGCAATGTGATCGCCAGGATGATGAAGACGACGTTGAAGAAGAGCGAGATGCTGGTGACGTAGGGCCCCTGGCGCACGCGCTCCATCTGGATGATCCAGTAGGCGTTCGGGGGGATGAGGACAAGCGCAATCAGGCCGACGCGGCCAGGGCGGAGACTGGGCTGTGAATCGTCCTGTGCACTGCGCAAGGTGAGCGGAACCTCGCGGGCAAGTATAGCCGCCACGCGTGCGACGGTCAATCGGCCGGTCGCGCCGGCCCAGCGGCGTTGCGAGGAAGGAAAGGACGTGCCAAGGAGGGAAGGCGAGAGACTACAGCTGACGTGTGAAGGAGGCGATCGTGAGACGAATGAGGGTTGCGGGTCGTGTCCTGAGCTGCGTCGCCGTTGCGCTGGCGTTGGGGTTATCGGCATCCGGGGCGGAGCCCGACCTCGACGGCGCGGCGGTCGGCCGCCAGGGGGATGGGCGCATTGTGGTTCCGACGAACCAGGTGCTCGATCCTGCCGGGTTCCAGGTCGAGTTTCCGGGCAGGCCGACAGATCTGGCCTTAAGCCCGGATGGGAGTCTGCTGGCGGCGCTGAACAGCAACGCGCTCGTCTTGATCCGCGTGAGCGATCGGGCAATCATGCAGACGCTGCCGGTGCCCAAGGGTGGGCACACGTTCGTCGGCATCGTTTGGGCTGCTGACGGCGGAGCGATATTCACCTCAGGGACGCAGGGCGCAGTACACCGCGTCGTGATCGAGGAGCGGGTGGCCAGGTTCGGTGAGCCGATCGTGCTGCCTGGCCCAGGCGGGCAAGGCAATCCTCTGCCCGGCGGGCTGGCGCTGAGCCAGGACGGTGCGACCCTGTACGTCTGCCTCAACCGCAACAACACGCTCGGCGTAGTGGATGCGGCGAGCGGCGAGTTGATGGCCGAGATTCCCGTCGGCGTGGCGCCTTACGGGGTCGTGGCCGCTGGGGACGCCGCCTATGTCACCAACTGGGGTGGACGGCATCCGGTCGAAGGTGATGCGACGGCGGCGTCGTCGGGCACCCCTATTGTGGTTGATCCGTCGACCGGCATCGCGGCCAGCGGCATGGTATCCGTGGTTGATCTGGCGCAACAGACCGAGGTGGCGCAGATCGAGGTCGGCCTGCATCCCTGCGGGCTCGCTCTCAATCGAGAAGCGAGCCGCTTATTCGTCGCGAACGCGAACAGCGACACGGTATCGGTCGTCGACACGGCGTCGCGCAAGGTCGTAGAGACGATTGACGTCGCACCTGCTGAGGTACTTCCCTTCGGCAGCGCGCCGAACGCGGTGGCGCTGAGCCCTGACGGTCGCACACTGTACGTGGCCAACGGCGGCAACAACGCCATCGCAGTCGTGCGTCTCGGCGCGGTCGCAGGTGGGCCGGACGCAGAGGAAACAAGCCGCGTCGAGGGATTCATCCCGACGGGATGGTATCCAGGCAGCGTGAGATTAAGCGCCGACGGCAAGACGGTGTTCGTTGCCAACGTCAAGGGGGTGGGCTCACTCAACGCGCCCACCGGACGCGCGAGACACCTCGAGCGGGTCCGCCAGTATCACGGGCTGGAGAAGGATGCGGTGTCCAAGCCGAGCGAGTACGTCTTGCGCCAGGTCTATGACGCGTTGGGCTCCGTGTCCGTCATCCCGGCGCCGGACGCGGCGCGACTCGAGGCGTACACGAAGCGCGTGGCGGATAACAACCGGCTGGCGTTCGCCGTCCGCGGTCTGCGGCCCGGACGCCCCTCGCGGAAGCCAGTGCCCGTGCCGCTGCACGTCGGCGAGAAGTCCGTCTTCGAGCATGTCATCGACATTATCAAGGAGAACCGCACCTACGATCAGATCCTGGGCGACATGCCGGAGGGCAACGGGGATCCGGCGCTCGTGCATTTCGGGGAAGAGGTCACGCCCAACCACCACAGGCTCGCGCGGGAATTCGTGCTGCTCGACAACTTCTATTGCAGCGGGGTTAACAGCGCGGACGGGCACCAGTGGACCGACGAGGCGTACGTGACGGACTATCTCGAGAAGTCGTTCGGGGGCTTCGAGCGTTCATATCCCTACTGGGGCGGCGACCCTCTCGCCTACGCGTCATCAGGTTTTCTGTGGGACAACGCACTGCGGCACGGGAAAACCCTCCGCGACTACGGCGAGTTCGTGCGCGCGGAGATAGACCCGTCCGGCGCGAGCTGGGCCGATATCTACGCGGATTACGTGAACGGCACGAATGAGGTCAAGATTCGCGCACGGCCGGGAGTTGAAACCCTTGAACCATACCTCTGCCCGACATACGTCGGCTTTCCGGGAAAAGTGCAGGATGTGTATCGCGCGCGCGAGTTCATCAAGGAGCTGCGCCAGTTCGAGGCCAGCGGCGAGCTGCCCAATCTCATCATGATGCTGCTGCCCAACGATCACACCGTCGGCACGCGGCCTGGGTATCCGACGCCGCGCGCCACCGTAGCAGACAACGACCTGGCGTTGGGGCAGATCGTGGAGGCGGTATCGCACAGCGTTTTCTGGCCGAAGACGTGCATTTTCGTGGTGGAGGACGACCCCCAGGCCGGCCTGGATCACGTGGATGGTCACCGCACGGTGGCATTTGTCATCAGCCCCTATACGAAGCGCGGCGCGGTGGATAGCACGAACTACAATCAGACCGGCATGGTGCGCACCATCGAGTTAATCCTCGGGCTACCGCCGATGAACCAGTTCGACCTCTCAGCCACGCCGATGGCCTCGTGCTTCACGGACACCGCCGATCTGAAGCCCTACACGGCCGTGCCGAATCGCATCCCGCTCGACGAGATGAATCCGCCGCTCAACGCGCTCTCCGGGCCGCAAAGATACTGGGCGATGAAGTCACTCGACCTACCGCTGGATGACATAGACCAGGCCGACGAGCACACGTTCAACCAGATCTTGTGGCACTCGGTGAAGGGGTACGACACGCCGTATCCGCGCCTCGCCGCGGCAAGGCCGTGATCGAAAGCGCCGGTCGTCATGCCGATCGCGTGAACCCGCATGGGCGAGGGGGCGCGCAGTCATTGCGAGACTACGTCCATCCGTGACCGGTGCGTTCCAGGTACGGCCGCCGAAGGGCGAGCAGGTTGCGGACGTGCGCCATGGTGGAAAGGCGCTTCCGGTGCGCGGGCTTGAAGACGCGGTGCTGGTCAACCGCGAGGCGGGCCAGGTGTACGCCGGCGTGTTTCGATGACCGCCGAGCGTCTTGCACCGTAGGCCGGGGGATATGCTAGAGGTCGCCGAGATGGTTCGAGACGACCGCAGGTGCTGCGCCCGGGAGGGCATCTGCCAGCAGCATGCTGAGGTAGGCGTGCAGGAACGCGATGGTTGACTCCGCGCCTTGGTTCCAGTTCACGCCGGATTGCGTGAGCGCGTCGCAGCACCCGCCGGTCGCCGGGTCGTAGAGCGCGAGACCGTGCGCGTTCTTGCCCAGGAGCCAGTCGAGCGCCTTCACCGCCCATTGCCGGTACCGATCCTCCCGCGTTGCGCGCCATGCGGCGAGACATGCCTCCACGTAGGCCGCTGCGTCCACCGGCTGCTGGTCGAAGCGTGGGCGTTCACTGCCGCGCACCCACCACCCCTCATTGCCGACGAGATCGAGGTGATCGTCGGCAGTGGTCGCTTCGTACAGGAAGTCGAGGGACTCGCGCGCGACCTCCAGCCACCGGCTTTCGCCCAGCATCTCGTACCCCAGGAAAAGCGTGGCGGGCATAAGCGCGTTGGTATACGCCAGGATGGGTTCGAACCAGCGCCAATCCGGCGCGCTTTCCGCGCGGTAGCAGTCCTGATAGAAATCGCAAATCGTGCGCACGGTGTCTCGGACGTGTTCGGACGTACCGTCTGCGCGCGCCATAAAGTACAGCCCGCACATCAGGTGCGCCTTGCCGCGCAGTGATCTGAGGCGATTGAACCACGGTCGGGCGCGGTCGAGCAGATGGCGGGCCGTGCGCTTGATATTCTCGTGAACCGGCGTACACAGCGTGTACGCGCAGGCCGCGACGGATCGGCCAAAGCAGTCCTCCGACCCCTCGTTGTCCAGGAAGTTCTGCTCATAGCTCATGAAGTTGCGGAACTTGCCGTCGGGGCGTTGGGCGAAATGGAGGAAGGACAGGTAGGTCGAGATGAGGCGGAGACTCCCGCGGCCCTGCATGTGCTCGTAGTACTGTAGAGCAACGACGAGAGCGCGCGCATTGTCGTCGGTCGTGTAGCCCGTCTTGCGGTTCGGGATGGAGTAGGTGGCGTGCTGGATTATGCCCGTCGTGTCAGTGAGCGTGCGCAGATGGTCGAGGTTGAGCGGGGGGTATTCATCCATGGCCCCCTATTTCCTCCCGTCGACAGACAGACGCAAGCCGTTGAGAGACCTCGCGGCCGGATACGCCGCCGCCGCTCGAGCCGGCGGGGTCAGCGCACCGTACTCGGCGGCGATCTCGCGGAAGTACGTCACGTGCGCGGAGCCGATCCG
>CP070648.1:926912-1009535 GCA_020354555.1 Armatimonadota bacterium | reverse complement strand
TCCGAAGACTAGGTACAGCACGAGCGCGACGAGCGGACCGCCGATGGCCAGGATGAGCGGCAGCGCGAACAGAATGCGTCTGCGGTTGGCGCTCTTGGCCCACCGCCCCTCCTCCGCGAGCACCGACGCGAGGACTGCAGCCTTATCCTGGCGTGCGCTGCGAAGGATGACGTGGGTCGGGAAGAGGATCCGGCCCTCCACCATCGTCTTTGCGGGCAGCCGTTTGCACGTGAGGTCGACGCGACCGTCCGCGATGGCGACGTTGCCCCACAGCGGCCCGTGCGCCCACGCGCGGATGTCGCTGCGCTGCACCGCGCCCGGAAGGTTCACGGTGACGCGCGCGAAGTTCGTCTGCGCCCCCCATTCCGTCCCGATGAACTGCCAGTAGAGTTCCGCGACATCGCGGTGCTTCTGCACCGCCCCCGCGACGTCGTAGGCGAGCACGAACGTCCGCGTCTCGTCGCTCGCCCGGTAATACCAGTACACCGTCAGCGCGTTGCCCTGCCGTGAGACACGGTAGGTCCCTGGTGACTGATCAGGACGTTCGACATAGGAAGTGCCGGGTTCACCGACGGCGAGACGAGTGACGGTCGTTCCCGGCGGGAGCTTCAGCACGCGGTACGCGTAGGTGAAGTCGCCGTTGAAGACGAAGTCGCGTTCCTCGCGCACGCGCATTGAGCCGTCCTGGCGGACTTCCGCCGTTATCTCCGCGCGGGCGAGACGAAAGTCCTTTGCCCACGCCGGCACGGCGAAGCAGGTGAGCAGTGCGATCAGCAAGACGCAGCGTGTAACGATGGCGCGATTCACGATCCCCTCCGGCATTCCCGGCGCGGGCGCGACCAGCACATATCCGACCCATTATACATCAAGGCGAACCGCGCCGCTCGCCGGCGCGACGAGCCAGGCCAGGCGTCACTGCGCGGGCGATAGCGAGCCGTCGTCCGCGATGCGCACTCCAAACGACCGCTCTTCCAGCGAACGGAGCATCTGCTGCCGGACACGGGGATCATCCACCAACTGCGGGCGGTAGCCCGTGATGTGGCACGCAATCACGCCCGCGCCGTTCATGCCGCCATCCGCGAACCTGGTCTGCAGCATCGCGGTTTCCTTGACCCGGTTGTTGAAGACGAAGTTGCCCAAGCTGTACGCAATGAGCTTGCCGCGATGGTACTCGAAGCCCTGCAGCACATGGGGGTGAGTGCCGACCACGAGATCCGCACCTGCCTCGATGCACTGCCGGGCGACCGACCGTTGGTACCCCTCCGGCCTAATCGCGCGTTCCTTCCCCCAGTGCAGGTACGCGATGACGATATCGGCTCTGGCGCTGGCCGAGCGAATCGCAGCGAGCATGTGCGCCGGATCGTAGGCCGGGGCGATCCCGGGGCGATCAGCGGCGGCGTACCAGGCCCCTGACGGGAGCACGCGGCTGGCTGCGATAAATGCGACCTTGTGTCCGCCGGCAGCGATGATCGCCGGCGCGGCGGCCGCGCTCAGGTTGGCCCCCGCCCCGGCGCTGTGCAGCCCTGCCTTCTGCACGTGCTCCAGCGTCTCGAGCAGGGCGGCGCCGCCGTAGTCGAGGCTGTGGTTATTGGCGAGGGATACAGCGTCAACGCCCGCCCGGCGCAGGCCGGGCAACAGCACGGGATCCGCGCGGAAGGTGTAATCCTTGTCGGCGGGCGTGCCGGTGGTCGCGACCGCGCATTCGAGGTTGCCGATGGTGAGATCGTCGGCGCGCAGCACGTCGCTCACGCCGCTGAGGAGATCCTCGGTGCCCCGTGCGGAGGCGAGCTTGCCGGCGCCTGATGCGAGCATGATGTCGCCGATGAAGGTGATGGTGGCGCGCTTCGGCGGTGGCTCCGGAGCTGCGGGCGGTTGGCGCTTGGGCCGCGCCCATCGCGGATACAGAAAGATGCAGAGGAGTGCTGCGATTACGAGGACAAGCGCCGAGATCCAAACTGCCTTTCGCATGCACGCACTCGCCGGCCCGGACCAGGTGTGTCCAGTATAGCCCATTCGGCGCGATCTGGCGAGGCGTTGCGCAAAGCGCTCCCGGCGCCCCCGTCACGTCCTAGGTCAGGTGCTTGAACTGCGGCAGCAGCGGCGCCTGGACCTTGAACAGCTCATCCACCATCTGCCTGATCTCCGCCAGCGACAGGGCTGAGGCCGCGAGCGGATCGTAGCAGCACGCGTGGTAGGCGGCCTGGGGGTCGCCGTTGATCGCCGCCTCGACCGCGAGTTCGTTCACTGCTGTGTTCACCTGGTTGAGCGCTGCGCACTGTATGGGCAGGGCGCCGACGTGAATCGGACCGAAGCCGGTCTTGGTCGCGATGACGGGAACTTCGACCGCGCACTGATCGGGCAGGTTGGTAATCAGCCCGGCATTAGCCACCGTGGCGTTGAACTCGAAGACCTCGTCGAAAAGCAGTCCGCGCACGATGCTGGACGCGTACTCGTGCGATCGGCCCAACTTGATCTCGACGCGTCCCGCGCCATAGTCCTCCATTGATTTCTGCCACTTCTCGGCCTGTTCCCGATCCTCGTACTCGTCGAGGATGTAGCGATGCCGGCCCGGGTTCCAGTTCTCGCCGTGCATGCAGTACTTCTCGATGAGCTCTGGGCGCTTGCGGAACCACCAGTTGTACTCCGAATTGTGCCCGCTCGATTCGGTGACGTAATAGCCGAGCGCCAGGAACATCTCGTTGCGCACGATGTCCTTGCGGTAGATCTCCGGACGCTGCATCGCCTCGCGCAGCAGCGGGTAGGCATCCTTGCCGTTCCATTCGAACCGGATCGCCCACGCCTGGTGGTTGATGCCCGCGCACGCGCACACGATCTCGTCCCGCGGCGCGCCGATCCACGAGGCAAGCATTCCGCCCAGGCCCTGCACGCTGTGGCAGAGCCCGACCAATCTGACGGAGGTCTCGCGCTGCATCGCCCGGCACAGCATTGACATGGGGTTCGTGTAATTCAGCAAGTAGGCGTTCGGCGCGTGGCGCTCGATGTCGCGGCAGATGTCGAGCATCATAGGGATCGTCCGCAGCGCGCGGAACACCGCCGCCGTGCCGTGCGTGTCGCCGACGTTGAAGTCCACGCCGTACTTCATGGGGATGTCAATCTCGGGCCGGAACCCATCGGCCCCATGAGCCAGAATCGTCGTGATGACGATGTCGGCGTCCTTGAGGCCCTCCGCGCGGTCCAGGGTCGCCTCGACCTTCGCCGGATACTGGCCGACCTCCATGATCCGATTCACCGCCCGGTGAGCGTAGTCCAGCCGCTGCTTGTCAATGTCGATCAGGGCAATGTGGGCATCCTGCATGTCCTCCCACGACATCATGTCTATGACCAGCGTCCGGGTGAAGCCCAGACTGCCGGCACCTACGAAAGCGATCTTCATCCTCAGACTCTCCTCAATCCCTCCACAATTCGACTCGCGCGGCCAAGCTAATGCTGCGTCCGCCGTTGCCAGACTACCATTCTACTGCCTCGGCGGCCCGCCGACCTTCACGCATCTGAACCATCGTCACCAAAGGGGCTGCCCGGCCATCCGGGCGATGCACAGTAACGGCCCCCTCGCCCTGCCTGCGATCGGCTCACCTTGTCGCCGGGCCGGACGACCTGCGGTGCGCTCCCCGGCAGACATGCGCCGTTCTCCCGCGAAGGGCCGTCGTTTCCGCCGCGCCGCCCCCCTTTCGGCCTCGTCCGCCTGGTCGGAGGCGCGCCCGCAACCGATGTCGTGCCGCTCCGCCGCGTCACAGCGTCAACCAAGAACAGCGTACGCGGGGAGGCGACGAGAGTCAATGCGGCACCCTTGGACATCTGCGCCTCTTTGATGTATATCGGGGATGCAATGGGAGGACGCGCGGAGTTCGGGGGCGACGGGCCCACCGACCCATAACGGCCATGGATAACGTGGCCTACCAGGCATTCTCCGCTCGCCGGATCAACGCGTCCTGCTCGCGGCGGGAAAGCTGCACGAACAAAGCGTTGAACCCGGCGACCCGAACCAACAGGTCGCGGTAACGCTCTGGATCCTCCTGAGCCGCACGCAAAGTGTCTACGTCCTGACAGTTGAGCTGCAGCTCTTGTCCGCCGTAGGCGAGAAACGCATCAATCATGGCCGCCAGCCGCGGGGGCACGTCGTCTCCGGCGACGGCGGCGGTCGTGAGGTTGAGATTCAGGTTGTACCCGCCCTGGTAATACTCGGCCGGCTTCAGCTTTCGGACGCTGTTGAGCAAAGCGGTGGGGCCTGCTATTGCCGTGCCCGTCGCGGCGCCGATGCTGTCAGCCACCGGCGCATGCGCCGGCCGGCCGTCGGCGGATGCCGCGATGTTGCGCCCGTCGAGGAAGTGCAGGCTGCGCACGACATGGCAGCTCAAGTGATGCGGGTGGCCCAGCTCCTTCTCCACGCGCTGCTTGACGCGCTCGCGCATAGCCACCAGCTCCAGCGCCCAGCGATCGGCGCGATCGTCATCATTGCCCCACTTGGGCCCGGCGAGGAGCTGCGCGCGGATCGCGGCGTCGTCCAGATTCCCCTTGAGGGCGGCGACAAGCGCGCGCAGCGACAGCGCCCGGTCGGTGAACACCAGTCGCTCGATATTCGCGAGCGCGTTGGTCGCGTTGGTCAGGCCGCGCTCGTACATACCAGGGAGGTCGTACGCCGTGTGGAGGTCCCGACCGCGCGCCAGGCACCCGTCCATCAACGACGAGGTGAACGGGGTCGGCATCTCCTCCGCCATGCGGCGGCGCCACTCCTGATGCCGGGCGAACGCCCTGCGGCAGGTCTCCGTCATCTGTGCTTCGAGCCGGGCGCACAGATCGTCCATGCAGCGAATCCGATCGGGCGCATCGAGTTCGAAGAGGACGGCGTTCAGCTCTGCCAGATAGTTGAGGTCCGGGCCGAGGGCCGATTCGGCGACTTTGCCCGGCATGCCCAGTTCGTTGCACCCGATGACGCAGTACGACCACGCGTCCTCAGGCGCGATGCCGGCGTTTATCAGTCCCGCCGTGGTTTGCTCATCGCCGACGAGAAGCGGCATGCTCAACCCCCCGCGCAGCATCTCGACGGCGCGGCTTTTCACGCGCGGATCCATCCCCCGGTGCCACCGCAGGAAGAGGTGCGGATCGCCCACGCGCGCCAGCGCGAAAGCGTCCAGGATACACAGGGTCAGCTCGCTGCATTGATCGGCCCCGTCGTGATCCAGACCGCCGACCGTCACCGCCTGGGTCTTGGAGAAGCTGCCCCAGACGGAGTTCGCCGTCAACTTGAGCAGGAACGCGGCGAGCAGTTCAGTCGTCCGTTCGCCGTCCCGCGCTTCATCGGCAAACGGCTGCAAGATGCGATCGAGCAGACCGACGGACACCGAGAAGCCGTGACCTTCTATGGCAATCGCCAAATGCACCAGGGCGATCGTCTGGAGAGCTTCGAACAGGTTACGGGCGGGCTGAGCAGGCACGCGGCGGCAGGCATCGGCCACCCGCACCAGCGCATCGCGCAGGGACGGGTCGGTAGCCGCGTCGGCGGCCTCCTCGGCAGCGTCAGCGTAACGCTGCGCCCACGCGACGACCGCTTCGCATGCGATCACCGCTGCCTCGCGGAACTGGCGTACAGCAGCATCGCCCTCACCCGCGTCGCGGCGCGCCTCGGCAATCACCGATTCAAGGCCTTCGCGCACCACACGCTGCACGTCCGCCGCCAGGTGGCCGACCGCGCCGGCGCCGCCGAACGACCGCCCTTCCCAATACGACCGCAGGTCCGCGGGAATCGCGTCGCCGTCGAGAAAGCCGGTCGTCCAGTCGTGCTCCACCTCGGCCTGGTCGGGAACGAGGAACCCGTATTCCGGCAGCAGCATCCATGCCCGAGGACGCGAGGACGTGTTTCCGGCGAACACGGGGTTGGTGTGCAGGTCCAGCGTCATGTGCTCCAGGACATGCCGGAACGCATGGGCGCGCCGGAGCACCGCCGGAACCTTCTCGTACTCGCGGCAGGCCTCGGTCACCAGCCGCGCGCGCTCCAGGCACACCGTGTCCGGGGTGGAGATCAGTGTCTCCCGGATGTGGCTGACCAGACCTGTCATCGCATCGCCCGACTCACGATTGCGCCGCGTCAGCGGGCCCACAGAGCATACGCCCGGATTCAAGCGCGTTGGCGGCTACTCTGCCGGATACGGTATTGAGACCGGTCCGAACGACAGCATGCCCATGTCCTGGTCGTCCGTCAGGTTGGCGTAGGGGTCGAAGCCTCGCGCGTACCACAGCCGCGCGCCCTCGGGGAGTTCCCGCGCCAATGCCAGTTCGACGGTGTCGGGACGGTCCTCGGGCAGGTCCACCCGCATGATGATGGCGATCGGCTCTCCGGCCTCATCCGCGAGCACGAAGCCGGTCGGGCGGCCGTCCGCCCGCAAGCGGCCGTTGACGTCATTGAAGCGGATCGTCACGAGCGTGCGTCGGTCGTTGATTGTGCCCTTCGCCAGGCGCGGCCCTGGGCGCAAGTCCTCCCGCCCGAACAACTCCCGTGCGGCGTTCAGCGCGAGGCGCTTGCCCACTTTCATCTGCGCCGCCGTGTCGAGATGGATCGCGTCCACCAGCGTGCCATCGGCCGCGGGCACGACCGCCGCGTGGGTCAGCCTCGGCTCCGCGAGTCGCTGCGCCTCGCGGACGATATCCCACGGCGACGGCCGGCCATCCGATGGGATGATGAACCGGCCGATCTGCACGTAGAGAAACGGCAAGTCGGGATGAGCCAGGTCTGCCCGCGTGGCCGACACGAAGTCCACGAAGCGCTGCTCGTACGTGCCGGCGGCATCGGGGTTCGCGTCGGACTCGCCCTGGTACCAGACCACGCCGCGCACCCGCCCGCCGGCTGCTGCGACGCGGCGAAGCATCGCACCATAAAGGGACTTGCCGCCCTCGTCTTTCATGGCCGGGCTCCACTGCTCCAAGCTGGTGCCGCCGCGCGCGCAGGGTATGAGCCCGACAGGTACCCCCGTAATCCGGTACAACTCCCACCCGAACGGCAGGCCCGGGCCGACGCTCCGCGCGTCGGGCGACCGAGCGCCCTGGCGCACCCCCGGCAGGATCTCCTCGCGCGTCTTGTCCTTCGGCACGAGCCCGTGCCAGTGGGCCTCGTCTTTCGACTCGAACAGCGGGTGCAGCGGCTCGCGTGCCGGAGCCCAGCGGTCGTCCATCGTGAACATGTGCACCGTCGCCGTCGGCGGCGGCAGTTCGGACACCTTGCCGACCCCTTGCATATTCGATTGGCCGGCCAGCACCCACAGGTCGCCGACCAGTATCTGGTACACCGCGTTCGCCGCACGCGGGTTGCCCTCCGCGTCTACCAGGCGCACTTCGAGATCGTACGGGCCGCCCACCGGCAGGCCGCCCAGGTCGGCGACCCACTTGCCGTCTTCCGCCTGGCCCACCTTGCGCCAATCAAGCTCCGCCACCGGCGCGCCGCGGTCGGTTAAGCGAGCCTCGATTGCTCCGCTCAGCGGATAGCAGCGCCCCCGCAGATGCGCCTTGGCCGTGTCGTTGTCGTCGCGGGCGAGTACCTGAAAGTGCGCGACGCCGTCCGTGACCTGGATCATCGGCGCGATGAACGCACCGCCTTCGGGTTCTGCGGCGACGCCGGGCATCGCACATACGACGACAAGCAATGTCAGCAGCAAAGTCACGACGAACAGACGATCACGCATCACGGGCTCCTTCACCGGCGACTCGCGGCACGACGCGGGTTTCCGGCCTCAATGAGATGATGTGCACCGGGGGATTGCCGGTGCGCGCTTCTTGCGACGCCGCGCAGGCCAATTCCTTTTCCCGAACCGAGCGCACGACGCGCGCCTGCGCGGGTGCGCTCGGCGACATCAGCCCGCGCCGGATATCGGCGCGCCCCAAGGACTTGCCGCGTCTCCAGGCGAAATGACCACCCGTTTCATCCCAGCGGAGCTTGTCATGGAGCCGGTGATGCGCCGCCCAACCAGCCGAGGCATTGTCCGCGCGATCGCCCGACCTGCGGGCATCGCCATCGCGCTTTGCCTGTCCATACTGGCGGCGAGGAGTGTTCCCGTGACCGAGAACGACCGATTGCCCAGGGCTGACGGCTACCGGGGCATATGGTACAGCAACCAGCCGTCGGACGACGAGTACCGCTACAAGTACAGCGGCGGGCTCGGCACCTACTGCGCCAAGCATCTGCCCCTGGCGTACTACTCGCCCGAGGCGCGCAAGACGTTCTTCGTCTATGGCGGCACCAAGGGACTGGGCGAGGACAGGCCCCTCCTGGAGATGGTCTCGTACTACGATCACGACACTGGCCTCGTTCCCAAACCAACCATCGTCCTCGAAAAGAACACCTCGGATGCCCACCACAACCCGACGATCTCCGTGGATCCCGACGGCTACCTTTGGATCTTCATGAGTTCCCACGGCGGCAAGGACGGGTTCATCTACCGGAGCCGCGCGCCGTATTCCATCGACGCCTTCGACCGCATCGAGCAGCACGAGTTCACCTATCCGCAGCCGCACCGGATGCCCGGCGACGGTTTCCTGTTTCTGTTCACGAAGTACACCGCCGGACGGGAACTCTACTGGCGGGTGAGTAGCGACGGCGCCACGTGGAGCGACGATCACAAGCTCGCCGGCTTCGGCGGGCACTACCAGGTGAGCTGGGCGCATGGGGACAAGTGCGGCACCGCCTTCAACTACCACCCGCCCGTCGGCGGGCTCAACGCGCGGACGAACCTCTACTACCTCGAGACTGCCGACTACGGGCAGACGTGGCGCAATGCGGCGGGCGATCTGCTGGAAGTGCCGCTCGATGCGGTTGACAACCCCGCCCTCGTCCATGACTACCAGTCCGCGAAGCTGCTCGTTTACATGAAGGACGTGAATTTCGACGCGGCCGGCCGGCCGGTTATCCTTTATCTGGTGAGCAACGGCTACGAATCCGGCCCGGTGAACGACCCGCGCTTCTATACCACCGCGCGGTGGACGGGGAGCGAGTGGGTGATCCGCCCCGCATTCCCCACCGATCACAACTACGACACCGGCTGCCTGCACATCGAAGACGATGGGACGTGGCGTATCATCGCGCCCACCGAGCCGGGCCCGCAGCCGTACTGCACCGGGGGCGACGTCGCGATGTGGACGAGCCGCGACCAAGGCAAGACGTGGGAGAAAGTGCGCGTGCTGACGCACGATAGCCCGCGCAATCACACGTACGTCAGGCGGCCGGTCAACGCGCACCCCGACTTCTACGCCTTCTGGGCTGACGGCAACGCGCTGGAGCCGTCGGAGTCACGCCTCTACTTCGCGAACAAGGCCGGCGACGTCTTCATACTGCCGGAGACAATGACCGAGGACTTCGCGGAACCGCTCCGGCTGCACCATGACAGGTGACGCGCGCGCGCGGGCAACTACTTGTCGCGCAATACGAAGCGACCGGCACACGTTCGAACTGCGCGGCGCGCGAGGGGAGGCATACGTGAACGAAACAGCAGATCCGGATCCGATCGGCCTCGGCATCGTCGGCTGCGGCAGCGTGGCGCGCGCGTACGGCGAGCCGCTGCGCCGCCTTGAGGCACAGGGCAACGCCCGTCACGTCGCGTGCTGTGACGCGCTGCCGGGGCGCGCCGAGGAATATGCGGCCCAGTACGGCGTGCCGCATACGGTGCCGGACATTGATGCCCTGCTCCGCCGCGACGATGTGGACGTCGTCCTCGTCTTCACCCCGAACAAGTCTCACTCTGAGATGGCGGGCGCGGCGCTCGCCGCGGGCAAGCATGTCTTGGTCGAGAAGCCGATGGCGACGAGCGTCACCGATGCCCGCGCGCTGGCCGAGCAGGCGCGCACCAGCCCCGGCCATCTCATCTGCGCGCCGTTCGTCATCCTCAGTCGCACCTTCCAGACCATGTCCCAGCACATCGCGCGCGGCGACATCGGCGAAGTGTACACCGCGCGGGCGATCTACGGCTGGGCCGGGCCGGACTGGTCGGAATGGTTCTACCAGGCGGGCGGCGGCGCGCTGTTTGACCTCGGGGTGTACGACATCACCGCGCTCACCGGTCTGCTCGGCCCGGCGAAACGGGTCACGGCGATGACCGGTATCTGCGTGCCCGAACGCATTGTCGCCGGCACGCCGATGCGGGTCGAGGCCGCCGACAGCATCCACCTCATTCTCGACTTCGGGGACTCGGTCTTCGCTTCCGCGGTCACGGGCTTCACTATCCAACGCCAGCGCACCGCGGCGCTAGAGATCTACGGCGCGGAGGGCGTCATCCAGATGCTCGGCCACACCTGGGGGCCGCACGGCTGCGAGCTGTGGCAGAACAGCGCGGGGTGCTGGCAGGTATTCGACGAGATGGAGCACGATTATCACTGGACCGCCGGCCTCGACCATCTCGTCGAGTGCATCCGCAGCGGCACCGAGCCGATCGTCACGCCGGAGCACGCGCTGCATGTGACCGAGATCATGATCCGCGCGCTCGACAGCGGCGAGACCGGCCGCGCCGTCGAACTCGACACGAGGTTTGCCCCGATCTACTTCAGCGAACTCAAGCGCCTGCGACCGCCGCACCGCATCCACGATCCCACCCGCCGGGAGGAGGACGAACTCAACTAGCCGCGGAGCGGCTGGAACTGGGCGCGCGGGCGCTGACCGCACGGCGTTACCGCAAGGCCGCGGCGACAGCAACCCGGAGAAGACGATGAACCTGAGCGTCCTCGACGATACGCAGATCGAAGTGCTGCACCAGGCGTCGCTGCGCATCCTCGCCGAGGTCGGCGTGCACCTCCCACACGACGACATGCGCGGCCGCTTCCGCGACGCCGGCGCCGCAGTTGACGACGCCGCCGCTCGCGTTCGCATCCCGGAGTCGCTCGTCATGCGGTCCCTCGACGCGGCGGGCAAATCCTTCACCCTCTACGGCCGCGACCGCGCGCGCACGGCGGTATTCGGCGCGGGACGCCGCAACTACAACTCCATCGCCGGCGAGGCGCACTGGATTCACGATGCGACCGGCGAGCGTCGCTTCGCCGCCCTCGCTGATGTCGCGACCGCGGCGCGCCTGGGCGATGCGCTCGACGACCTCACCATCGTCGGCGCGATGTCGGACCCGCACGAGCTGCCGCCGTCGTATCGCTGCGTCGAGGTGGCGGCGATGCTCCTGCGCAACACCACCAAGCCAATTTTCTTCTGGTTCCACGACCGGGCGTCCGCGCGTTACCTCATCGAGTTGTTCATCGCAATGGCGGGCGGCGAGGATGCGGCTGCGCGGTTTCCGATGACCTATCCCCTGCTCGAGCCCATCAGTCCACTGCGATTCCCGCGCGACGGCGTTGACCTGCTCTATGAGACCGCGCGCGTCAACATGCCGGTTGCCATCGGGCCCATGGCGCAGGTCGGCGTGTCTGCGCCCGCGACGCTTGCAGGCACGCTGGCGCAGGAGAATGCCGAGATCCTTGCGGGGGTCTGCATCACCCAGCTCATCCGGCCCGGCCTGCCGGTGTGCTACGGCGGCATCCCGCACGCCTTCGATATGCGCACCACGCAGCTCATCTTCGCCGGCCCGGAGCAGGCGCTGATGGCGGTCGCCATGACGCAGATGGGCAAGCGCTACGGCCTGCCGGTGTACATCAACGTCGGGTTGACGGACAGCAAGACGGTGGACGCGCAGGCGGGGATGGAGGCGGGGGTGACGCTGATCTGCGGGGCGCTGGCAGGAGCGGATATCTTCGGGCACCTCGGCATCTCCGGCGCAGACCAGGCGACGTCGCTCGACATGCTCGTCATGCAGCACGAACTGATCGGATACGTCGAGCGCGTCATGCGCGGCGTGCGGGTTGACGAGGATGCGATAGCATTCGACGTGATCCGCGAGGTCGGGCCGGGCGGGCGGTTCATTGACCAGGATCACACCGCTGCGAACTTCCGCAAGGAGCTGTGGTTCCCGCGCTTGCTTGACCGCGAGTTCTACGACGCGTGGGCTGGTGCCGGCTCGCCGACGCTTGCCGACCGCTGCCGCCGCGAGAAGGAGCGCCTCCTCGCCGAGCACGCACCGCAGCCCCTCCCTCACGACCTAGCGAAGGAACTCGACCGCATCGTCGCCGCCGCCCGGCGACACCTCCGGTAGGGCCAGCCACGCGCTAGCTGCGTCGCAGCACCTCCAGCAGCATCTCCGGGTCGTCGGTCTCGATCAGTTCCACGCCGGCGGCTACCGCGCGGCGCATATCTTCCGGCGTGTCGCCGCGTCCGCCCGCCAAGCTCGTGGCGGGGATGATACCCAGCTCGCGGCACGCGGCCGCAGCGTCCTCGGAGAACGACCGCCACTTCAGCTCGATCGCCTGGGGCTTGAGCGACTCCGCCAGCGCGCGCACCTCGTCCGCGCTGCCCGCGCCCGGCATGAGCACGATGCTCGGATCCAATGCGCGAACCGCGCGGCAGATGTCCGCGTCGGCGTGCACCAGCACGTCCCGCGTCATGTCGAACTCTTGCAGCAGGCGCACCACCGGCTCCGGCTCGGCCTCCTTCCAGTCAATGTAAATGCCCATGCGGCCCTTCACCAGCGCGAGGACTTCGCCAAGCAGCGGGACGCGCGTACCCTTGAACTCCGGCGCGAACCACGACCCCGCATCGAACGTGCGGATCCGCGCGTAGCTCAAGTCGCGCACCGCCCCCTCGCCGTCGGTGACGCGATCCACGCGGTCATTGTGAATGTCAACCAGCAGGCCGTCGGCGGTGGTGCGCAGGTCCACCTCGACGTAGTCCAGGCCGAGGCGCATCGCCTCTCGCGTCGCGGGCAGGGTGTTCTGCGGAGCGTGGCGCAGCGCGCCGCGATGAGCGATGATCTTCACCTTGCGCCCGTCGGGTCGGTCGCCGAGGACCGGCGGCGGCTCGGGCGCCGCGCCGGGAGCCGGGCGCTCGACCCCGGCGCGACGGAGCACGTCGAGCACCAACCGCGCGTTATCGGTCTGTATCGCATCCACCCCCGCGCGCAGGCACGCGAGGATATGCTCTTCGTTGTCACCCGCCCCCTGAATGTCGAGGAAGTATTGCGCGCCGTAGTCGTGCGCGGCTTTGATCGCGGCCTGGTCGAGCGGCCCGGAGCCGCGTTCGACGTACTTCGGATGCAGTCGCTCGGCCAATGCCGGCATCGCTTCGGCCCCTGCGAGATGCGGCATGACCTGCACCCGCGGGTTGGCCTTTTGCATCGCCGCCAACTGCTCCACGCCGTCGTAGTACACGGCGTCCTCGACCATGTCAAACTGCTCCAGGAGCCACAGCACCCGCATGGGATCGACGCGCTTCATGTCGAGGTAGAGCTTGATGCGGCCTTTGGCGAGCGCGAGTTCCTCGGCGAAGAGCGGGATGCGCTCGCCGCGGAACTCCGGGGCGAAGTGCGAGCCCGCATCGAGCCGGCGGATTTCGGCGAACGTCATCGCGGCGACCTCGCCGGTGCCGTCGGTCGTCTCGTCAACCGTGGAATTGTGGATGTCCACGATCTTGCCGTCGGCGGTCGTGCGCAGGTCGAGTTCGATGTAGTCGAGGCCGAGCTCGATGGCCCGGCGCATGCCGGCGAGGGTGTTCTGCGGCACCTCGTTGCGGACGCCGCGATGGCCGATGACCTTCATATGTCTGACTCCCTTGTCGGCGACCCCGCCTTGCCCGCACAGGAGCAGAAGCGGGAGCAGCACTGCGAATGCGTGAGCACAGCGTTTGACCATGATTTCTCGTCTAGCGACGACGGCCGGGTCCCGCGCCGTCGGCCCGGTGGGCTTGCCCGCCGGAACGCCACAGCCGCGAGGATACCGACACCGCGCCTTCCCCGGCGAGCGCGAAGCGCAGGGGCACGGCGCGCCGTGCCCCTGCGGTCGTCGCAAATCCGCCTTGATGTGCGCCCAGTTGCGCGTGGTATTCCTCCGACACGCACGAGCGCGAATCCTTCTTTGCTTGCATCCGGGAGGCGTTCGGCGAGAGGTCGCGGCGCGGGGCGCGGCGTAGTAACTGCGGCGGCGGTTGGGCGATTGACGGCGATGACGACTGAAAGGCTTCTGGTACTGGGTATCGAGACGAGTTGCGATGAAACCGGCGTCGCGGTGGTCGAGAACGGCACGCGCGCGCGGTCGAACGTCGTGGCGTCGTCGGAGGAGTTCCACCGGCGCTTCGGCGGCGTCGTGCCGGAGATCGCGTCGCGCAAGCAGGTCGAGGTGATCAGCGCGGTGGCGCAGGAGGCGCTCGACGACGCGGGCGTGAGCTTCGGGGATCTCTCCGCCGTAGCCGTCACGTACGCGCCGGGGCTGGTCGGATCGCTGGTGGTCGGCGTGTGTTTCGCGAAGGCACTCGCCTTCGCGCACCGACTGCCGTTGGTGGCGGTGCATCACATCGAGGCGCACATCTACGCGCATTTCATCGCCGCCAAGGAGGCGGCGGTCGCAGCGCCGCCCGAGTTTCCGTTCCTCGCGCTCGTCGTATCCGGCGGGCACAGCGATCTCATCGCGGTACGCGGGCACGGCGAGTACGAGATGCTCGGTCGAACGCGCGACGACGCCGCCGGCGAGGCGTTCGACAAAGGCGCGCGGTTGCTGGGACTGGGCTACCCCGGCGGGCCGGCGATGGACGCTGCGGCGCGCAACGGGAACGCGGCCGCCGTCCCCTTTCCCAGAGCGTTGATCGGGGAGCGGGGTGACGCCGGCGGCCTGCCCGGCCGGGACAGCCGGTGGGATTTCAGCTTCAGCGGCGTGAAGACGGCCCTCGCACGCTTCATGCGCGAAACGCCGGAGGCCAAGCGAGCGTCAATCGAGGATCTGGCCGCGTCCTACCAGGAGGCGGTCGTCGCGCCGTTGGTGGCGAAGAGCCTGGGCGCGGCGCAGGAACTCGGGTTCGACCGCGTGCTTGTTGCAGGCGGCGTAGCGAACAACTCCCGCCTGCGGGCGATGATGGCCGAGCGCGCCGCCGAGGCCGGCATCGAGGTGCGGTTCCCCCCGCCGCAGCTGTGCACCGACAACGCGGCGATGGTCGCCAGCGCGGGGTACTTCCGGTATCGGCGGGGACAGGTCGCGGGGCTGGATCTGGATGCGTACGCGTCGGCGAAGCTGACGTAGCGGCACATGCCCCCCGTGCGCAACGAGCAGCTGCTCTTACTCCGGGCGGAAGATGATCTCGTGATCCAGGAGACGCATCTCCGCGAGCGCGCCGCGCACGGTCTTCTTCTCCCCGAAGAGGCTCGTCAGCACCCATTCGTCGCCCTGGCGCACGATGGAGGCGACGTCCTCCAGGATCATCTCGCGCTTGCCCTCGCGCTCGAAGAACACTTTCGATTCACACATTGCACTCTCTCCAGATCGCGCCTGCGCTTCCCCCGATCCGCCGCCTGCCGGCCGCCGAGGCGCGAGCCGGTCAGATGGAGATGGGGTAGCGCCCGATCTCCTTGACGTACTCGACCGTGCGGATCAGCGTGTCGGGGTTGACGCCGGCGTAGGTCTCGCCGCCGATGGCGAAGATGTAGCCGCCGCCCGGCGCCCCGATTCCAATCGCGCGCTCGATGGTCGGCCGCGCGGACTCGAAGTCGCCGTACACATCCCGGCAGTTCAGTCCGCCGGACATAACGACCTTGCCCGCCAACGCCTTCTTCGCGACCGCGATGTCGCTCCATCCCCCGATGTCCATGCGCGTCAACTCGAGGATATTCGCGTAGGTCTCGAAGTGGTGGTCGTTCGGCCCGTCGGCGTGGAGGTATCGCCCCTCCCTGCCGTAGCGGTCATAGATGGCTTTGTTGTACGGCAACACCAGCTCGCGATACATCTCGTCGGAGACGAAAGCGGAGTGATCGTCCGCGAGGCCGATGCTCTTATGCTCGGTGACGCCGTTCGCGCGGTCATTGAAATCCACCAGGTCAAAGAACGCCTGCAGCAGTTTATCGAAGAATAGGCGGATGTGGTCGGGGTGCGTGTACATCCACTCGTACACGAGGTGCGCCGGGGCGAGGGCACAGGCGGCGGACAGCGGGGGGTGGATGCCGACGCCGCCGCCGACGTCCAGGTTGATGCCTCGGGCGCGGGCGAGATCCTTCATCCGCTCGCGCCGCTCCATGGCCCAGCGAACGCCGCGCGCCGCGGCCGGGTCAGGCACCGGCAGGCGCTCGATGTCTTCAGGGCTGTGGACGCGCGGGACGATCCACGGGGAGGTGCCGGCGGGTCGCTCGATATCGCAGTCCCACAGCAGGGCTTCGCCCAGGGGCCCGACTTCCGCGTGCAGCCCATAGCCGGTACGGTCGTCGCCGAGTTCCTCATACGACCACTCGAGCCCCTTAAGCTGCACCTCGATCTGAAGCTCCACATCCTGGTAATACTCCGCGATGTCGTAGCCGAACAGCCAGCAGTGGTAGCTGCCGCCCTGGCTAATCGTGATCGGCACGCGGTCGGGCTCCTCGAAGCGCGACGTGACGTCGAGACGGCGCTTACTCTCCTCGATGCGGTCCCGATACTTCTCTGGATCGAATGTCACCGTCGCTTCTCCATTCCCGCGCGGGCAGATTGTGGCACGTGCGCGGATCTGCGCATCACCTTCGCCGGGCGCGGGCGCAGGATGTGAATAATGCAGTCATTGGCGCGGTCAAGCCGCGCTCCGGAATCGCGCGCGGCGCGATCGAGCTAAGCCTCGTACTTCTCCGCTGCGAGGGCCACGAAGACGGCGGCGGACCAGTTGAGGTCGGTGACCACCGGGATGCCGCCCGAGCGATGTGTCGGCTGGCGGCCCTTACGGTGCAGCCGCCGGGGGCTCGTCCGGCCCGCGCAGTCGTAGAACTCGAAGAACGCGCCTTCGCGCGTGTACCAGTTCGTGACCTCGTCCAGGTAGCGCTCGGCCAGATCCGCCGCGACATCGTCGTGGCCGTAACGTTTCAGGCCTTGGACAATGAGGTAGTTGTAGCTCGGCCACGTCGGCCCGCGCCACATGTCATCGGTGAAACTCGGCTCGTCCAGAGCGACGCTGGGTACCGGAAACGCCGGCCAGAACTGCGCGGGATCGATCAGCCGCTCGACCAGCCGGCTCACCCGTTCGGCCGAAGCGATCCCGGCGAACATCGGCGCAAAGCCCGCGCAGGTCTTGACCCGAACGAAGCCGCCGCCCGGGACGCGGTCGTAGTACATCCCGTCTTCCTCGCACCACAAGGCGGCCTCGACCGCGGTTGCGAGGCGCTGTCGCTCCGCGCGCCAGGCCTCGGCGTCTGCCGGCCGGCCGAGCGCGGCGCCAATCTCCGCCAGAAAGCCGGCCTCCGCCGCCGCAAATGCGTTCAGGTCCACGGCCGCGGACCTCACGCCGTCGTCGAAGCGCGGGCTGTTATCCATGCCTGACTCGTCGGACGCCGCCCATTCAAGCAACCCGTCGCCGTCGCGATCGCGGTTCCCGAGGTCCCATTTCAGGTACTTGCTGAGCGGCTCGTAGGCGCGCTCGAGGAAGTCCCGGTCTGGCTCGAGTTGATGGAGCGACCAGACTGCCCATCCCAGCACCGGCGGCTGGGTGATGTCGGAATCGCCGGCCGCGTCGGGCGTCATGCGATGCGGCAGGAAGCCGTCATCACGCACCTTGCTGAGCGCAGCGAGGAGTGTCTCCCGCGCGAGGGCCGCGTCGAGCCGCGCGTACCCGAAGCTCTGGAAGGCGGTATCCCACAGCCACATCCACCGATGCGGCGCCCGGTCGGGCACCCCGTAGCGCGCCGGTATCGCCCCCTGCGGGCTCTCGACATTAACCTTGAGCACGGAGAAGGCCTTGGCGAACGCCCGCTGGCGCTTTTCGCTCGCGCCACGCAGGGCCGGGGGGCGCTCGAAGAAAGCCATCCGCGCGGCGCACAGTTCGTCCATGTCCTGGCTCAGGATCGCCTGGAGGGTGTCCGCCGCGCCGCTCGGCATGGTCTCCATCGCCACGGCGAACCGGCCCTGGGGCCGGCGCAACTCGAAAGCGCGCTGGCCGGGAGCAAGCCACTTGGCGTGAACCGGCGCGCCCTCGGCGGCGACAACCACGTCTCCGGCGCTCCCGCCGTCCGTGTCCCTCCCGGGCGGCGACAGATCGAGCGCGAGATAGACGCGCACGCCGGCGCCCTGCTGAGTGACCTCTCCCAGCACTCCCGCCCGGTCGGTGCAGACCATGCGGATGCGACACCCGCTTCCGCGGACCGCCTCCACGTCCACAACGACGACGTCACTCGCAACAACGGTGGGCTTGAGCGAGCCGAAAGGGGCCTGCGGCGTGCCGTCACAGAGCGTGGCTTTCGCCTCCAGCACCACCCACAATCGGGGACGCCGTCCGCTGTAGAAGTCGAGTCCGATGCGGTCTTCGAGAGTCACGGCGACGAGCGAGCCGGGCCAGCCGGTCTCGCCTTCCATGCCGGAAAACGCGAAAAGCTGGCCACCGCCCCACACATTCGGGAGAATCATCACAACCTCGCCAGGCGCAACGCGCGCTGAAAAGGGGTTCGACGCGCGACACCCGGTGCCTTCAGCGGCGCGCCGCCGCGCCGCGAGGCAGTCAACGCGCGCCCGAGCCGGGATGATCGCCGCAATGTGCCGCGGTCACGACACCGGGACTGCGCGACCCGTTGCCGCCGGTCGCGGAATATGCTAGCATTCGTGGTTGGCCCGCAGTCCCCGACCAAGGTCTGCTGCGTTGTGATGTCGAGTGCCCCCAAGCGGCGGCGAGGACAGTTCCGGGCCCTTTCGCAGCGCGAGATCTCGAAAGCGTTTGAGGCCCACTGGAATCGCAGTATCCAGCGTAAGGCACGCCAGGATGGCAGCCCCGCGCGAGGCCGCGCCGGCCGGTGTCGGGCCGGCGAGCAGACGGGCCGACGTATCCCCAAGAGCAAGCGCAAGCCCGCTTCCGGGTAATCGTGCCGTTTCCGCCGCCCGGGCCACGGGATCGGCTGTCGCCCTTCGAGTCGGACAGGTGGGACCGGCGTTACGGGCCGGGGGAGGGGCCTCGACCGAAGCGCCGTGACGTCGCTCCATCGAGCTCTTCCCGGCGCTCGTGCATGGTCAGCCTGGGAATAGGCGGCGAGGAGGGTTGACAGGAGCGGCAAGGGGGAATATACTAAAGATTCATGCGGAAGGTCTTTTGAGCCGTTGCCGTTCCGCGGCTGGGTGGCCATGGCGGCAGGGCGCTAGGATGAGCGGCGACGCCGTTTAACAGGCTCACTTAACCCCACGTCTGCAAGAGGTGCCCAATTATGCTTTTGCAGCCCGTAGAGGCACGCAAACGCTACGTCGAGATTACCGAACCCCCGAACCTGATCGAGGTCCAACTCGATTCGTACCAATGGCTCCTCAGGGACGGCCTGCGGGAACTGTTCGACAACTTCTCGCCGATTGAAGATTTCACCGGTAACCTGTCCCTCTCCTTCCACGATTATTACCTGGGCGAACCGAAGTACACGATTCCTGAGTGCCGCGACCGCGACGCCACGTACGAGGCGCCGCTCAAGATCGTGGTGCGACTGCTCAACCGCAGCACCGGGGAGATGAAGGAATCGGAGGTCTTCCTCGGCGAGCTGCCGCTGATGACGGAGAACGGCACGTTTATGATCAACGGCGCCGAGCGCGCGGTCGTGAGCCAGCTGGCGCGATCGCCGGGCGCCTACTTCAAGGACGCGATTGACTTCTCGGGCCGCATCCTCTACTCGGCGCAGGTGATCCCGTCCGAGGGCTCGTGGCTCGACTTCGACACCGACGCCAATGAGGTAGTGTCGGTGCGGGTCGGGCAAGCGCACAAGTTCCCGGCGACGACACTGCTGCGCGCCCTGAGCGGCATCAGCATGACCCGCGCGAGTGCCAAGCTGGCAGTCTCGACCGACGTCGAACTGATGCACGTGTTCGGCGAGCCCGAGACGTTGACCGAGCCGAGCGCCGAGGAACTCACCGGCCGCCGCCCGTGGGAGGACCTCGTGGATACCCGCACCGGCGAGGTGGTGGCGGAAGCCGCGCAGCGCATGGACAAGGACATGGCGAGCCTGGCCGCGGCCTTGCGGCGCAAGACGTACAAGGTGGCGCGCCTGCACCCGTTGATTGACAACACGATGGAGCGGGACCCGGCCCACGACGAGGAATCGGCGCTGCTCGACATCTACCGCCGCGAGCGGCCGGGCGACCCCGCGACGCCGGAGATCGCGCGCGGGCGGCTCCAGGCGCTGTTCGCTGATCCGCGCCGCTACGACCTCGCGCGGGTCGGCCGGTACAAGTTGAACCGCAAGCTCGGCCTCGACTTGCCCGAGGAAGTCCACACCCTGACGAAAGAGGATATCATCGCGATCCTCGGCTACATGGTGCGCCTGAGCGAGGGGGACGAGACGGCGTCGGTGGACGAGATTGACCACCTGGTCAACAAGCGCGTGCGCTGTGTCGGCGAGCTGCTGCGCGACCAGTTCCGGCTCGGCTTCCTGCGCATGGAGCGCATCGCTCGCGAGCGCATGACGAGCCTCGACCCGGAGCAGGTGACACCGCAGGCTGTCATCAGCACGAAGCCCATTTCGGCCGCGATCAAGAGCTTCTTCGGCTCCAGCGCGCTGTCGCAGTTCATGGACCAGACGAACCCGCTTGCGGAGCTGACGCACAAGCGGCGCCTGAGCGCGCTCGGCCCCGGCGGGCTGAGCCGCCAGAGCGCCAAGCTCGAGGTGCGCGACGTTCACTATTCCCACTACGGACGGATCTGTCCCATCGAGACGCCGGAAGGGCCGAACATCGGCCTCATCGGGGCGCTGGCGATCTACGCGCGCCTCAACGCGTACGGCTTCATCGAGACGCCGTATCGCCGGGTGAGGAACGGCGTGGTGACGGACGAGATCGTCTATCTCACGGCGGATGAGGAAGACCAGTACCGCATCGCCCCTGCAACCGTGCCGATGGAGAACGGCCGGATCGTCGGGGAGCGCTTGAGCGTACGCCATCGCAACGGATTCCCCCAGGTGGAGCCGGAGGAGATAGACCTGGTGGACCTGTCGCCCAAACAGATTGTGAGCGTCGCGGCGTGCCTCATCCCGTTCCTGGAGAACGACGACGCCAACCGCGCGCTGATGGGGGCAAACATGCAGCGCCAGGCGGTGCCGCTGCTGCGCTCGGAGGCGCCGCTGGTGATGACCGGGGTGGAGGAGCGCTCGGCGCGCGACTCGGGCTGCGTCGTGCTGGCCAAGGAGGCGGCGCGGGTCAAGTCCGTCACCGCGAAAGAGGTGCAGGTGGAGCGGGCGGACGGCACGGTGGATACCTACCCGCTGTTCAACTTCATGCGCTCAAACGCGGCGACTTGCATTCACCAGAAGCCGACGGCGCGCCAGGGCGATTTCGTGCGCGCGGGTCAGGTGTTGGCTGACGGCCCGTGCACCGACCAGGGCTACTTGGCGCTGGGGCGCAACATCGTGGTCGCCTTCATGCCCTGGGAGGGTTACAACTACGAGGACGCCATTGTCGTCGCCGATCGGTTGGTACGCGACGACGTTTTCACCTCGATCCATATCGAGAAGTACGAAGTAGAGGCGCGGGAGACGAAGGTCGGGCCGGAGGAGATCACCCGCGACATCCCCAACGTGGGCGAAGACGTGCTGCGCGACCTGGACGAGGACGGGGTGATCCGCATTGGAGCGAAGGTGCAGGCGGAGGACATCCTCGTCGGCAAGGTTGCCCCGAAGGGTCAAGAGGAGCTGACCTCGGAGGAGAAGCTGGTGCGCGCGATCTTCGGCGAGAAGGCGGCCGAGATGCGCGACACGTCGCTGCGGGTACCGCACGGGGAGTCGGGGAAGGTGGTAGATGTCAAGCGCTTCAGCCGGCTCAAGTTCCGCTGCGCCAAGTGCGGGGCCGAGCACCAGTTCTCCAAGGAGCAGCATCGCCATTACTGCGAGCGCTGCGGCGGCGAGCTGCAGCGCGAGACCGGCGACGAGTTGATGCCGGGCGTCAACCAGATGGTGCGCGTGTATGTCGCCCAGAAGCGCAAGCTCATGGAGGGCGACAAGATGGCGGGGCGGCACGGCAACAAGGGCGTCATCGCCAAGATTCTGCCCGAAGCCGACATGCCGTTCCTGGCGGACGGGACGCCGGTGGATATCATCCTCAACCCGCTGGGCGTGCCGTCGCGCATGAATATCGGGCAGATCATGGAGACTCACTTGGGCCTGATCGCCAAAGAGCTGGGGTGGCACTTCGAGAACCCCGTGTTCCAGGGCGCGCCCGAGAGCGAGATCCTCGACTACCTCGCGCAGGTGGCGGACAACTTGCGCAAGCACGAGCTGCGCGAGTATGCCACGGTTGACCTCGGCATCAGCGACGGCTGGTACAACGAGCGCGCAGCGGCCGACGCGTCGCTCGCGGCGCTGCGCGATCACCTCGCCGGCTCCGCGGACGACCTGGAACGGGTGGCCGAGCGGCTCGCCTTCAGCGACGAGGCCTGGGCCGAGCACCGCTCTCCCGCCGATAAGGCGGCCGCCGTCGCGGACCGGATCCTGCAGCGCCTCAACGACAGCTTGGGGTTTGACGAGAACACCGGCAAGAGTTGGCTGCTCGACGGGCGCAACGGTGAACGGTTCAACCAGCCGATCACCGTCGGTCACATCTACATGATGAAGCTGGTGCACCTGGTGGAGGACAAGATCCACGCGCGCTCGACGGGGCCGTACTCGCTGGTTACTCAGCAGCCGCTCGGGGGCAAGGCGCAGTTCGGCGGGCAGCGCTTCGGCGAGATGGAGGTGTGGGCGCTGGAGTCGTACGGCGCCGCCCACACGCTGCAGGAGATCCTCACCATCAAGTCCGACGACGTCATGGGACGAGTCAAGACCTATGAGTCGATCGTCAAGGGCGAGAGCATCATGGAGCCGGGCATACCGGAGTCCTTCAAGATCCTGATCAAGGAACTGCAGAGCCTCGGGCTCCAGGTCAAGGTCGAGAGCGAAGACGAGCGCGCGGTCGAGTTGGAAGAGGCCGAGGAAGAGACCGCTTAGTTTGCCGCCACGCGGCGAGAGAGGGCAGCGCAGTGGTTGACACGACGAACTTCAATCAGTTGCGGCTGGGGCTCGCGTCCCCGGACGAGATCCGCAAGTGGTCGCGGGGCGAGGTCAAGAAGCCGGAGACGATCAACTATCGCACCTTTAAGCCCGAGCCCGACGGGCTCTTCTGCGAGCGCATCTTCGGGCCGACGCGGGACTGGGAATGTCACTGCGGCAAGTACCGCAAGATCAAGTTCCGGGGCATCACCTGCGACCGCTGCGGCGTCGAGGTGACGCGGTCGAAGGTGCGGCGCGAGCGCATGGGTCACATTGACCTGGCGGCGCCGGTGTCGCACATCTGGTACCTCAAGGGCGTGCCCAGCCCAATGAGCCTGCTGCTCGACATCTCGCCGCGGCCGCTCGAGAAGGTGCTGTACTTCGCGTCCTATATCGTCACCCACGTAGATCACCAGGCGATCAATGACAACCTGGAGTTGATCAAGGACACCGTCGAGCAAGAGAAGCAATCGGCGGACGAGACGTTGGAGAAGACCATCGAGTCGCTGCTCAAGCAGCGCGACCAACAGCTTGCGGAAGCGAAGCGGCTGACCGCGGCGGATCGCACCCAGCTCGACCATGCGGTTCAGGAGCGCATCAAGGAAGAGCAGAAGATCACCGAGGAGCGCAAAGAGGAACTCGACGCGGCGCTGCGGCTGCTGCTGGGGCAGAACCTGGACGCCAAGCCGGGGTTGACGCGCAAGCAGCTTATCGCGGAGACCGAATATCGCAGCCTGCGGGCGCTGATCGAGGTGCTGGTCGCCCACCACGGCGAGGAGTATCAGCACCTGTTCGTCGCCGGCCTGGGCGCGGAAGCGATCTTGTCCCTGCTCAAGGAGATTGACCTCGAGCAGTTGTCGCGCGAGCTGCGCAACGAGATTCGCGAGACCACGGGCCCGAAGCGGGCGCGCGCCATCAAGCGCCTCGATGTTGCGGAGGCGTTCCGTAAGTCGCGCAACCGGCCGGAGTGGATGGTCATGGGGGTGATTCCGGTGATCCCGCCGGAGCTGCGGCCGATGGTGCAGCTCGACGGCGGCCGGTTCGCGACGTCGGACCTCAACGACCTGTATCGCCGCATCATCAACCGCAACAACCGACTCAAGAAGATCAAGGAGCTGGCCGCCCCGGAGTCGATCATCAATCACGAGAAGCGGCTGCTGCAGGAAGCGGTGGATGCGCTGATTGACAACGGGCGGCGCGCGCGCCCGGTCACCGGCTCCAACAACCGGCCGCTGAAGTCCCTGTCCGACATGCTCAAGGGCAAGGAGGGGCGGTTCCGCAAGAACCTGCTCGGCAAGCGTGTGGACTACTCCGGGCGTTCGGTGATCGTGGTCGGCCCGCACCTCAGCCTGCACCAGTGCGGACTGCCCAAGGAGATGGCGCTCGAACTGTTCAAGCCGTTCGTCATGAAGCGGCTCGTCGACCGCGGCTATACGACGAACATCAAGACCGCCAAGAAGATGGTGGACCGCGTGCGGCCCGAGGTGTGGGACGCGCTCGAGGAGGTCATCGCCGACCACCCGATTCTGCTCAACCGCGCGCCCACCTTGCACCGCCTGGGCATCCAGGCCTTCGAGCCGGTGCTGGTGGACGGCAAGGCGATCCAGATCCACCCCCTGGTGTGCCACCCGTTCAACGCCGACTTCGACGGCGACCAGATGGCGGTTCACGTGCCGCTTTCGACCACCGCGCAGAGCGAGGCGCGGATCCTCATGCTGTCCACCGAGAATCTGTTCTCGCCCGCGCACGGCAGACCGATGGTCGTGCCGACGCGCGACATGGTGCTCGGCTGCTACTACCTGACGCAGAAGCGCGTCGGGGCTAAGGGGGCGGGGAAGGTCTTCGCCAATCCCGACGAAGCGATCTTCGCCTACGACCACGGTTACGTAGACCTCCACGCCAACGTCCGCGTGCGGGTTGACGGCACCGTGATGGAGACGACGCCCGGACGGCTCATATTCAACAATATCCTGGCACCGAAAGTCAGGTTCATTGACCGCGTCGTGGACTATTGGGAGCTGCGCGACATCGTCGAGACCTGCTACCAGCACTATGGCACGACGCGCACGGTGGAGTTGTTGGACGACTTGAAGGAGATCGGCTTCAAGTACGCGACGAGCGCCGGTATTACGATCTCGATGACCGACATGGACGTGCCCGAGGCGCGGCGGGATGAGATCATCGAGCGCACCGAGACGCGCGTGCGCCGGACGAATGAGAACTACAGCGAGGGCCTGATCACCGCCGGCGAGCGCGAGGACGAGGTGTGCCGCCTGTGGAACGTCGCCACCAGCGAGCTGGCCGACGCCATCCTCGAAAACATTGACCCGTTCAACCCGATCTTCATGATGGCCAACTCCGGCGCGCGCGGCAGCCTGCCGCAGTTGGCACAGCTCGCGGGTATGCGCGGGTTGATGACTGACCCGTTCGGGCGATTCATCGAGGACCTACCCATCAAGTCGAACTTCCATGAAGGACTGTCGGTCTTGGAGTACTTCGTGTCCACCCACGGGGCGCGCAAAGGTCTGGCGGACACGGCACTGCGCACGGCGGATGCGGGGTATCTGACGCGGCGTTTGGTTGACGTCGCGCAGGATGTGATTATCCGCGATCACGACTGCGGCTCGACCGCTGGGATCACGGTTGCCGCCATCCGCGACGGCACCGAGGAGATCGAATCCCTCGACCAGCGCATTGACGGGCGGGCGGCCGCGGTTGATATCGTGCACCCGATCACGGGCAAGCCGATCCTGCGCGCGGGCCAGGAAATCGGCATGCGCACGGTGCCGCCATGCACCCGCTGCGCCGGCGAACTCGCCACCGTGTACTCGTGCGAGACTTGCGGTATCGAACTCACCGAAGCCGACCTCGAGGCCGCGCCGGTGCAGGCTGAGCTGCCCCCGGAAGAGACCGCGCCGGACATCGCCGCGCTCTTCATGGGCGAGCCGACGACCGAGGAAGCGGGAAGCGAGGAGGCCGAGGCGGATGCAGAAGCCGCCGAGACAGAGGCGCCCGCCGCCGATCAGGGCGAACCCGAAGCTGCGGAGCCGGCCGAGGAGGCCGAGGCGCTGCCGTCGGGCATAGCCCAGACGGAGACCGCGTCGGAAAGGACCACGTGGTTGGAGCAAGGGATGTGCCCGGAGTGCCACCGGGAACTCCAGCGGGTCCACACGTGCATGGAGTGCGGCGAGCGCATCGGCGAGCAGGAGATCGAGCCGCCGCTTGCCACCATCATGAACGTCGTGAACGAGTGCGAGCAGTTCCTCGACGCGTGCCGCAGACTGCGAGAGAAGACCCCCGCACCCGAGACTATCGTTGACCTGACCAGCGGCGAGGTCATAGTCGAGGAGGGCAAGCGGGTTACCAAGAAGGCGCTGGCGCAGGCCCACCAAGCCGCCCACGACCTGCGCGAACGCGGCGGCCTCGCGCGCGGGGAGGTAACCATCAGGTCTACTCTGACCTGCGAGTTGCAGCAAGGATTGTGTGCCCAGTGCTACGGGCGCGACCTTGCGACGGGCAGAGCCGTCGAGGTCGGCGAGGCGGTCGGCATCATCGCGGCCCAGTCGATCGGCGAGCCGGGCACCCAGATGACCATGCGCACATTCCATACCGGAGGCGTGGCTGCTCAGTATCTGACCGGTGTCGCGGAAGTCAAGAAGAAGCGGCAGGAAACGCTGCGCGAGCTTCACGCGGACATTCGGCGCGGCCTGGTGCATTTCGAGGAGCAGGCCGAGGGTTACGAGCGCGAGCGGGTCAAGAAGATCCAGCAGATGCTGAAGGTGCTGGAGGAGCAGGTCAAGGGCCTGCTGCGCGTCGTGGAGCTGTTCGAGTCGCGCCGCCCCAAGGGACAGGCGATCGTCTCGGAAGTGGACGGCACGGTTGCGGCGGTGGACACCACCGGCGTGAAGACCGTGGTGATCCACTCAGAGCAGCCCCTGGACGAGAAGGTCATCGGCCAGGTATTGGCGGAGAAGGTCACCGCGGACAGCCGCAGCGTAGCGGAGGCAGGCAAAGAGTTGACGCCCCAGGTCGTGGCGCGGCTGCAGCAGAAGGGCGTGACGTCGGTCAAGATCCGCAAATCGTACCTGGTGCCGTACCGCGGCTACTTGAAGGTCGAAGAGGGCGACTACCTGCAGCAGGGCGACTCGCTCACCGAGGGCCCGCTCGACCCGCAGAAAGTGCTGCAGATGAAGGGGCTGCACGGTGTACAGGACTACATGGTGCGCGAGATCCAGAGCGTATACCGCACCCAAGGCGTTGACATCAACGACAAGCACATCGAAGTCATCGTGCGCCAGATGTTGAAGAAGCGGCGGGTGGTTGACTCGGGCGATACCGGGCTGCTGCCGGGCCAGATTGTTGACCGGTTCGAGTTCGACGAGGTCAACCGGCGCATCGAGCAACTCGGCGGCCAATCCGCGACCGCGGAGCCGATGCTGCTCGGCATCACCGAGGCGTCCCTCAATACGGACAGCTTCCTGTCGGCGGCCTCGTTCCAGAAGACCACACGGGTGCTCACCGATGCGGCGATCAAGGGCAAGGTCGACCACCTGGTCGGCCTCAAGGAGAACGTCATCATCGGGCGCCTCATCCCGGCGGGCACCGGCATGGAGCGCTATCGCAACGTTCAGGTCGTCGGGCCACGCGAAAAGGAGCCGCTCCTGGCGCTGCCGCAGGAACCGCGCGAGGAGGACCTCCTGCTGCGGGCGATCGAGGAGGCGTCGGGCACGTTCACCGCGGAGGATGAGGATCTGTTCGGCCTCTCGATATCAGAGGAGGACGACACCGACCTCGACGAAGACGAAGACACGGAAGATTCCGCTGAGGAGGGCGGCGACGAGGTGGCGATCTAGCGGGTGCTTGCGATTGAGGCGCGCCCGCCACGCCGCGTCGGGCCGAGTCATGGAAAGTCGTCGGGACGAAGCTGCGACTCCGTGTGCCATCCGGGGTTGCCCTCCCGTACTGCGCGGGGCTGCATAGCGCGGCACATCGCGGGATCCGCTCGCACGGGCGAAGCGCTCGGAGGATCTCGGCCGCGACGCCGTTCTTGGCTTGATTCCGGGCTTGCTTGCAGCCCGTACGTCTTCGTTATCCCGGCGGAAGGAGGCACATCAGGTGGCGCTGCGATTGGGGCTGCCGGCCGGCAGCATGCAAGAGGCGACCTTCAGGCTCTTCAAGCGCGCGGGGTACAATGTGACCATCGCCGCCCGCTCCTACGTGCCTGCGATTGACGACCCGGAACTCGACTGCCTGCTGCTCCGGGCGCAGGAAATCCCGCGGTACGTCGGGGACGGAGTGCTCGATGCGGGGCTGACCGGGCTCGACTGGGTGCTCGAGAGCGGCGCGGACGTCGTCGAGGCGGCCGACCTCATCTACTCCAAGCAGAGCGCGGCGCCCGCGCGGTGGGTGCTCGCGGTGGCTCACGACAGCGACATCAATGCCGCCGCCGACCTGCAGGGCAAGCGCATAGCGACGGAACTCGTGCGCGTCACCGAGCAATACCTGGAACGACACGGGGTCAAGGCGCGCGTCGAATTCTCATGGGGTGCGACGGAAGTCAAGGTGCCGGAGGTCGCGGACGCCATCGTAGATCTCACCGAGACCGGCAGCTCGCTCCGCGCGCACAACCTGCGCATCGTTGATACCATCCTGGAAACCAACACCAAGCTCATCGTCAACCCCGCGGCCTGGGGCGACACCTGGAAGCGGGCCAAGGTTGACAACCTCGCCGTGCTTCTCAAAGGGGCGCTGGAGGCGGAGGCCAAGGTCGGGCTCAAGATGAACGTCAGCAACGAGAACCTGGACGCCGTACTCAAGTTGCTGCCCGCCATGAAAGAGCCCACGGTGTCTTCGCTGCTGCACGGGGGATGGCATGCCGTCGAGACCGTGGCCGACGAGGCGCGCGTGCGCGACCTAATCCCCGAACTCAAGCGCGCGGGGGCGCAGGACATCATCGAGTATCCGCTGAATAAGGTCATACCGTAGCATGGCCCAGCCCGCCGCGCGTTTCGGCGGCAGATCGCGGCGGGTAAGACAACCCATGGAGTCTCGTGTATTACCGCAGCGCCGTTAATACCCGAAGACTCTTCCGGACGAGGTTCGTTCGGGGCGGCCGCGGCGCCTGCGGTGTCCTTGCCCAATACACGAACCTCGATAGAAGGTGGCGCCCGCCATGCGATGTCCGAAGTGCGACGTCGAGAACCCCGACGGCAGCGCATTCTGCCAGGACTGCGGCACCCGCTTCGACTCCCCCACCCCACCCAGCGATGAGGAACGCGCGCGCCAGTTCCTCGAACAAGCCTTCCGGCTCAGCGAAGAGGGCAAGCTCGCGGAGGCGATCGTCGCGTGCAAGCGCGCTCTCAGCGTCAAGCGCGATTCCACGTCGGCCTACTCACTGCTCGGCATACTGTACGAGCGGGCCGGGCAGCGCGAACAGGCGATAGAAGCGTACGAAACCGCCTTGCGCCTGAGCCCGGAGAGCGTGGCGGATCGCGAAAGCCTTCAGCAACTGGTCTCGCCCCCGACCCCGCCGGTCGAAGCCGCACGCCCGCCTGAAGCACCCGCGCCCGCGACGATACCCGCGGCTCCCGCCGCTCCGCCGCCTGTGCCCGCCGCGCCGCGGACCCACGTCGTGCTGTGGTCGCTCGCCGCCGTGTGCGCGGCAGTTCTCGCGGTGCTCGCAGTCATGACGTGGCGGAACTGGGGCACTGCTCCGGTGCAGGAGCAGCGGGCGGCAACCGCCGCGCCGGCCCCGGAATACCCCGCGCCCGAACCCGTTGCACCTGAGCCGCAGGTTCCGCTCACCGCCGGAGTGCCCGGCGCGCCGGGCTTCGCGCCCACTGCCCCTGAGGCGCTGCCCGCCCGTGTTGAGCCGCCGGAGCGGCTACCGGAGCCGGAGGAAACCCCGACGGCTGAGATAACTGCCGCGCCCTCGCCGGTCGTAACGGTTACCATCCCGACGCCGGAAGCATTCATCGTTCGAGGCACGGTGCCTGCGGCCGAGGCGGTGAGCGAACCGGCGCCGGCTGATTCGGCGGCCGGCATCGAGCCGACACCCACGGCTGCCCGCGTTCGCTTTTTCGACGGCGATATCAAAGGCGCGCTCGATATCTACGAGCGTGTCACGTCTGATGATGGGCAAGCTTCGCCTGAGGTCTATCAGGAAATGGGGTGGCTCTACTACAAGGAGAACCGCCCGGCGGACGCCGCAACGGCGTATCGCCAAAGCCTGAGGCGGTACTATCAGCAGTTCGAGGCCGGCGAGGACGCCGAGGCGGCGCGCCACGGGATTCGCACGGCCGAGGCCGCCCTCAAGGTGCTCGAAACGGAATAGGATCGGAGTCATGCCAAGGCTCGGAGTTCCCCGCTCGTTTTTCGTCGCCATCATCTCTGTGTTGATCGGCTCGGCCGGTGTCGCTCAGACCCAGCCGGATGTTCTGTGGTTGGGTGTTCAGGAGCGGGGAAACTTGCCGCCCGCGGCGGCCTCCACGCTCGACGCGGCGATTCGATCCGCACTCAGCGAGGCGCTGGCGCCGCGCGCAGAGGTCGCCTACGTCACCGCGGCATCGCCGCGTGCCCACCGTGCGCTGGATGAGCTTGGTTTCGAAAGAGGCAGGCTCCGCGACGCGCTCGGCGCCACTGAGGCGCGGGCGCTTGGGGTGGCACTCGGCGCTCGCGCCACCGTGCGCGCGTGGGTTGAAGACTCAGGCGCCGCGATTCGATTGACGACCTTTGTCGCCGCAGTTCATCGTCGGCAAGCCGTCATTCACCAGACGGAGACGACCGCTCCCCCGGATTCTGCCGGGCGCCTGGCTTCGTGGGCGCAAGACGTCGCCGGCCTGATTGCGGACAAGATCGCCGGGTCAATCCGCGATGTCACGCGCGACGCGCCGAGTGATGCGGCCGGGTTCGCCGCCGCGGCCGAGCGGTTCCTCGAAGACGGGATGCCGCGGATCGCGGCACTGGAATTCAACCGAGCGATCGCCGCCGCGCCGAAGACGGCGGAGTACTACCTCGGCTCCGCGCGCGCCTACAGCGCGATGGGCGAGGCGGAGCGGGCGCGGCGCCAACTCGACATCGCGCTGAAGTTGGATCCCGACTTGACGAATGCGCGGCTGGAGCTGGGACGAACGCTCGTCGCGGACGCGGATCCCGGCGCGGGCGCGGAGGAGTTGAAACGCGCGGTCGAGCTTGGGGCGGGAGCGGAAGTACGAATGGAGCTGGCGGCGGTGCTGCTGGAGACGGGCGACCTCGAGGGGGCCGGGGAGCAGTACCGCAAAGTGGCCGAACTCGACCCGGCGAACGAGGATGCGGCGAAGCGTGCTGCAGAGATCGCGGCTGCTCTGGCGTCCCCGGAGGACATCGACATCTTGCGCGAAGCGACGGAGAAGGCGCCTGACTCATACGAGGTACGGAGGAAGCTGATAGACGCATACGCGGAACAGGGCGAGTCGGCGGAAGCAGTCCGCCAACTCCGCGTGCTCGCCGAGCAGGAAGGCGCGCCTATCGGCTATGAGCCGCAGGCCTATGTGCGGATCGCCCGACTCATGGACCGCGAGATGGACGCGATCCTCAGGAAAGCGCGAGCGGAGTGGGACGCGTTGGGGCGCGCAGCCGTCAGCCGGCACGAGGTAAGCGAGACGATCCGCGCTCTTCACGAGCGATCCGATGCGCTCGCGCGCGCGGCGGAAGCGACAGCGGCTCCACCCCTGTTGGAGCGCGGACATCGGCACCGCGTGCTCGCCTTCAACTTGCTCAACCAGTCGGACTTCGGACTGCTGCGTTACCTCGAACGCGAGGCGGACCGGTACTACGACGAGGCCATCATTGCGCGGCAGGCGGCAGTTGCCGAACGGAGCCGCGCCTGGGACCTGGACGCAGAGGCGGGGTGGCCGACGAGGACCGCCGCCGAGGAATGAATCGGATTCCCCTCCCCGCCCCTTGCGCTGCGGCAGCCCGGATGCGCCGAGGGAGTGTCCGCCGCGCGCGCCGCCGTCCCTGCATCTAGGAAATCGCTATGAGGATTCTGATACATACATGCTGCGGTCCGTGCCTGCTCCCGGTGGCGGAGAAGTTGGCCGCCGACGGGCACGAGATCACCGCGTATTTCTATAATCCCAACATCCACCCGCGGTCCGAGCACGAGCGGCGGCTGGAGGCATTTCGCGCAGTCGTCGAGCAGGCAGGCTTGCGCACGCTGCCGGCGCCGGAGTACGAGCCGCGGGCCTTCTTTCGGGCGATAACCTTTCGCGAAAGCGAGCGCTGCCGCCTATGCTATCGGCTGCGGCTGTTCGAGACCGCGCTCGCCGGCCGCGACGACGGGTTCGAGGCGTTCACCACGACGCTGTTGGTCAGCCCGCACCAGGATCAGGAGCGCCTCCGCGAGGCGGGAGAGGCGGCCGGGCGAGCGGCCGGTGTCGGGTTTCACTGCGAGGACTTGCGGCCGCTGTTCCCCCGGATCAGGGAAATGGCTGAATCGCTCGACCTCTACCGCCAGAAGTACTGCGGGTGCCTGTACAGTGAGATCGAAGCCGAGGAGGGGCGCCGGCGAAAGAGGAAGGGCCGCCGTCGTGGGACTTGATTACCTCGGCAAGGCGCTGCTCGCCCTGGGAGGCATCGTCATCCTCCTGGGCCTGCTGATGCTCGGCCTGTCGCGCTTGCTCGGCGGGAGCAGGCTCCTGCCGGGGGACATCGTCGTCCAGCGACCAGGGTTCACGTTCGTCTTCCCCATCGTCACGTCGCTCGTGGTCAGCGCCGTGTTAACCCTGATCCTGTGGCTGCTCTACGCGTGGCGGCGCTGAGGCGACCCGCCAGAGGCAACATGCGCCTGTCGGACTTCGACTACGATCTACCCGAGTCACTGATCGCCCAGACTCCCGTGCGGCCGCGCGATCACTCGCGGCTGCTGGTGCTGCATCGCGAGAGCGGCGCAATCGAGCACCGGCGCTTCCTCGACCTCCCGGAGTACCTGCGCCCCGGCGACATCGCGGTGTTCAACGACACGCGCGTGTTCCCCGCGCGGCTGCGCGGGCATCGCGAACCGTCGGGCGGCGCGGTGGAAGCGCTGCTGCTGCGCGAGGTCGAGAACGGCGTGTGGGACGCGCTCGTCAAGCCGGGGCGGCGCGTGCGCGTGGGCGACGAGTTGACCTTCGGCGGCGGGCTCCGAGCAACGGTGGCCGGCCTCACGCCGGGCGGCGGGCGGCGGCTCGTCTTCTCGTCTGACGGCGACATCGAGGAAGCGCTGACGCGCACCGGCGAGACACCGCTGCCGCCGTATATTCATCGCCCGCCGGAGCGACCGGAGGATTACCAGACGATCTACGCGCGGCGACGCGGGTCGAGCGCGGCGCCGACGGCGGGGCTCCACTTCACGCCGCGGGCAATGCGCGCGGTGGAGCAGCGGGGCGTCGGCATGGCGTGGGTCACGCTGCACATCGGGCTCGCGACGTTCAGGCCGATTCGCGAGGAGGAAGTGGAGCGCCACGAGATGCACGTTGAGTGGTGCTCGGTGCCGGCTGAAACGGTTACTGCGATGCGAGCGGCGCGGGCGGCGGGCGGTCGGTGCGTGTCGGTCGGGACGACGACGGCGCGGGCGCTGGAGACGGCGGCGCGGGGAGGAACCCTCGAGCCGTTCGAGGGTGAGACGGAGTTGTTCATCACGCCGGGCCATCGTTTCCGGGCGGTGGACGTGCTGCTGACGAACTTCCACATGCCGCGCTCGACGCTGCTGGTGCTGGTGTGCGCGTTTGCGGGGCGGGAGAACGTGCTCGCGGCGTATCGCGCGGCGGTCGCCGAGGGCTATCGCTTGCTCAGCTTCGGGGATGCGATGCTGGTGGTCTAGCCTGGACGCCGTAGACGCCTCGGATCGCGTATACGTCAGCGCAGGAGCGGAGCGCCGCGCGGCGAAAGACGTAGTTCGTGGTCCGAAGTCCGAGGTCCGCGCACCGAAGTCCGTCGCCCGCAGTTCGAGGCCTGTCGCTCGGGCGCTGCGCCGGGCGGTGAGCGGGTCGCACGCAGCGGATCGCTCGGCATTTGTGTGCCTCGGACCGCCGATTGCGTCACATCTGCTATGCGTCCTTCCGAACTGCGCAAGATGTTCCGCCTGGAGGACACGTACTGGTGGTTCGTCGCCAGGCGGGAGCTGGTGCGCGCGCTGGTGCAGAAATACCGGCGCGCGTTGCCCCTGTCACCGCGCATCCTCGACGTCGGCTGCGGCGCCGGTGCCGGGCTGCTCGTGTTCAGCCAATTGGGCCGCGTTATCGGGCTCGACCGCTCCGAGGAAGCCCTGCGTCTGTCGCGCTCCCGCGGCGATTTCCCGCTCATCGGCGGGACCGCCGAGCGCCTGCCTGTGGCGGATGGCGCGGTTGACGTCGTGACCGCCCTCGATGTGCTGGAGCACATCAGCGATGACCAGGCCGCCGTGATCGAGATGGCGCGCGTGTGCAAGCCGGGGGGACTCGTGGTCATCACCGCGCCGGCGTACCAGTCGTTGTGGAGCGAACACGACGAAGCGCTGGATCATTTCCGGCGCTACCGCGCGGGCGACGTGCGAAAGCTGCTGGAGCGCGCCGGGCTGCAGATACTTGACGTGTCATACTGCATCACCGCCCTGCTGCCGGTCATCTTCGCGTTTCGCATCGCGCAGAAGCTGTTCGGGCCGCCCAACCGCGGGCGCCCGAAGACGGCGCTGCGCCCTCTGTCGGACCTCCCCAATCGCCTGCTCATCTGGCTGCTGCGGCTGGAGACGGCGTGGCTGCTGCGCGTGCCGCTGCCATTCGGCGTGTCGGTCGTCTGCGTCGCGTTGAAGCCGCGGCGTGCGTGATGCGCCGATCTGCAATCGGCGGGCCTTGCCGTCGCTGGGACATGAGTGCTCTCGCTGCAACGGAAAGCCCGTGCGGGCCAAGCCGGCCCACCCTCCCCCACCTGCCGGAGGCATCCCAGCCCGCCCATGGTGGGCAAGCCTCTCTCTGAGGGGCGGAGGGACTGCGCCCTGGAGCCGAGTTCACTTCGTCACACTCCCTGACTGACAGCCGCACGCGCGCCGTGTGGACATGGGCCCGCGACGCCCGAACACTGCGCGGAGAAGGAATGGCGCGGTTCGGCGTGGTACTCGCCAGCAGCGTCGGAAGCGGAGGGTGAGCCCGATGACCGAAGAAGAGCAGCGCACCGACCTCAAGCGCGGCCTGCCTATGGTACGCGCATTGGATCCCGAAGCCGCGGAGCGCGACAAGGCGGAACTGGAGCGCATGGCGCGCCTGCCGACGTTATCGCGCTGGGCCGGGTACTGGCGGCGCATTGGCCCGGGCTGGCTCCAGAGCGCGCTCACGCTGGGCGGGGGCAGTGCGGGTTCGTCGCTCTTCGCCGGGGCGCTGTTTGGCTACCAGCTGCTGTGGGTGCAGCCGGTGGCGATGCTGCTCGGCATCATCATGATGAGCGCGATCGCCTACCAGACCTTGTCCACGCGGGCGCGGCCGTTCGATGCCATGAAAGCGTACGTGCATCCGACCATCGCGTGGGCGTGGGCGCTCGGGTCGCTCGCGGCGACTCTGATCTGGCACTTCCCGCAGTATGCGCTGGCGGGAGCGGTGGTGCAGGACATGGCCGACCTAGCGGGGGCCGCCATTCCGACGTGGCCGGTCGGCCTGGTCATTCTGGTGTTGGCGACCGCCATCACATGGAGCTACGGTCGCGGCATAAAGGGCATCCGGCTCTATGAGCGGCTGCTGCGGTACATGGTGTGGTTGATCGTCATTTCCTTCGCGCTGGTGGTCATTCGCACCGGCGTGAGGGATTGGGGCGAGCTGCTGCGCGGGTACTTCACGTTCCATATCCCGCGCGACCCGCGCGGGGTTTCGGTGATGATGGGGGCGTTCGGCGCGGCGGTGGGAATCAACATGACGTTCCTCTTCCCGTACACGCTGCTGGCGCGCGGGTGGGGGCGCAACTATCGCGGCCTCGCGCGGTTTGACCTGATGACGGGAATGCTGCTGCCCTTCGTCCTGGCGACATCCCTCATGATCATCGCCACCGCCAACACGCTGCCGGGCACGGTGGACATCCCGGCGACCGGCATATCCCTGCCCGCGAAGTCGGCGGCACAGGCGCTGGCGCCGCTGGCGGGCCCGTTCTTCGCGCGAGTCATCTTCAACCTCGGCGTGCTCGGCATGGTGCTGAGCACGATCACGCTGCACATGCTGGCGAGCGCGTTCATCATCTGCGAGATGTTGAACTGGGAGCCGGTCGGGTGGCGGTACAGACTCGCCTCGCTCGTCATCGCACCCGGGATGCTGGGCACGGTGTTGTGGAAGAACCTGCTGTGGGTGGCGGTGCCGACGTCGGCGATCTGCGGCGTGCTGCTGCCGATCGCGTACATCGCATTCCTCGTGCTGCACAACCGCCGGGCGTACATGGGCGACGCCAAGCCCGTGGGCACCAGGGCGTGGCTGTGGAACCTGGGGATGATTGCCGCAGTCGTCGCGTCGGCGTCGAGCGCGGGCTATTTCATCTACACCGCGGTGCCCGACTACCTATCGAGGTTCGCGCGTTAGGGAAGGGCGCAAGGGACCACGGGGCGCCTCCCAAGCGAACCTCGTCCGGAAGAGTCCGCGGGTATTGCCGGTGCTACCGTAATACCCGAGACTCTATAGCGAAGCTGGCCGGCGGCGGGTGAAACGAGCCGAAAACGCTGGTCGGAAGTCAGAACACACTGGACCCGGCGAGAGGGCTACGATTACCATCCCCCCCACGCATAGGCGACCTCTGGCCGGACGGCATCCCCGAGGGCGTGTGCGCGTAGGTCCACCATCTGGCGCTGGCGGCAGAGTCACTCGCTGCCTATCCGCTCTCGAATCGTCCATCTCGAGCCGGAGCGCGCGACAGGTGGACGCGGTGACGCTGGCGTGCTAGCCAACCATTCGTCACCAGGCTGGCACGCCGTTAGTCGAGCATGGAAGACCGACAGGACGAGATGCTGTTTGAGACCAGTCAGCGGTCAATCCGCGCATGGCGACTGTACTGGTGGGTCGTTATGGCGGCAGGCCCCATTGGGATGTTTGGCTTAGTGGTCTTCCTAGGAGGCCCAGTGGCCGTCGCCATCGCATTTGCCGCATCAGCGTGTGGAATCATGTTGCTGAATGGACTTCGGACGGTTATAGGACTCAGGATATGGCGGGACCGCTTGCACGTAATCACGCCGCTTTCAGATCGTGAACTTCGGTGGGACGAGTTGCACGTTCGGTACTATGTAGTTCGCCGCGACATGTACGCGCCCCGTGCCCTGTGGCCTTACATGTATGCACCCCTGTGGGGTAAGGGCAGAAGCGCGATGCATATCATACGACAGCGGGCGAGGGGGTAGCGCCGTGCCGACCTTCACCTTTTTTCTTTCGCGCACCCCCCTGCCCTAATTCGCGGGTGCGCGCGGGAGGGTTGGCGCGCGCTTTCAGTTCGCAGGTTCCCAGGTATTGACCACCCCTACCCCCTGGAAGGAGCATGACCATGGACAGGAACCTGGCACAGGGCGACAAGTCGCCGCCCCCAGCGCACCTGAGCGAGCGGTCGCAGCAGTTGTGGCGGGAGGTAGTTGATGCAGGTCGCGTATCCGACCCGGAGCAGATGGCGTTGCTCCGGACGGCTTTGGAGGCGCGCGACCGCGCCGATGCCGCCCGTGAGGAGGTAGAGCGCGACGGGATGACGTTCACCGTGCGCGGCATGGTGCGTATGAACCCGGCCGCGAAGGTGGAGAACGATGCGCGGACGCTGTTCGGTCGCATCTGGGCCAGCGTGCTGCGTCTCGACTACTGCGAGGGCGTTAACGGCGGCATTGACTGGGAAGCCGAGATAGCGAGGATGCGCGCGCCGGCGACGGGCGACGACGCAGATGGCTGACGTCGGCACGGCAGGTCAAGTCATGTGGTCGCTAAGGCGGGCCGTTCGCGGATTAGCCTGAACCGTTGCGCTCTGCCAAGAGAGGCGCCAGCACAAGCGCAGCGAGGATGGTAGCGCGTAGCAGCAATGGAGCCAGCCATGCCCTTCGGTCGTCCCAATCGCCCATGTCGCCATTGCCTTCTGCGATATCGCTTACCCCTTCGTCACCGCCGTAGCGCCAGCGCATGCTCTACCTACGTGACTTTCGTCGAACCAGGCGCGCCAGACGTTTCCGCACTTTGCGCGTCCAACGCCTCACCCAATGCCGCTCGGTCAGGTACACAGCGTACCCGATGGTTGCAAGGGCTATTCCGACCGCAATCCCGACCTGCGCAACACGCAGCCAGAGTATGGGGTCATTCTCTGTTCCGAAGAGATTCATCGCAGCAAGGTTCGTCGGCGGCAGCGCCAGCAATTGGCACACGTCCTATGGCGCACCCCAAATGGCCTTTCCGTCCTTATCGTACAGCCCCATACTAGGGCGGCCGTCCGGCGCAAGAGTCAGTCCGGCACGCTGTCCATTCCGGTCCGACAGATGCAGGCCCGCGCTCCCAAGCGGGGAGAGCGCCTGCAAGGTCACAGTCCGCTGGTCTCCGTCGTTGAGCGCTAGCTGCGCACGTCCAGGGTCATCGACGGAAATACGGGCTCGCACGCGCTCCTCTGAGTCGCACAAGCCCACCGCTGGGCTACCATCCTTCACCACTGAGACGAAGACACGTTTTCGTCGACTTTCGTCATACAGCCTTATGCCTGGTCCGAGGTCGCCAGGAACGCTAAGCAAGGCGCGGTCCCTTCCCTGCTGGTCGCGCAGCGTCAGGTGCGGGCTCCCATCCCTTACCACTTCAGCCGCCAGGCGCTGTCCGCCGCCTCCGTCTCTAAGTCGCAGGACCGGACTGCCATCTCCTGCCACGTTCAAGGCAGCGCGCTCCTTGCCGTCCCCGTCGCGTAGCCGCAAGACCGCAGCGCCGTCTTCGGCGATAGCGAAACCCGCGCGGGGCGTTCCGCTCCTGTCGTAAAGGCTGATGGCTGGCAAGTCATCCGACAAGACGCCGATGACAGCGAGTGTGTTCCCGGTCTCGCCCACCACCTCAAACCGCTCTGCCCTTACTACCTTCGCCACCGGCTCCGTCGCGGCGATGCATACCAGGGCAGCGACCACCGCCACCACCGCTAATATCCCCAGCTTCAGCCGCCGGTTCTGCCGTTCAAGCCGTGCGATGCGTTGCTCAATCGTGAGGTCGCTCATCGCCTTCCCCTCCTCGCTGACTCTCTCACGCAGGTCGTGGTCCCTGTCCACGCCCCGGCTCCTGCGAGCCACGGCTGACAGTAACGCCGAGGTGATGGGGTTCCCGGTCGAGGCACCGGCAGTCAAGAGGGGAAATGGAGCCGGCGAGAGGACTTGAACCCCCAACCCGCTGATTACGATTCAGCTGCTCTACCATTGAGCTACGCCGGCTCGGCGACGGTCACAAAGACTATACCATCGCTTCGACGCACGGTCAAGAGATGCGCGGCGCCCTCGGGGCGAACACTCCGGCCCCGACGAGCGAGACCTCGCGGGGCAGAGGGATCGTCAGGTGGGCGAGCGCCTCCGCCGCGCCGCAACAAGACCAACGCCCGGTGCGTCGCTGGACAATCGTGCGGATGCTCGTCCGCACAGTGCGTCAGGGCCCGCCCAGCGCCTTTTCGATGGCCTGCTTGGCCTTGCTTGTGACATTCTCCTCGGCGTCGAGCGCCCGCGACACGGCGGAGCCTGGCCCGCGAATGGCGCGATTGCGTGCTCGCTCGGAGGTCGTTCGAGAAACAGGCCTATGGCGGCCAGGGAGCGTCGGAATCGCGCTTGAAGAAGTTGGCGGTGCGCGCGAACGGCTTGGTGCGCTCGACGAGCGCGGTTATCTCATCGGCGGATAGCTGGCGGAAACCGCGCACGGCCTCGACCAGCCGGGGGATCTGACCCGCGTTCATGAATCCGACGACCGCGGTGGTCACGGGCAGCGTGAGGGCGTAGTTGACCGCCTCCTGCATGGTGATGGCGTTGTCGCCCTGGAGCAGCGCGCCGCGCGCGAGGACTTTCATATTGATGATGCCCATCTTGCGTTCGAGCGCCGTATCGATGAGTTGTCCCTGGAACGGGAGGTGGTGCACGTCGGCAGCGTTCATCGGCATGAGTATGGTGTCGAAGTCGAAGCGGCGCAGCATCTCCGCCAGAGCCTGCGGATCGCGATGGCCGGTCACACCGAGGTAGCGTGCCAGCCCTTGCTCGCGCGCCTCGATGGCCGCCTTGAGCGAACCGTCCTTGGCCGTCACGCGGTCGGCGTCGTCGAGGTCCTGGACGTGGTGGATCTGGAGCAGGTCCACGTAGTCGGTTTGCAGGTTGCGCAGGCTGGTTTCGACACTGCGCCAGGCGTCGTCGTAGGGACGCGCGTGCACTTTGGTGGTCAGGAAGACTTTCTTGCGGCGTGTGCCGAGATGGCGACCGTAGTGGACCTCGCCAAAGTTGTACTCCCGGGCGGAGTCGAAATAGGTGATGCCGTGCTCCAGCGCGGCGTTGATGATCGCTTCCGCCTGCCCGGCGGGTTCCGGATCGTGCAAGCCGTTGTCGCCGCCGAGGGCGAGCATGGAGACGCGCTCGCCGGTGCGCCCGAGAATGCGCGTGGGGAGAGTCGTCTGACGGCCGCGGGTCAGCTCGGTCACGCCCGCGAAGGGTGCGTCGAAGACGTGCGCTGCGCCGGTCGCTCCGAGCAACGTCGCGGCAGCCGTGCCGAACGCGGCACGCAGGAAGTCCCGCCGGGTTAGCTGAGTCTCACCCATCCGCGCCTGCTTCCTCAAAACGGATCACGACATCTTGCGGCAAGGCGAGGCCGGCGGCGACCTCGAGCGCCTTGAGCACGGCCGTCGGGATCGGGCATGCGGGGTGCAGGTTCGCTTTCGCGGCCGGCTCGTAGACGAAGAAGCCCGCGCACTTCCATCCCGCCGCGCAGGTAGCGCTCAGCGCGCCCGCCTGAGCCGCGAAGTCCTGAGCGCGCGGGCACTCAGAGGCGAGGCTGATCCGGACGTTGCCATCCGCGTCGGCACTCGCCTCGATGCGCGCCGTGAAGTTGCAGTTCCCAGGATTGACCGTGACCGTGGCCATGTCGTCCTCCTCAGCCATGTCTCGTCGCGAGGCATCCGTGAGAGTAATCACGAGCCCGGCCCTTACGCCCAGGGCCCGTGCTTGCCGTACATCACCAGTACCCTTTCTCCTTGACCCAGCTACGCCACCGCTTGCCCAGGGTGATTCCCTGCGCGATGAGCGGATCCTGTTCCAGACCGTTCTTCTCCATCATGCGCGCGATCCATTGCTCCAATTCGCTCTCCATCGCCGCCACGACGTCCGGCTGACGCTCGGCCAGGTTGGTCAGCTCGCCGGGATCGGCTGCCAGGTGATACAGTTCGCGCGGAGGCTTGTCGTGAAGATCGCGGCCCTGCTCCCGCGACAGGATGAGCTTGTACTCGTCGGTGCGCAACGCCCATTTGGCCTGCCACGTGCATTCCTGGGTGATCAACCGATCATGGAGGGGTGCATGCGATTCGGCGGTTATCAGGGGAACCAGGCTGCGACCCTCTATTGCTTGCGGGATCTCGACGCCTGCGGCGTCGAGCAGAGTGGGCGCGAGGTCGGTGTGCTGGACCAAGTGAGGGACGCGCGTGCCCGCCGCCACGCGCCCCGGCCAGCGCACAACAAGCGGGCAATGAATGACGCCTTCGTAGAGCCCGTGATGGTCGAAGAACACGTCGTGGTGATACATGTTCTCGCCGTGGTCGGAGAAGACGAGGACGAGCGTATCGTCCGCGTCAGCGGTGTCATCCAGCGCGGCGAGCAGCTCCCCCACCCCATCGTCCGCGTAGCGGATCTCGCCATCGTACATGGCGACGATGTACTCGGCGTCGCGCAATGGCTGAGGGAATTGGCTGAACCAGCTTTCGAGCCACCACTCGCCGAAGGGCTGTCTATAGATGGCGGCGAGCGTATCGTGCTTGGGATCGGTCGGATCGCCGTCGTAGAACAGGCCGCGATACCGCGCGGGCGGCAGGTACGGCGTATGCGGCTCCCAGTAATGCACGTAGAGGAAGAAGCGCTCATCGGCATGCTGCCGGAGCCACGGGATAGCCCGGGCGTTAACGCGCTCGCACGTCGCGGCGTGACGATGTTCGAGCCCGGCGCTCGGGTCAACGTAGAACTCGTAGCCACGCGCGAACCACGGCTTCATCGCGCGCATCGTGTCTACCGCGCACGTCGTGTAGCCGGCCTTTTGCAGCAACTCCGGCAGGAACGGTGCGTCATCCGCGAGGCTCGCGGCGCCGCCGTGGCTCACGATGCCGTGGGTAATGGGGTACTGGCCAGTATACATCGTCGTGTGCGAGGGTTGGGTCGGGACCGCGGGAGCGTACAGCTTCTCGCACAGCGCGCCTTGCGCCGCCAGGGCATCGAGGTTGGGGCTCGTCTTGCGAGCGTATCCGTAACAGCCGAGGTGATCCGCGCGCAGCGTATCAATATCAAGTAGAAGGACGTTCATCAAAGACGATCAACGGAACTGCATGATTCTACTGCGCGGCCACCACGTCTTCCTGCCGCGACGTGGCTTGAGAGCACACGATATCGCGGAGCCAAACCGGTAAGAGGGCCTCGCGTGATGAACCGGGGCACGTTAGCGCACGGGTCAGCGTTCGCCGCGCGAGTACGGCTGCCACACCTCGTCCACGCGGAAGCCTGCCATGCGATAGACTTTGACCGCGCGGGCATTGCGCCGCGAGCCGGTCGTCAGATCGCAGCGGTCGAGCCCGGCGTCCTTGATATCGGCCAGCGCGCGCAGCAGCACGGCGCGGCCCAAGCCCTTGCCCCGCGCTTCAGTCTCGAGGTAGAAGTCGTAGATGAGGGCGAGATTGCCATCGAACGCGAACCACATGCATTCGCCGAGAGGGCGACCGCCGCCGTACAACTGGACGCAGCGATGCGGCAGCTCGAAGCGATACGACCCGTGACGACTCGATGAGTTCTGCGCGACGCGGATTTCGTACTTGCGACGCGCGACGGCGAACTGCTCGCGGCGGTTGAGACTGCTCTCGTCCCGGCCGCGCAGCCCGGAGACGAGCATCGAGTAGTCGGGATCCTCGGGCGCGAAGCCGCGCTTGAGCATGAAGTTGCGCGTCTCGAGGTCGGCGGCGCGCGCGGCGAGCCCCTCGCTGGAGCCCCAAAAGGGCATCCTCGGGCCGCCCCAGGCGCGGCGGTCGTCGAAGTGGACGCCATAGACCGGATCGAAGATCACGGCTCCGGCGCGTACCCGCGGCACCGGCCCCAACCACTCCATCACCTCGTCGAGGAGCCGACTCCCGATGCCCTGACTTCTCGACCGCGGGGCGACGTAGAGCAGTGACAGAAATCCCTGATCCGCCTTGCGCGAGGCATGGCCGATGCCGACGATGTCGCCGGCGATGCGGGCGATGCGCATGCCCTCCGGTCGAAAGGCGGAACGCTCCACGACGCGCGCGCGGAACAGCTCCTCCGTCAGCGGCACGAACAGGCGCTGGCTGAGGAAACTGGCGTTCCAAAAGGCAACGATTTCGGGGATGGCCTCGCCGGTGAATGGCTCCGTCTTCATGACCGTAAGGTTTCTGTGCCGGTGCCGCCCCGCTCCTGCTTGCCGGAGCGACGAGCAGGATTGGGTTGTGCAACGGCGAACAACGCGCCAGGTCGGATCTCGACTGTCGCAGCACGAGAGCCATGGTGGCGGCGCGATGGAGGCCGTCTGGTTGTGGGCGGTGCGGAAGCGCGCGGGCAGGGGCGGGCCGGGGCGGTCTGGGAGGCGAGAGATGAAGACCGACGTTCGCATCGTCGAGGTGGAGCCGAGGTTCGAGGAGGAGGCATTCCGGACCCCGCTGGTGTTGGCGACCGGCATGGTGCGTACCGCGACCTCGCTCACCGTCCGCGTGCGGGTGGAGAACGGCTATGGGCGGACCGCGGAGGGATGGGGAAACATCCTTCTCGGCTGCGCGTGGGCCTATCCCAGTGAAGACCTCGCACCCGAGGAGCGCGACGCGGCGATGCGCGAAGTGGTGCGGCTTTTCTGCCGGAAGGCAGCCCAGTGCCCGGTCCAGGCGCACCCGCTTGAGTTATATCTGGAACTCAGGCCGGAGCTGTCCGGCGTTGCCGAGGAGGTGAGTCGGCGACGTTCCTTGCCGCAGAAGATTCCCACGCTGGCGGCGCTGGTATGCGGGTCGCCGGTGGACGCGGCGGTGCACGACGGGTTCGGACGCGTCAATGCGATCAGCGCCTATGACGGCTGCGGCCGCGAGTTCATGGAGCGCGACCTCAGCGCCTACCTGGGACCTGACTTCGATGGGCGCTATCCGGCGGACTACCTGCGCCGCGACTACGCGCCTGAGTTACCGGTGTTCCACGTCGTCGGCGGCGTTGACAAGCTCACCCGTGAGGAGCTGACGCCCGACGATCCGCGCGATGGCCTGCCGAACTGTCTCGAGGATTGGATCGAGCGCGACGGTGTTTTCTGCCTCAAGCTCAAGCTGCGCGGCAACGACTTGGAGTGGGATGTGGAGCGCTTCAAGCAAGTCGTGGAGGTGCTCAAGTCGCGGGCGGTCGGCGACTTCTGCCTCACCGCGGATCCTAACGAGGTGTGCGAGAGCCCGCAGTACTGCATCGAATTGCTGCGCCGGCTGGAGGCGGAGTGCCCGATCGCATTTGAGCGGCTGTTGTATCTCGAGCAGCCGACCGCGCGCGACCTCGCGGCCGACGAGTTCGACATGCAGGAACTCGCGGCGATCAGGCCGGTGATGATTGACGAAAGCGCGACCGATACCGAGGCCGTGGATCTGGCGCGACGGCTGGGCTGGTCGGGAGTGGCGCTCAAGACGTGCAAGGGGCATTCGGCGATGCTGCTCTGCATCGCGAAGGCGGCCGAAGCGCGGATGCTGTACGGGGTCCAGGACCTGACGAATCCCGGGCTGGCGCTGGTGCATTCCGCCGGGTTGGCCGCGCGCAGCTACCCGGTGCGTGGAGTGGAGTACAATGCGCGCCAGTACGTCCCGTGGGCGGCCCAGGATGTCCAGCGCGCGCATGAGAGCCTGTTCCGCGTGCGCGACGGACGCATCAGGGCCGAAACGTTATCCGCCATCGGCCTTGGGTACTCCAACGCCGCGCTGGCGGCGTTGAAGTAGGCGCCGGCTCTCCGGGTTCCATGGGTATCGCTTGGCGCGCGGATCGAACAAGCTATCCCCCCGCCGTGCCGAATACCTCCGATGGGTGCGTCACGACCCGGCGAGCATCGAGGCGATTCGGGCACCGGACGGGACGGCTCGCACGAGCGTCTGCGATCGCCGGTGCTGACGAACGGTGGGAGGAGGTCAGACAGTCCATGCAGGGCTCGATTCATCTGGGCAGGATCGCCGGGATCTCGATAGACCTGCACTTCACGTGGTTCATCATCTTTGCGCTCGTGGCGCTGGGCATCAGCACCACTGTACTGCCCCGCGCGATCCCTGACCTCGAGCCCGCCGCGCGCTGGGTCCTCGGCATCGGCATGACCATCGTCTTCTTCATCTCGCTCCTGCTGCACGAGCTGGCGCACTCACTGGTGGCGAAACGACTGGGCATCGGCATATCCGGCATCACCCTATTCGTCTTCGGCGGCGTCTCGCGGATGACGTCGGAGCCAAAGAGCGCCAACGACGAGTTGAAGGTGGCTGCGGCCGGGCCACTGACGAGCGCGCTGCTCGGCGTGATGTTCCTTGCCTTGTGGTTCGCAGCCAAGGGCGCGGCCGGGCACGACCCGATACAGTTCAGCCTATTCTGGCTGGGCGTCATCAACTTCTTCCTGGCCGGGTTCAACCTGGTGCCCGGTTTCCCGCTGGACGGCGGCCGTCTGCTGCGGGCCATCATATGGAGCGCCACCAACGACCTGCGCCACGCGACGTACATCGCCGCCACCGCGGGCCAGGGGTTCGGCTACCTGCTGATCGGGGGCGGCGTGCTGCAGATCCTGGTCAGCATCCAAGTGCTCGGCGGACAAGGGTGGGAGAACGGGCTGTGGCCGATCTTCATCGGATGGTTCCTGCTCGACGCGGCGCGGTCGAGCTATCAACAGCAGGTGCTGCAGAGCGCGCTGTCGGGGGTGCGGGTGCGCGATATCATGACGCCGAATGTGATCACGATCCCACCCGACCTGACCCTGCAGCAGGCGGTGGACGACTACTTCCTGCGCCTCAACCACGCCGCCTTCCCGGTCGCCGACGCCGCCAGTATCCTTGGTATCCTGACCCTGCCGCACGTGCGACGGATCCCGCGCGACCGATGGGCATACACGCGCGCGGCTGATGTTGTCGAGCCGCTCCAAGGCAACGACGTCATGCGCCCCGACGCGGACGCATGGGAGGCCCTGAGCACGATCGCGGGCAAGGACAGCGGCCGGCTCCTGGTCGCCGATGGCGACGAGTTGGTGGGCATCATCAGCCGCACCGATGTCATGCGCTTCCTGCGCACCAAGATGGAACTGGGCATGTGACGGGAGCGAGTAGGGACAACGCAGCCTTGGGCAGGCAGCGGGCGGTACGCCTCGGCCAAGCACCTACTCGAGCGACGAAATCACGCGCGCCCAGGCGTCCTCCCAGCGCTCGCGCGTGAAAGTCCGCCGGACCGCGGCGAGTTGTTGTCCGCCGATCTCAGCGCGCATCGCATAGGAGCGCACCAGAGCCTCGCCCAGGTTGCCGGCGTCAGGGGCGCACTGCACGGTCGGCAAATCCGCCAACCCGCCGACATCGGTCGAGACTGTGGCGACCCCGCAGGCCATCGCCTCGAGCGCGGACAGCGACGTCCCCTCCCCCGCCACCGAGGGGATGACGACCATCTCCGCCGCGGCGTAAACCGCCGGCATATCCGCGTGCGCCACCGCGCCCCAGAACACGACGTCGTCGCTGAGGCCGAGGCGGCGCACCAGCACGCGCAGAGCGCGCACGTAATCCGGCTGGCTCGGCGCGCCGACGATGACCAGGCGCGTATAGGGGTGGTGCCGTTGGAATTGCGCAAAGGCCTTGATCGCCACGTGCACGCCCCGGTTGAAGAACAGGTTGCGCGGGACGATTATCGGGCGCATCTCGCGCAGATGCCGCCACCCCTCAGCCGGACGAAAGCGCTCGGTGTCAACACAGTTCGGTATGAACCACCGACCGGGCGCGACCTCCTCGAAGAAACGCCGGCCCGCCTGGACGTCGAGTCCCATCTCGCGCAAGAAGTTGCTGTCGTTGGCGACGAACGCGGCGCAGCGCCGGAAGGCGGCTCCGGCGATCGCCCGCTTGACCCACGCGCGCGCGGAACCGGGCCGGTCATCCCACGTGACTCCGTGAGAAACGCCGATCGTCCGCGGACGGGGAATCCGCCTCGCAGGCGAGGCCCCGAGAACAGCCATCGCCGCGAGAGCATACACCGGGTAGTGCGCAATGATCGCGTCTTGCGCGCGCAAGAGCGAGGCGCGAGGAATCAGTCCGAAGACGTGCGTCCAGAACTCGGCGGGCAGGTGGCGCAGGGGATTGGGCACGGGAACGAACCACGGAGCCGTCTCGTGTGATCGCCGGGCCAGCACGATTTGCTCGTGGCCGTCCGCCTCCAACGCGCGGCGGAGGTTCTCGACGTACACGTCGCCGCCGCCGACGAGAGGGAAGTAGGTATATGTCAAGTGCGCGATATGCATGACTCGTCCTGCGCACGTCGTCCCGGCGGAAGTAGGGAACTCCGCCGGTTCACGCGAGTATGCTTCGCTTCTCGCAACATGACAATCATCCGCGCGCCGCGCCGACCCGCGGAGCGCGGCCCATCGCGCCGAGCAGCACGCGGCTGACGATGCCAATCGTATAGCCGCAGACGTGAGCCACGTCAACGATCATCATCGCGACGGGCGCCAGGAGGGCAGCGGCGGTACCCGCGCCCCGACGGCGCGCCCTCGCGCCAACGCGCAGCCAATATACGCCCGCCAGCCCTGCAAGCGCCCACAGCCAATCCGGGCTCGCAGCGGCGGCGAGCGCCACGATGGCGGCCGCGACGGCGAGTTCCGCGTACGCCTTCGCGTAGTGGCCGAACCACAGACCCGACAACCCGTCGCCACGCGCGTAGCGAAAGAACTGGCGGAAGATGCTCGCGGGGCGGCCCTGCGGCCGCCAGTGGACGATCGCCTGCGGCTCGAAGACGAATGCCGCTCCCGCGCGCTTGAGCGCCATGTCGAAGACTGTGTCTTCGTTGAACGGCGTCCACTCGGGGTAGCCACCGGCTCTCTCCCACGCGCTGCGTCGAAACGCTATGGATCGGCTCGACGGCAGGAATGCGTCCGGATCCACTTCGCCGGCGCGCGGCACGAGAGCCGCAGCCGACGCCTGTTCCATCAACGTCCTCGGCTCGGGCTCATAGTAGCCGGCGACGACGTCTACATCGGGGCGCTCGACCAGCGGCCGCGTGATCGTCTCCAGCCAATCCGGCTCGAGCGCGCATCCCGCATCAACACATGCGATGATGAGTTCGTCCGACGCGTTGACCGCAGCGTTGCGGCCGCGCGAGCGATTCGCGCCCCCGATGACGATGACGGTCAGCGGCAGCCGGTCTGCGTAGGCGCGCGCGATGTCCACCGTGCCGTCGGTCGAGCCGCCGTCGGCGAGGACGACGCGATCCGGCGCACGCGTCTGCGCGAGGATCGAGTCCATAAACTCGGCGATGCCCTCCGCCTCTTCAAGCGTCGTCGTGATGAGGCAGATGCGGCTCATCGGGTCACGCCTCGCTGGCGGTACAGGTCGAGATACAGTTCAGCCACCTTACGCCAGGTTTGTTCACGCGCGTAGGCTTCGGCGGCGTCTATCGTGGCGGTCGCCGCGGAGGGGTTCTCGATCTGCTCTTCGATGGCAGAGGCGAGGCGATCCGGCCCGTCGGCGATGACCATATGTTGCGCAGCGGGGAACAACTCGAGGTAATCGCGCTTGAGCGGATTGTCGTACAGCGAGCACGCCAGCCGCCGCTGCGCCATGGCTTCGAGAATGCTGAGATAGCCCGAGACGAACGCGAAGCGGCATTGGTCGAGTTCAGGCGCGACGTCGGTGATCCAACCTCGCATGACGACATCAACATCGGCCGCGCGCGCGACCGCGACGACCTTGTCGCTCAGCGGGCCTTCGCCGCACACCACGAAACGGACATCGCGCCCGCGCTGCCTGAGCAATCGCAGCGCTTCGAGGTACCCCATGATAGTCGTATCGGGCGCGAGGCGACCGACGTAGAGCGCGGGGGCGGCGGGATCCGCGTCGGGCACCCGCCCCTGCGGGGCGTCCACGCCGCCGTAGGAGACGACGTCGCACTCGTGCCCGTACCAATGGCGGATGAACTCGCCCATGCAGATCGTTCCCGCAGCGCGCTTGGCGAGGCGCCGCCGGAGCCACCGTGCGGTGCGCGGGATGGGATAGCCCTCGTAGCCGTGGAAGGTGACGAAGGGCGCGGTCTTCCTCGCGAACCGCGCCGGGAGATAGAAGCGCAGGTAGGGATATGCGTCGTGGCAGTGGATGACGTCCGCCTCGCCGAGCAGCCGCAGATGGGGATCGCGCGGAGCCTTCGAGATGCCGCCGTCAGCGCGGCGCACCCGGACGCCGCGGCGATCCTGCTGCTCCGGCCATCCCGGATCCCAACGTCTCGTGAGCACGGTGACCTCGTGACCGAGTTCGACCAACTCTTCGCTGACGCGCAGGACGTGTTTCTCCACGCCGCCGATGCGCGGCCAGAAATAGCCGGTCAGCATGAGGATCTTCAAGCGGCCGCTCCTGGGATTACAGTCTGCGCAGCCATTCCTCATTCCAATCCTGAATCCTGTGCCGGCGACGATGCGCGCGCCCGCGGCGGGTCGCGAGCAAGGCCTGCGTAATCACCAGACCCGCGCCCGCAGCGGCGCCTGCGAGCGCCCCGAAGCCCGCAGCAAGACCCGCCAGTGCTATGCCGGCGATGAACCGCGCCCACAGACGTCCCCGAGACAAAGGCCTCACCGCGCCGCCGAGCTGTCGGTAGTACAGCGGCGTCCGCATCGCCAATGCCAGCAGCTCCAGTCTCGCGGGTCCCGGCGCGGCGGTGGAATCATAGACTATGCACGTGTCGGTGACTCCTCGGCGCAGCGCGCGGCGCACCAGGGCGCGCATCCGCCGGCCGGACCATCGCGTGATGCGCAGCACGTCCTCCGCGCACCCGAGGTGCTCGACGAACATGCCCGTGGCCGCACTGGCGACGATGATAATGCGGCACCCGCCACAGTATTCCCGCACGCGGCGGCAGGTTTCCTCTAGCTCCTCCATTGCGGCGAGGCGCTGCACCTGCAGCACGAGCACGGTTCGCGGGCTCCCTTGTCCTGGCCTATTGTGGATCATGCGAGCCGGTCTAGGAACAAGCGCGGATAGCGCACCGCGGCGCGTGCGAGGGCGGCATCCGAGCGCAGACCCGCCCCTTCGGCGGCGCGCGCGGCCAGCGCGCGCGGCATGCGCCGCAACGCCGCCGCCAGCCCGCGCACGCCTGGTGCGCCGTTCCGATTCAGGATGTCGGCGGCCATGCGCCGGGGCAGCCGCCACAGGTGACGCAGGACCACGTCGATATCGCGCGCGTTCTTCCAGGTGAACAGTAGGGAGTTACGGGCCTCGGTCGCCTCCGCGCGATGGCGTGATTGCAGGCGACTGATGGTGGCGCCGTGCTCGTGGTACATGACGCTGGCGGGCTCGACGCGGATACGCAGGCCCGCGCGCCAGGCGCGGTAGCCGAGGTCGGTGTCCTCCCAGTAGAACGGCAGATAGAGCGGATCGAAGCCGCCCAGCTCCCAGAACATGCGGCGGTCGAAGAGGCCGCCGCCGGCCGGCGCGTCGAGCATGATTCCGGGCCCGTGGTACTGGATGCCCTCGCGGTGGATGCCGCCGCATATGCTGCACCGGTAGCCGTCCCGTATCCCGCGGCGCATGCGGTACTGCGGGCCAACGGCGAATACGCCGGGCGCGGCCAGCGCGGCGATCAGCGGCTCGAGGGAATCCGGCGCGACGACCATGTCGTTGTTGAGCAGCAGCGCGAGGTCGAAATAGCACAGCCGCATGCCGAGATTGCAGAGATCGCCGAAGCCGCGACTGCGGGTCACGCGGACGACGCGTACGCGCGGATGGCGACGCCTGAGGAATTCGGCGCTGCCGTCGGTGCTTCCGTCGTCCACAACGATTATCTCGTCGCCCGGCCGCAGCGCCCGCTCCAACGCGGGTATGCACTGTGCGAGCAGGTCGCGCCCGTTGCGGCTCGGGATTATCGCGCTGATGGGATTCACTGCGCGGCCTGCCCCTCCGTGTCGGACGCCGCTCGCTTCTCTTTAAGCACCGCGAGCGCCGCGTCGCTGGTGTATCCATTCAGCAGCGGCACCGCGAGACTGGCCGGGCCGAGCATGCGACTCATGAGCGGGCGACCGCGCCGGTACAGCGGCCACGAGACGTCGTCGAATTCGCTTTGCGCGCACTGGAAGACGACGAGGTCGGAATACACGACAGCGTTGAGCGTGTCGGACGGCGTCTCGCCGGTTGACACGAAACGCAGATCCTCGCGCAGCATGCCCGCGCGCTGGTAGAAGACGAGGAGCGAGACGACACCGGCGGGGGTGATATACAGCGTCGTGTCACGCGGCAGGCGGTTGAAGTCCTGAAGCGCATCGAGATACACGCCGCCCCAGTAGATCGTCTCGAAGCCCTTCTTCTGCGCCCCTGCCGGTCCGCCGACCAGCGCGTTGTAGTACGCGAGCTGATGCGGATGCGTCGCCGCCACCGCGAACAGGCCGGGGAGAAGCAGCATCAGCGCGAGCGCGGCGGCGAGCCAGCGTGCCCGTCCGGCGAACCGGCCGCCGCGCCATCGCGCCATCGCCGCGCGCAGGTAGTGCGTGACGATGCCGAACCCTGCGCCGGCGAGGCCGGCAATGAGCGGAAGCGCGGGTAGAAACAGTCGCACGCCGTTGTACTTTGGCGCGACGGGCAAGGACGAGAACAGCAGCGAAACGCCTAAACCGATGCCGAGCAGAATGGCAACGGCCTGCTGCCGCTCGTGCTCCGGGCGCACCCGCGCGATGTTCGCCAGCCCGACAGCCGCGAGCAGAAGCGCCGCGGGCGGCGTGGTCACCGACGTGACGATCCCCGGATAATGCCACGGCGCATAGTGATAGGTCCGGCCGAGGTAGAAGACATCCACGGGGTAGTGCCGCAGATGGAACGCGATGTAGCCGGCGAAGCGCTCCACGGGCGCGTGCCACAGCCACGGCCATCCGACGAAGAACACGGCCGGGCCGATGATGAGCAGCGCGACGGCGGCTTTGCCCAGCATATGCCGCGCGCAGAGCACAGCCCATGCGATCACCATGATGGGAAGGAAGAAGGCGTTGAGCTTGGTCAGGAGCGCAAGACCGAAGGCAACACCTGCGATCACCGCCCAACGCCAGGTGTCGTGCTCCGCCAGCCGCAGGAAGGCGAAGAGGGTCAGCAGGCTCAGAGACGCGATCGAGGCGTCCAACGCGCCGTAGTGGGCGTGAGCGAACCCGCGAGGCATGAGCAGCAGCGACAGAGCAGCGAACAGCCCGGCGATCCTGCCCCACAACGGCGCGCACAGGAGAAACAGCGCCGCCACGGCGATGGAGAACAGCAGGATGCTGGGCAAGCGCATGGCCGCCCACTCGCCCAAGAGCCAGGTAAGCCAACGCTGCCCGAGACCCGAAGCGACCTTGACCAACGGCGGCTGTTGGTCCTTGCCCGCGTTCCATGCGGAATCGAGCATCGGCGCCGAAAAGGGGGTCACGATATCGCCGCCGCGGATGCTCTGCCACAGATCCGCGAACCATTGCGCGTGACGCTGCCCCAGGCCCAGATACACCGGCTCGTCGTAGGTCAGGCCGTAGTGCCCCGCAGTCGTCGCCAGGAGCGCGAACGATACAACGAAGAGCGCGACGGCGATGATCTGGTTGTGACGGACCTGTGACATATTCATGTGGCGCTCTGGTTGCTCCGCTGCGCGGCCTTGCGGCGCTGCTCGCCGCCGGCCGTCCCCGCCGCCAGGCAGGCGACCACAGCCGCCGCTCCCACGAGCCCGAAGAAAAGGCCGAGGCGAAATGCACCCGGCTCGTAGCGCCACGTCACCAAGTGCTCGCCTCTCGGCACCTCCACGGCGCGAAAGGCGTAGTCGGCCGTAAGCGACGGCGCCGCCTCGTCGCCGATCTCCACGCGCCAACCCGGGTAATTGGGATCGGCCAGTACGAGCACTCGCGGCGCAGGAGCGCGGCACCGCACCTGGACCATGTCAATCCCGTCGGCGACGATCTCTGCTGACCCCGGCGGCGCCCCGGGCGCGGCGCGCGCGTTCGGCGCCGCGTCGAGAAGCGGCGTGGCGAGCATCGTTGGAGCACCCGACGCCACCGCCTGCAGCGCTTCTTCGTCCGTTGCCACCCTCCAGTCAGACACGAGGCGCGCGCGAGCCGTCGGCGCGCGGCGGCGGTAGACGAAGGCGTCGTCGTCGAGCACCAGCTCCCACCCCCGATGCTCCACCGGGTGGGGAGAGATCACATGGCGCACGGCGAGCAGTTCCAGAGCAGGCGAATCGAGACTGCGCCAATCGAATGTGGGAGCGCCGGGCTGCGCGGCGCTGAGGAAGCGGTGGTACCTCCCCCACCACAGGGAATCGGAGCCCTGGATGTCGCGCAGGGAATACGCCATCGGCGTGTTCGGTGGCATCCAGTCACGGAAGCTGGTGCCGATCGCGAGCATGCGGTCGTCGCGCGAGTGCTCGCGCAGGAACGTCGTCGCGCCGGTATCGAAGAACGCCATGCGCGGGTCGGTCACGGGATTGAAGCGGACCCAGGCAAGGAACAGATCGAGGACGATCAGCGCCAGACAGAGGGCGCCGAAGACCGTAACCCGCAATCTGCTGCGAGCCGCGATGAGAATCCAGCTCACGATCAGGAGCCCGCCGAAGACTACGACCTGCACGAGCAGGTAACGCGGGAAGGACGCGATGGGCTCGACCCCGGTCTGCGCGAAGGCGACTACCTGCGGGCGGAAGATCCACAAACCGGCGCTGACGATGCTGAGCGCGATAATGGAAAAGAGCCCCGCAACTGATACCATCGGCGCGCGCGGCTCTCGCGACAGGCGGTCGAGCCCGAGCGCGGCGAGCCCGGTGGCGGCGAAGGCAGTGAGATAGAGAATGCGCGCGACCCCTGCGAGCTGCTTGAAGCCGGGCGCCGCATAGAAGAAGAGCAGATACAGAGGCGTGCCCAAGGCGAGCAAGAGCGAAATGGCGCCGAGCGCGAGCAGATACTTCGTCAGTGGGCGACGCCATTCGAGCGCGCCGAAGCAAGCGAGAAGCAGGGGCAGTATGCCGACGTAGCCCGCGGTTTCGAAGAAGTTGATATCCGGCCGGCCGACGTAGTTGCCCCAGTAGTTGCCGTCCGCAGGCGTGCCGAAGAACTTCGGGACGAAGTAGATGACGAGGTGAGTGTACGGCAATGCCGTGTTCTGGATCGCCGCGGGCGAAACGGGCGGGCGGTGGCTGCGCGGCGCGAGTTCCATAGTCGGCAGAAGCTGCCCGGCCGCCAGCAGCAACCCGAGGGCGAGCGCCGCGACCCCCCGCGTGATGGGCTCCCAGCGTCGGACGCTGGATCCACTCTCGCCCGACGCATTCCAGATCGTGCGCACCAGCGCGTAGAGGAGGAACGCGAAAACGACGTAGGCGGCGACCTGGAGATGGCCGCCGAAGAACTGGACGGCGACGACGAGGCCGGTCAAAGCCGTCAGCGCCCAACTCCTCCGGCGCAGGCCCAGCTCGTGAAGCCCCAGCATCAGGGGTAGCCAGACCGCGACCCACAGGCCGATCGCCGGGTATTCCAGCCACGCGATGAAGTAGCCGTTGAGCATGTAGGCCGCCGCCGCGGCCAGCGCCGGCCATTTCGCGATGCCCCACACGCGGAGGAAGAAGAACATGAAGCACCCCGCGAGGGCCAAGTGAAGGACCGCGGTGTACGTGAAGCCCAGCGCGACGGGCATGATGAGAAAGATCAGGTTGGGCGGGTAGAAGATGGCCGACTGGAGGTTGGCGAGGAACGGCGTGCCGGAGAAGGCGTAAGGATTCCACAGCGGGATGATGCCGTCCCTGAGGCTCGCCGTCGCGAACAGGCGCCACGGGAGATACTGCTGCACGGGATCGAGCATGGGCGTCTGAACGTGGGAGAACTCCGGGAACCGGTGGGCGTACTCATTCCACGGCGACATGAGCAGCAGCATGTCGAGCGGCGCCAGGGCGTTGCCGGTGAAAACCGCGCGCCCGCAGAAGGCGACGGCGATAGCGACGAGCGTGGCGTAAGGCCAGAGGCGACTGCCGACGCCCGGGGGTTTGGCCCGGGCGAATGGAGTGTGCGCGTTATCGTGACTGTGACGCTTGCGCATGCCGCATCATTCTCTCACAGAACGACGAACAGCGCTAGGTGTCGCTCGAAGGCGGAGATCTGCAGCAACTGAGTGGCGAGGATGACGCCGAGGGCGATGTCGGCGCGTTCGACGGATGCGACGGAGCGGCCGGCGACCGCAGCGGCCGGGAGCATGAGGAACATCCAAATGCGTCCGACCTCGGCGCGCACCACGCCGGACAGGTCGAGCGCGGCGACGGTGAGTACGACGGCCCACAGCAGCGGAGTGAGCGACTCACGCGGCCCACGGCCGAACGCGCGCATCTCAGTCCACATCTGCCGCAGGAGCCATAGACCAAGCCCGGCGCCGAGGAACATCCAGAAGTCGAACAGATTCCAGCCGAGCCAGCGCGAATAGGTGCGCGCGAACGCCTGCGTGGTCACCTCGCGGTGAGCGCCGAGGGCGGCGACCATGATCGCCGGAAAGTCAATGCCCAACACGCCGTAGGCCAGCGCGAACAGTGCGAGCGATCCCCCCACCCACGCCAGGGCGACCCGCCAGGGCGAACCGGCGGATTTGCCCGCGCCGCCGGCGACGCGGTCGAACAAGGCCCACAGGACGAGCAGCGGCGGAATGGCCAGCATGGCCAGGCTGGTGAGGGCGGCGATAGTCCACACTGCTCCTGCGAGAGCGCCCCACGCTGCACTGCGGCGCGACCAGGCGAGGTGGAACAGGTAGAGCGTCAGCGCGGTTTCGAATGCGACGAGCTGCGCAATCGAGGGCGTGAAGAGGACGAAGCTCGGAATCGCGGTCGAGAACGCTGCCGCGCACACCGCCGCCGGATAGCCCCAGCGATCGCGAGCCAGGAGGAAGATCAGCAGAATGCTCAAGCACCCGATGAGGCCGAGCTGCCATGCGCAGACGATGGCGGCGATGGCCTCGGGGATTGCCACCGGGCGCCCGTAGAGCCGTGTGTAGGTGCCGGCCAGGTCCGCAGGGGAAAAGCCGGTGACGAGGGCGATCAGGGTTGCGGCGAAGCCCCGCACCGCCGCGGACCCCTCGATGACCTGCTGGCGGAACCAGAAGAAGACGATCGGCCCCGGCGGATAGGTCTGCGCGTGCTGGCTGAACGTCGGCATGCGGTTCGCATAATCGCGGAGGAACGAGCGCATGTCGTCGACTTGCGCCGCTTCCGTGAAGTACGTTGTTGCGACGGGACTGAGGATGACTGCGCCCGCATAGGCGGTGGAATCGTGCATTATGGCGAGAGTCGAAAGCTGTAGGACGCACGCGAGCACGACGAACACGAGCACCCATGCCGCCGAAATGCGGCCGCGCTCCCGCGCTCTCCCGAGCAGCCACAGGCTGAAGCCGATGAGCGCGAGGGACGGCGGCAACGGCATCCACCACCGCTCACCTTGAATGACGCGGTGCTGCCACTGCCACTCCCCGGGCACACCCCACGAACCAGATGCCGCGAGAATCGCGGCTGCGATACCGGCAAGCAGCGTGACGACGAGGAAGATCAGATTTCCCTTGCGCATGACTCAGTCTGCCGGCGCCAACCGGAAAAGCTGCGCCTGGGGCCTCGCCAGGACGAGATCGAAGTCGGGCGAAGCGCCCGGATTGAACGGCCCCAGCGCGGCCTCGTCCGGCGTGTACAGAACGTACCGCAGTCCATTGGATTCCATGAACTCGCGGCGCTCCCCTGGCTGCGGGCGGCCCGAGAAGAACCACAGGACATCGCCGAGTTTGTCGGGATAGTGCAGCGTCTCCGCCCAGTGGCCGATGAACACCGTGGTGCCTGCCGCTCCGGGGACGTAGCTGCCCGCGAGCGGGGCGCACAGCACGGCTTCGTCCATCGTCGCGTGATCGCGCAGCCAGCGCATGGCCTCGACGGTGTCCGAACGCAGGTAGAGCGGTGGCATGAGTACGTGGACGTATGCCGCATTATTGGTCGTCAAGTCGTGGAAGCCCCGCGCGACGAACAACGCATTCGAGGGCATACCGAGAATCACCAACGCCACTGCCAGCGTCGCAGCCATGCGGTGGCGCAGCTTGGCCGCGAGCCAGCCACCCACGAACAGCGCCGCGAGCAGGCACAGCGGGACATGCAGCCCTTCAGCCATCTTGCGTTGAAACGAAACCGGCGCGAAGAACACCAGTAGCAGCGTCGCGGCGGCCCAGGCGACGAGGAGCACTTGCGGCTTGTCCCGTCGCCCGAGCGCCACAATCGCGCCGGGAATCGCCAGCAGAAACACGAGCCCATAGCCGGCGATGAAGAACGCCGCGGGCGGGGTGAGCGTCAGCGTCAGCGCCTTCTCGCGGAAAACCGCGTTCGCCTGGAACAGCGAGTACTGGTAGATGACGAACGGCGCCGACATGACGGCGACCAGGCCCGCGAAAAGCGCCTCCCGCGCGGGCAAACGCCGACCGATGATTGCGAGCCCGGCGATATACAGAACCAGCGTCAGCCAAACGGTGATCACGTTGTAGGTGTGGACATTGCCGAGCAGGAACCCCGCGGCTCCGGCCAGAGCCGCGAGTTTCCAGGAGTTCGCGCGCACGGCCGCGAGGTACGCCGTCCACAGCACGACCATCAGGAAGACGGAAAAGCAGAACAGCGGATTGAGGAGCAGGGAAAGGAACGTTATGGCCTCGGGCATGACCAGGCCCGGCCCAAAATCCACGGGATGCACCGCCGCCCCCGGTCTGATGGCCGCGTAGAGCCAGCCGAAGCCGGATGACAGAGCAGCCAGCCCCCAGGCGAGCCGCCGCGCGAGCAGCCCGTCGAGGATCTGTACTGCCAGCGCGTAGATACCGATGAGCAACAACATGCCGCAGATCACGCGCGCGATGTGATAGACCCCGATCAGGGGGACGTGCGTGAGCCGCGCGGCGATTCCAAGCGTGAGGAAGAACCCGTGAAAGAACCCGGCCTGCTGCGGCTCGGTGGTGAAGGGATCGAGAAAGAGAAGGCGGCCGCGCTCCGCCTGGCGCATCCAGCCGAGGTACACGTTGTGCTCGTCAGGATTGGCGAGCAAGCCCATATACTGAGAGCCGGGCGGCGTGATGAACCAGCCGAACAGGTAAGGGATACACGTCGCCACGATCACCGCGAGTGACACCAGGGCGACCCAGCGCCATTCGGCGGCGCTCGCCTCGCCTGCTGGCGGGTCTGATGTTTGGCGAACGGTGGGCACGGCGGAGCTAATAGTGGACCTCGATTCGCGGCCACGTGTAGAGCCAGTCCGGTGGGCATGCGAGCTTGTCCGGTCTCAAGGCCGGGAGCGGAGGCGGCGGCTCGAAGACCTCGATCCGGCGATACGTCTTCGGCAGCGCATCCATGAGGCCGACCGCGTCCTCGCGCTGCAGGCGCAGGAGATCGGCATACTCGGCGTCACTCACGATGAAGTAGTCCGGCCGTTCCTGCCGCAGTGCCGCGGCATCCCAACCGATGACGGTCACGCGGTACGGCGCGTCCTCCTCCTGCCAGCGGCGGAAGTCCGCCGCGCTGCGCAGGCCGCCGTTGAAAGTCGTAATCGGCGGCGTGAAGTACCACGGCGTTGAGGCGAGGCCGACGTCGGCGGTGCTTGTGAGTTGCGGGCGCAGCCAGTTGGCGGCCCGGGTGCGGACGTCCGGCGCCATCATGATGCCGACCATCTGGACGGCATACCAGGCGGTGAGGAAGATGCACGCCGCCCCGAGCAGAGCCGGGGCGACGACGGCGCCCCACTTGCCGAGCTTCGGCACGCTCGCCTCACGCAATCGCTCGAGGGCATAGGCGGCCGACACCGCCAGCACCGTCAGCAGCGGCACCATGTAGCGCAGGAACATCTCTTTCCCCGCGCCGACGAGCACGAAATATGGCAGGGCAAAGCTGAACAAGACGAGCGCGACGGGCCCCCCGCGCTGAATCATGAGCACCGCGCCGACGAGGCCAAATGCCAGCGCGACGTAGCCCATTGCCGCGGGCAGCGAACGCAGCAGGTGGTAGATCCAGCCGAGTCCGGCGTTGGCGAACGCGAAGGTGCCGCCGACCCGCATATGCTCCATCTCGAATCGCACGTCGCGCACCAAATCGGGATTGAGGCGAAAACCCTCCGGCGTCATCACCAGGAGGTAAGGCGTCACCGCGAAGAATGCAAGCACGGCGACAAACACCGCCGCCAGAAGGTAGAGGATCGAAGGCGACTCACCGTACTCGTCCGAGGCGTAGAAGTGAGCGATGATGAGCGTAATCAGAGCAAGACCGACCGTGTACTTCGTCGCCGCCGCGAGCCCGAGCGCCAGTCCCGCGACCAGATACCAGCCAAGCTCCGCGCGGCCGAAGAATCGCAGCAAGATCACGAACAGCAGCGCAATGAAGAACGTCGCCGGCACGTCCACGGTCGCGTAATGGGAGTTGACGACGTGCGCGGGCAGGATCGCCATCAGGGCCGCCGCGCCGAACCCAACCGGGACGCCGCCCAGGCTCTTGCCGATCGAGTAAACGAGGTACACGGTCGCCGCCCCCATGAGCGCGGTCAGGAAGCGCGCGATCAAGTGCAGTTCGGCCCACCCGCCCTTGGGCAGTGGGATGAAGCCCATCACCGCGCCGCCCTTGGCAACGGCAGCTATGAGATAGACGTAGCACGTCCCGTAGTTGTAGAAGTGGGGATCCCAGTCGCCGGTGATGAGCATGTACCACGAGGCGCCGAGGATCGGCGCCTCGTCGGGGTGATACGAGAAGAGGTGCGCTTCGTTCGGAATCCCCCACCGCAGGCCGGCGAAACGCAGCACCACCGCCGCGAGCATGATGACCGCGAGGCCGGCCCGCTCGATGCGCTTGATCTGGTAGGGCTTCATTCCATACGGCCTCGCGCACGTAACAGTTCGGCTCTACGGTCGGCGGCGCACGCCGAGGGTCATGCCGGCCGCGGCCATGCCGACGGCGACCGCGATCAGCGTCGCGAACAGGCCGAGCCTGAAGGAGCACGGCTCGAACCGCATCTCCACATCGTGCCCGCCGGGCGCGACCCGCACCGCGCGGAACGCGCCGTTGGCGATGTGGATCTCGGCCGGCTCGCCGTCAACCCGCGCGCGCCAACCCGGGTAGTACGCGTCACTCAGCACGACGTATCCCGGATGCCATACCTTGAGGCGCACCCGGTTCAGGTCATGCCTCAGCACGGTGACGCTGTTCGGTGAGCCCGCCGCCCGCGGTTCCTGAACGGACTGCGGCGGGGGCATCTCCAGAACCGCGCCGCCGCGACTCGCTTGACTCAGCTCCGCGAGCGCACCGACGATGTCCGATGCGTACACGGTCGAGCGCGCGACGTATGCTCGCGGTGCAGAGTTCTCGACGCGGTACACATTCACCTCCCCCGAACGCTCGAGCGCGAGCCCGGGGATGTCGAAAGACGCCTGCGACAACACATGAGTGACGCCCAATGCCGCCAACAGCGACGGGTCGGCCGACGACCCCAGCAGCATGTTGCCGTTCGCAGGTGGGCTCGGATCGCGTCCTTGGACTGCGGCCAGCACCGACCTGTAGCGGGCAAGGTAGAGCGAGTCATAGCCCTGCACGTCATGGAGGCCATAGACCATGGCCGAATTCGGGGGCAGGACTGCGTCGGGGAATTTCGCGAGTCCCCATGACTGATAGAGGGGCATGAGCCTGCCGACCGGGACGTGGCGCCGCAGATAAGCGGTCAACTCGGTCGCGGGATAGACGCGCTCAAGCGGCGCGGTACGGTAGTACCTTGCACCGAAGGCCGCAAGCTCCAGCGCCGACGCGATGAGCAAGAGCGCGAGCGCCGCCTCGCGGCCGAGCCCGGTCCGTCCGCTTGCCGCCCACAGCGAGGCTACGGTGACAGCCAGCACGAGGAGCATCACGACAATGTTGATCGCAGGCGCGCCGAGAAGTCCCAGCAGCGGGACGGCAAACATTGCCGAAAGGACGCCGGCGAACAGGGCGGCGGCGAGCAGCGCCGCGGCGGCGCCGAGCGCGAAGTGACGGGCAAACCGGCGCGCCGTCGCGGAATCGGCCAGCGCGTTCGCGGCAGCATCCGCGCCCATACCGGCGAGAAACGCCATCGCGGCGGAATACACGAACAGCATCCGCGCCGGGCCGCCCGTGCTGCTGAAGCCGGGGATGCCGTAGAACAGCAGAAGATTCACCGGCGTGCCCAGGGCCACGAAGAGCGCGAACGCCGCCACGGCGGCGAAGAAGAAGGCGTACTTGTCGCGCCGCCAGATAACACCGAGCACGGCGAGGATCAGCGGCACAACGCCGACGTACGCCGCGTACTCCGCGAAGTTGCCGCGCCCGACGTAGGTGCCATAGATGGGGTTGCCCAGGAACTCCGGGAGCAGAAGGGTGACGAGGTGTTGCCACGGCATGGCGAAGCGCAGGTAGGCCGCGTAGCCCTGGGCACTGGCGGCGGTTGCCCGGTGGCTCATCGGAAGCAGCTCGGCGGTTGGCAGAAGCTGCACCGCGCCCCACAGCAGGGCGAGGGCTCCTGCGATAGCCCCTGCGAGGATGCCGCGCCCAAGGCGCCCGCGAACCGCGCCTGACGATGTCAGCGCGCGGAAGATGACGTAGGCCGCGGTCATGCCAAGGACGTAGAGAGACATCTGCGGATGCCCCGCGAGGAGCGCCGTCCCCACGGCGAACCCGGCGCCGAGCACATAGCGCAGACGGTACGTGGCGAAGTATCGCTCGGCGAAGAAGAGGGCAAGCGGCAACCACAGCGCCGTGCTGAGGACCGTCGGGAGCTGCAGCCACGCGGCGAAGAAGCCGCAGAAAGCGAAGGTGAGCCCGCCGAACGTGCCGCCGAATCGGCCCACGCCGAGCGCGCGCAGGAACATATACGCAAACAGCCCGGCCAGAAACAGGTGAAGCGCGGCGGCGACGCCGAAGGCGCGCGCGGGCGATATCACCCAGAAGACGAGATTAGGCGGATAGAAGACGGCGGATTGGCTGTTGGCGACGAACGGCGTGCCGCAGAACTGGTACGGGTTCCACAGTGGTATCACGCCGCGGGCGAGGCTGTCGTGGGCGAACGCTCGCCAGGGGTAGTACTGCGCGACGGAATCCCAGACCAGGGCATTCCAATGCTCTTCCGCAACGGGGCCGGCCTCCGCCTGCCACGGCTGGAAGTGAAGGAGATAGTCCGCGGGGAGCATGACATCGCCGGTCAACAGCGCGCGGCCGAGGAACAGGATCGCGAGCGCGGCGATGAGCAGCGGCCCGGCGATGCGCCGCAGCAGCGTCTCGCGCGTTGTCGCAGACGTCCTTAGCTCCTGGCCACGAAGACCACGCCGAGGCAAATCAGCACTACCCCCACGGAGCGCACCAGTGTGATGTGCTCCTTGAAGAAGAGCCACGACAGCAAGAGAACGATGACGTACGTGGAGCCGATCAGGGGGTAAACGTAACTCAATTCCTGCGCCTGCTTGAGCACCATCAGCCAGAACATGGCCGAGATGGCATACAGAGCGAGGCCGAGGAAGACATACGGCGTGAATACTGCCTTGAGCAGCCCGAACAGGATCGTGACCCCCGGGCTCGGGCCGAGCGACCCGGTCAGATTCATCCCGTGCTTCATGGCGATCTGGCCGAAGCTGGCCAGCACCACCGCGATGAATACCAGCAACAGAGTAGGCAAGGAATGTGCTCCTTTCATATCGCGTGTCCTATGAATGCGGTGTCACTCAGCCGGTTCGCGCGCGTCGTGCATCCGGCTCAATCGCTTTGTGCTGGCTACCGCACGAGTCGCGCGCGGCCGAACGGGAAGTACACGAACACCGCCGAGCCGCGCACCGAGGATACCGGAATCGGGCCCCACGTGCGGCTGTCCTCGCTCGAATCCCGGTTGTCGCCGAGCACGTAAATGCTGCCCTCCGGCACGTACACCGGGGCATCGTACGCGCCGCGCGACGTAGCGCGGTACGGCTCCACGAGTCGGCTGCCGTCAACGAGAACCTGGTCGCCCCACACCCAAACCCACTCCCCCGGTAGGCCGATTACGCGCTTGATGAGCACGTCTTTCGCGTCCGGCGCGCGAAAAGTGATGACGTCGAACCGCTCCGGCCGGTAGCGGTCACATCCGAGTTTGCAGATCAAAACGAAGTCGCCAGAGCGCAGGCCCGGGCTCATCGAGCTGCCCTCGACGATGTCGGACTCGTACACGTACAACCGCAGCAGCACGGCCGTCGCGAGGATCAGGACGACCACGATCGCGAGCCGGATCGTCCGTCCGCGCGTCTTCGAGGCCGAAGCCCGTTCGCGCTGTTCCGGTGCCAGCCCGTCTAGATGGTTCGTCGTTGACTGCTGCTCGCCCTTTTCAGGACTCATCGCTCTTTCCGCGGGTGCGCGGGGCGTGCAGGATTGACACGGCGGAGATGCGTAGAGCTGATGGTACCGTCATCGGCTGCCGGCGCCCGGTCCGCCGCGCATGATGCGGTGCGCCAGGCTCCCCACGCCACCTCGCCGATGAGCCATGGTTGGAATGGCACCGCCGACGCCGGCATTGCGTCACACGGGCCTGCGAAAGCGAGCCGAGGCATGAGCGGTCAGTCTCTCTCGCCGCGCAGAATCAGCAGCCTGACCAGCGTCAGCACTGCTACCGCCACCGCGGCAACGTATGTCAGCGCGGCTGCTCCGAGCACCCGCTTCACGTACGGCAGCTCCTCGGCGGAGACATAGCCGCCATCGCGCAGCAAGGTCACAGCCCGTCGGCTCGCATCATACTCCACAGGCAGAGTGACCAGCGTGAATGCGACCGCGGCCACGTAAAGCAGGATGCCTATGTCCATGAGAAAGCTGAGCCCGCCGCCCTGGCCGCCGCCGAATATCAACCCGACGAAGAACAGCGGCAGCGCCAGCTTCGAGCCGAACTGCGCCATGGGCACGAGCGCCGAGCGCATCGCGACGCCGCCGTAGCCCGTCGCCTGCTGTATCGCGTGACCGGTCTCGTGCGCGGCGACGCCGATGGCGGCGATCGAGTCGCTGCCGTAGACCGGTTCAGACAGCCGCAGGACGTTCTGCGAGGGGTCGTAGTGATCGGTTAGCTGGCCCGGGGTCATCTCGACGTTGACCGCCCCCAGGGCCTCGGCGCCTCGCGCGGCGCCCGCCTGCTCCGTCGCGGCTGCGACCTCGGCGCGCCGCAGCAACTCGCGCGCGATCTGCGCACCGGTGTACCCCGACGCCGACCGCACCCGCGAGTAGCGGTCGAAGGAGGAGCGCACCTTGTGCTGCGCCCAGAGAGCGAAGACGAATGCCGGCACGACCAGCCAGAATGTCCAATCGAAGTACAGGAAGGGCATGTTCGGATCCTCACCTCCGACGGTCGCAGCGTGGTCGCCAGACGGCCACGTGCCCCTTATGCCGAGTGGCAGCTCGTCAACTGCCCGAGCTGCCGCTCCGTGACTCGTCCGCGCATGCGGACTACGGTTATGCCTACCCGCCGCCGACCGCGCGGAAACCTGCCGCGTGTCACGCGGTGGCGAGGAGTTCCTTGGCCATGTCCACCGCGCTGGCGGCGTCCGGGGCATAGCCGTCGGCGGTGATTTCGTCGGCGTAGGTCTGGGTGACCGGGGCGCCGCCGATCATGACTTTCACCTTGTCGCGCACGCCCGCATCCGCCAGCGCCTTGATGGTCTCAGCCATCGCGGGCATGGTGGTCGTGAGCAGCGCGGAGAGGGCGATGACCTGCACCTTCTTGTCTTTTACCGCCTCGATGAACTGCTCGGGCTTGACGTCCACGCCGAGGTCGTTGACCTCGTAGCCGGCGCCCTCGAGCATCATGGCGACCAGGTTCTTGCCGATGTCGTGGAGGTCGCCCTTGACCGTGCCGATGGCCACCCTGCCGACGGGCTCGATCCCGCGCTCCGCGATCAGCGGGCGCAGCAGGTCGAGGCTGGCGTGCATGGCGCGCGCCGCGATGAGCACCTCGGGCACGTAGAACTCGTTGTTCTTGAACTTCTCGCCGACCACGGACATGCCGGCGATGAGCCCCTCGTTGATGAGCTTATCCGGCCCGATATCCGCCGCGAGCGCCTGCTCGGTCAATTCCTTCGCTCGGTCTCGGTTCCCGCTGATAATGGCCTCGGCCAAGTCTTTCAGCTCCATTGGCTACCTCCTCTATGGACAGGCGAGTTGCTTTTCTCCACTGCCCGCGTCTTCACCTTCCAGCGGCTTCTGCTTTCCCCGGAACGCAGGCAGCGAGGATCATCGCGTCGGCGAACCGGAGCTGGAAATGCGGCTTCCGCGACAGCTCAACATACTCCACCCGCGCCGCCAATTCCTGCGCCCGGGCGCGCATCGAGTTCGAGGCGAGCGCCAGCTTGGCGCCGACCCCCGCGGCGTTGCCGATGGACCGGATGCGCTCCAGCGGCAGCGCCGGTATCAAGCCGACCGCGACCGCGCTTTCCCGTTTGACGTAGTTCCCGAACGCGCCGGCGAGCAGGATTTCCTCGACCTGCGACGCGTCCGCCCCCATTTCCTCGAGCAGGATGTCAACTCCTGCGTACAGCGCGCCCTTCGCAAGCTGGAGCTGCCGCACATCCCGCGCGGTGATCGTCAGCGGCTCGCCGTCCTGAGTCTCGTGCTCCCAGGCGAGTACGAATTCAGGCCGGTCTTCTTCTCCGCGCAGCCGACGCCCGATTTCGCCGGGCAATTCGGCGGCGCGTGACGGCGGCAGCATGCGTCCCGTCTCGTCCACGACGCCGGCACGGCGCAGCTCGGCGACGGCGTCAATCAGACCGGAGCCGCACATGCCGCGCACGCTGGCGCCGTTGATCGTGGTGAACGCAACGTCCTGCTGAACCGCGACGGAGTCAACCGCTCCCGACGTGGCGCGCATCCCGCGCGAGATCGTGGCGCCCTCGAAGGCGGGGCCGGCGGCGGTGGAGCAGGCGACAATCCTGCCGCCGCCCGCCACCACGACCTCGCCGTTGGTGCCGATATCTATGGCGACCCGCAGCTCCTCGGAGCGATCGAGTTCAGCGGCGAGGATGACGCCGACCGTGTCGGCGCCGACGAAGCCGGCGATGTTGGGCAGGACATAGCACCGGCCGGCAGGATTGACGGCGAGGCCGAGTTCGGCGGCGGTGAAGTGTTGGGCGGCGGTGACGGTCGCGACGTAGGGCAGCACCGCGAGGTTGTCCGGGGGCAGGCCGAGCAGCAGGTGGTGCATGCACGTGTTGCCGACGACCGTGACGTCGTAGATCTGGCCGGCGTCTATCCCGGCCGCCTCGCAGCATTCGGTGATGACGTCGTTCATGACGGCAAGGACGTCCCGGCGCAGAAGCTCCAGCCCCATGGTGTGATCGGAGGCGAACTGGATGCGGGTGACGACGTCCTCTCCGTGCGCGACCTGGGCGTTCGTATCTGAGCCGACCGCGACCTGACGGCCGGTCGCGAGGTCTATGAGATAACCCACTACCGTCGTCGTGCCGACATCAAAGGCGATGCCATAGATCGAGCCCGTCGTGTCCCCGGGTTCGACCGCGATCAGGTCGTCGCCCGCGACCACCGCCGTGACGCGCCAGTCGGCGGCCCGCAGGGCGGCGCCGATTTCGCGCAGCAGAGGCAGGGCGCAGCGCACCTGCGGCCGGCCCGCGGCGTGCAACAGGCGCTCCAGGTCGCCACGCTGATCGTCGAGCGAGGGGGTCGGCGGTTCCGCTGCGCGCTTGGCGACAGCCGGGTCGAGGACCAACTCGCGCTCGACGCCCTCGATGAGGATGCTCTGTTCGAGCAATCTCGACTGCGGCGGGATGTAGACGGCAACATCGCCTTGCGGCCGGCAGCGGCATGCGAGGCGAAAGCCGACACCGAGCAGATCGTCGCCGAGCGCCTGGATCTCCTCCGCGGTCGCCGCCGGAACCGCGCCCCGCACCTTGACGCGGCACTTGCCGCAGCGCCCTTCGCCGCCGCAGGGGCTCTCAATCGCGATGCCGGCTTGTCGCGCCGCCTCCGCGATCGAGGTCCCGTCAGCGACGCGGACCTTGCGTTTGTCGGGCAGGAACTCTATGCGGATCTCCGACATTTGCGAATCGATTCCTCTACGGGACAGGCCGGCAGCCCGACGGACGCGGGAGGCGAATGCAGACCTCCGAGCTCAGACCGCCGCCGACGATCATGACTGCTATCAGCCGGCCGAACGCGCCAGAAAACGAGCCGCCGGCAGAGGCAGGAACGCCTCTGCCGGAGAAGTCGCTGCGTCTTCGGCCGGGCGCCGGATCTACGGACTGTCCAGTGACGCGATAAGTGACAGCTGTTTCTTGGCCTCGGGGTGATCCGGCTGCAACTCGAGAATCCTCGTGAAGTGCTCGCGCGCCTCGTCGTAGATCCCGAGCATACAGCAGGTCTTGGCCAGGTAGAGGAGCGCGTCCACGGACTCGGGCGCCGTCTCGACGGCGCGTCTGAGTTCGGCGAGAGACTCGTCGAACATGCCGACGAAACCGTACACCAAGCCGAGGCCGAGGCGGGCATCGAGATGATCCGGCTGGCGCTCCAACACGTACCTGAACTCGGCCATCGCCTCGTCGTACTCGCCGACGTTCCGGTGCGCCGTGCCCTGCTGGTAGTGCTGATCCAGCTCTTCCGCGCTCATCGCTAAGGTCGCCGCCTGCGTCCGTGGGTCACTGGCGCGGGCTGCCTCCGAGAACTGCGCCGGCCTCGGGCTTGTAGCCGCGCATGTATTCCGCGCCCGACATCGGGCGCGCGCCTTCGGGCTGCACCTGCATGAGCAGCACCGTTCCGCTGCCGGCCCTGACGAGCAGCCCGTCGGTGCGAGTTTCAACTATCTGACCGGGAGTTCCTGCCTCGGGGGGGGCTTTTTCCGCCACGCGCGCGCGCAGGATCTTGAGCCTTTTCCCGCGGTCGAACGTGTAGGCACCAGGAGTCGGATTCGTGCCGCGTACCAGGTTACAGATCTCGGTCGCGCTCAGGCGCCAATCCACCTGCGCCCGAGCCCGGGTGAGGGCTGGGGCATAGGTCGCCTGTGCATCGTCTTGCCCGATGCGCGGAGCGACGCCCTGGGCGATCAGCCCCAGGGTTTCGACGAGCACGGCGGCTCCGAGGTCGGCAAGCTTGCGCTCCAGCGACTCCACGTTGTCCTCGGGCGCGACGGGCAGGGCGCGCTGGAGTATCATGTCACCAGCATCCATGCGTTCGTCCATCCAGATGGTGGTGATGCCGGCCTCGGCGTCACCGTTGATCAGCGCGTGATGAATGGGTGCGGCCCCGCGGTAGCGCGGCAGCAGCGACGCGTGGACGTTGACGCAACCGCCCTGTGGGGCAGCGAGCAAGCTGGGGCCGAAGATGTGTCCGTAAGCGGCCACCGCGAAGAGATCAGCGTCCGACTCCTCGACGAGGCGTACGAACTCGACGGAATTCGGGTCGTCGGGCGCGTGGACGGTGAGGCCGAGTTCGCCCGCGAGGGTCTTGACAGCCGACGCGCGTAGCCGTCTGCCCCGGCCTGCGGGACGATCCGGCTGCGTGACGACGGCGATGATGTCGTGAGTGGACTCTCGCACGGCGCGCAGAATGACGGCGGAGAAGTCGGTGGTACCGAAGAAGACGATCCGCATTGCGATTTGCCCTCTCGCGGCAGCGCGGCCCGGATCAGCCGTCCGCCCGGTGCCGCGAGGCCACGCGCGCCTCGAATACCTTCAGAGCGTCCGCGAGGGTGGTGGGCACCCGTTGGGCCTCCTCATCCTGTCCGCCCTTGCCGATCAGCCAGTGCAGCGTTTCCGGGTTCACGCGATCGACAAAGAGAACGCCCTCGAGGTGGTCTATCTCGTGCTGGATGACCCGCGCCAGCATATCCTCCGCCTCAATCCTGATCGGGCGACCTCGTACATCGCGGCCCCTGACGACAACGCGAGCAGCGCGCGACACATCACCGAACAGGCGGGGCAGACTCAGGCACCCCTCGAGGCTCTCTTCGGCGCCCTCGCTGTCCTGGAGGCGCGGGTTGATGACTGCCGCCGGGCCGTCGCCGACATCGTAGACGATGACACGCAGGCGCGAGCCGATCTGGGGGGCTGCCAACCCCAACCCACCGGCCCGCTCGAGGCATGTGGTCATGCGCTCGATCGCCGCCTCGACCTCAGCGTCGACCTTTTGCACCGGCTCTGCTTTGCCGCGGAGCACGGGATGCCCGTAGCATAGTATCTCATCCGCAGGGTTCACGTCACACGATTCCTCAACACTTATAGAGTCTCGTGTATTACCGCAGCGCGGGTAATACACGTAGACTCTTCTGGACGAGGTTCGTTTGGGAGGCGCCCCGCCGTCTCTTGCGTCCTTCCCGAATACACGGACCTCGATAGGCACTCGGTCGTGATCTGCCGGGCTCGCGTGCTCCCACAACGCCCACAGACCCGCGCATCATGTTCGCCAGTTCCACTCCGAGACAATATCGGCCACTTCTCCCATGGCCGATGCTGCGTATAGTATAGTGTACCAGAGCCGGCGTGCGGAGTCTATGACACAGGTGACAGAGGCACACATCAACAGGCGGTAGGCGGACGAGCTCGCCGACGCTCCCGCCGTCACATCAGCGAGACGGGATCCATATCCACGACGAGGGTAATCCCTCGTGCGGGAGGTGCCTGCTCCATGCCGGACTGCAGGGCGCGTCGGATGTGCTCGGGCTGCGGCGCCTTGAGCAGCATGTGCCAGCGACTGCGGCCGCGCAATTTCGCGAGAGGGGCGGACGCGGGTCCCATCACGGCGACGCCTTCGACGCCCGCCTCGCGGCAGGCCGACGCCAGGGCCTCGACGCAAGCGCGCGCCTGCGCTTCCTCAGGGGCGCCGGCCACGACATTGCATAGATGGCCGAACGGCGGGTAGCCTTGCTCGCGGCGCGCTTCGAGTTCCTGGGCGAAGAACGCCTCGTAATCCTGCGCCTGTGAGGCGGCGACGGCATAGTGCTCCGGGGCGTAGGTCTGGATGACGACCCGGCCGGGCCGGTCTCCGCGGCCACAGCGGCCGCTGACCTGGGCGAGGAGCTGGAAGGTTCGCTCGCCGGCGCGGAAATCCGGGAGGTTGAGAGCGACGTCGGCGCACAGCACACCGACCAGGGTGACGCCGGGGAAGTGGAATCCCTTGGTGACCATCTGCGTGCCGACGAGAACGTCGGCGTCCGCGCGGCGGAAATCCTCGACGATCCGCACGTGAGCGCCCTTGCGGCCGGTGGTGTCGCGGTCCATGCGCGTGGGGCGCGCCTGGGGGAGCAGCCGGTCCAGTTCCTCCGCCACCCGCTCGGTGCCGTAGCCTGAGAGCTGCACGTTGCCGCCGCCGCACTGACCGCACTGAGTCGGCGCCGCATCGCTCAACCCACAGTGGTGGCATTCGACGGTCCGTCCGGCGCGATGGTAGACGAGCGCGACGTTGCAGTGCTGGCAGCGCAGCACCTCGCCGCATTCCGGGCACAGTACCGCTGTTGCGTAGCCGCGGCGATTAAGGAAGAGGATGATTTGCTCACCCGCATCGAGCGCCTGTTTCATGAGGTACACGAGCCGGGGAGTGAAGACGGACTGGTGCGTGGCGGCGACGCTCCGCGTCGTCGAGTAGCGGCGGCGGGCCCCGCGCAAGTCAACGGTTTCGATGGCCGGCGGCGGGCGATCACCGATCCTCCCGGACAGGTGCAGGAGAGTATATTCGCCTCGCTGAGCGCGGTGAAAGGATTCGATGCTCGGCGTGGCGCCGGCGAGAAGCACCGCGGCATGCTCCAGCCGGCCGCGCTCTATCGCCGTCTCGCGAGCGTGGTAGCGGGGCGGCGAGTCTTGCTTGTACGACGGGTCGTGCTCCTCATCGAGGACGATCAGCCCCGGGTCCGGGCACGGCGCGAAAAGCGCCGAGCGGGCGCCGATAACGACCTGCGCCTCGGCGTGGTAGATGCGGCGCCACTCGTCGGAGCGCTCGCCCGGGCCGAGGGCGCTGTGAAGCACCGCGACGCGGTCGCCGAACCGACCGCGGAAGATACCGACGGCCTGCGCGGTAAGCGAGATCTCCGGCATGAGGATGATTGCCTGCCGCCCCAACGCAAGTACGCGCTCCGCGGCCTGCAGGAAGACCTCTGTCTTGCCGCTCGCGGTGATGCCGTAGAGGAGGAACGTTTCGGAGTGACGGGACTCGATGGCCTCGCCCAGCGCCGCGACTGCGTCGGCTTGCTCCGGGGTGAGCACGGGAGGCGGCTCCGCGACCGGTTTCGCATCCCCCCACGGCACGCGGCGGGGTGAGGTCCGGGACAGACGCACGAGGCCCTTGGCGGCGACTGCACGCACGACGTCAGTCGTCGTCTGTGCCCGTTTTGCCAGCCGCCCGATTTCGACGCCACCGCCCTCGGAGAGCAGCGCCTCCAGCACCGCCGCTTGCTTCGGCGCGCGCCGCCGCAGCGTGTCCGCCGCATGCCGGACCTCGCCCGCCGGCTGCACCAACTGAGCCATGGTCGCCACGGCCGAGCGCCCCGCCACTACCCGCCCTTCAGTTTCGAGCACGCCCGCGGCCCGCAGCAGGCGCACGGCCCCAGCACCGGCCTCCTTCTCCAACCGGCGCAGCGCCACCCACCCGCCCTTGCCGAGAATGCTCACCGCCGTCGCGCATTCCGCTGATTCGCGACACAGGCGCCGCGTTTCCTCGGAATCCGGGGGAACGGCCAGCCGGGCCCGGCGCGACAGCCGCGGGCTCCCCGGGGGCAGCACGGGTTGAAGCGCCTCCCCCATCGGGCACATGTAGTATTCACTCATCCAACGCGCGAGTTCGATGAGCGGGGCCGGCAGGGCCGGCGCCTGTCGCAGGATTTCCTGGATCGGCTTGAGATCGAGCGGCGGCGGCTCGGTGTGCACGCGGATGACGAAGCCGGGCACGGCGCGCGCGCCCAGAGGCACGACTACCTGACAGCCCACGGCAACGCGAGATGCCAGCTCATCGGGGACACGGTACGTGAAGACCTGGTCGAAGGGCCTTCCCGGATTGGGAAGCACGTCGGCGCAGTACATGGTAGCGTGCATCGGTCATATCCGGCGCAGTTCGGCGCTGCCCGGGTGTCGCGTTCTTCTGTTCGATGCGCGGGATCGTCCGTGACGCTTGTGCGCCCGCCGGACTCGCGCGCCTCCGCCGGAAACGGGCAGACCTCGGGCGCAGCCGTCGGGCGCGCCATGCGCAGGGCGCTGAACCGCGCGGCGCGGGAGCGCGCCGCCGACCGTGCTTACGCGGCCGCAGCGCGGAGTGCCTCGGCCATGTCGGTGCGCTCCCACGCCACGTCGAGGTCGGTGCGGCCGAAGTGCCCGTAGGCCGCGACTTGCGTGTACAGAGGCTTGCGCAGGTCGAGCTTCTCTATCATGCCCGCGGGCGTGAGGTCGAAATGCTCCCGGATGAGGCGGATGATGATCTCGTCGTCCACGTTGCCGGTGCCAAACGTATCCACCGCAAGCGCGAGCGGCGAGGGCTCACCGATGGAATAGGCCACCTGCACCTCAATCTTGTCAGCCAGGCCCGCCGCGACGAGGTTCTTGGCGATGTAGCGCATCATGTATGCCGCCGAGCGGTCCACCTTCGTCGCGTCCTTGCCGGAGAAGCAGCCGCCGCCGTGGCGCGCCATGCCGCCGTAGGTGTCAACGATGATCTTGCGCCCGGTGAGGCCGGTGTCAGCCTGCGGGCCGCCTTTCTCGAACCGGCCCGTCGGGTTGACGAGGATGCTCGTATTATCGTCGAGGTAGTCCGCGGGCACGACGGGGCGGATGACGTGCTCGACGACGTCGCGCCTGATGGTGTCCAACGTCACGTCCGCGCGGTGATGCGCCGACACGACGATCTTGTCCAGACGATGGGGCTTGCCGTCCACGTACTCGACGGTGACCTGGGTCTTGCCGTCCGGGCGCAGGTAATCCACGACCTGCTCCTTGCGGATGGCGGCGAGGCGGCGCGCGAGCTTGTGCGCAACCATGATCGGCATCGGCATCAGTTCGGGAGTCTCGTTGCACGCGTAGCCGAACATCATGCCCTGGTCGCCGGCGCCTCCGATGTTGACGCCCTTGGCGATGTCGGGCGACTGCGGCTGGATAGATGAGACCACGCCCGCGGTCTCGAAATCGAATCCGTACTTCGCTCGCGTGTAGCCGATGTTTTCGACGGTTTGACGGACGATCTGCGGAATCTCGACGTAGCAGTCCGTGGTTATCTCTCCCGCGACCATGACGAGGCCGGTGGTGACCAGGGTTTCGCACGCAACGCGCCCGAGCGAATCCTGTGCCAGGATCGCGTCGAGCACCGCGTCCGAGATTTGGTCGGCCATCTTATCCGGGTGACCTTCAGTAACGCTCTCCGAAGTAAACACGTACCTGCTGGACATGCACCCTCCTATTGATGATTCGAGTAGTCGCACAACCCGAGCGGCGCGGCGCTCAGCCGCCCCGGCGCGCAGCGGCGAGTTGTGCCACAACGTCCATCACCCGGTGGGCCAGTTCGAGCTTGCTCATCAGCGGAAGCTGCTCCACCTGCCCGTCGGGGAAGACGAGTGTTGCGATGTTGGTGTCCACGGCGAAGCCGGCGCCTTCAGCCGTGACGTCGTTGGCGACGATGAGGTCGAGGCGCTTCTGCTTCAGCTTTTGCTTGGCGCGCGTGATGAGGCTCGCGGTCTCCGCGGTGAAGCCGACCAGAATGCAGTCCTGCGTGGTTTGAGAGACCTGGGCGAGGACGTCGGGCGTGCGCTCCAGATCCAGTGTGATCTGCGGCGCGGATTTCCTGATCTTGTCCTTGACCGGGTTCTGCGGCGCGTAGTCCGACGGCGCGGCAGCGCCGATGACCACGTCCGCGCCCTCGACGCGCTCCTCGACGGCGGCCAGCATCTCCTTGGTCGTCTGCACGTGCACGACCTGTATTCCGGAGGGATCAGGCAACGTCGTCGGGCCGGTGACCACGGTCACCTCAGCGCCGCGGCGCGCCGCGGCTTCCGCCAGGGCGTAGCCCATCTTCCCGGTCGAGGGGTTGGAGATGAACCGCACGGCGTCTATCGGCTCGCGCGTCGGGCCGGAGGTAATCAGGACCGACAGGCCTTCCAGGTCGCGGGCCGCGCTCAGCACGCGTTCGACTTCTGCGACGATCGCCGCCGGATCGGGCAGGCGCCCTTTGCCCTCGTAGCCGCACGCGAGGCGCCCCTCGTCGCACTCGAGCACGCGGTAGCCGAGGCCGCGCAGGTGGGCGATGTTCGCCTGCACCTGCCTATGCTCGAGCATGTGGACGTTCATCGCGGGCGCCACGATCAGCGGCGCGCGGGTCGCGAGCGCGATGCACGTCAGTATGTCATCGGCGATTCCGGCCGCGAGCTTGCCGATGATGTTCGCCGTGGCCGGGGCGATGAGCACGGCGTCGGCGCGATCCGCCAGGGACACGTGGTAAACCTCCCAGTGCTGGGGCGCGGCGAACATATCCACGACCACCTGGTTGCCGCTGAGGGTGGAGAACGTGAGCGGAGCCGCGAAATGGGTCGCGGCCGCGGTCATCACCACATGCACCTCGGCACCCGCCTGACGCAGGCGGCTGACGATATCGGCGGCCTTGCAGGCGGCGATGCTGCCGGTGACGCCGACCACTATGCATTTGCCGCGCAAAGCGTTGTCCATTTGTCGCTCAGCCTGTCGTCGGCTCACGGCTTCGCCCGCGCCTGCTCGCGCAGACGGTTGAGATCGACGCGAGAAGGACGTGCCTGCTCCGCCCTGACAATGGCGCACAGCAGGTCCACCGCGTCGTCCAGGCGATCGTTGATGATGACGTAGTCGTATTCCCCGGCGCACTCGATCTCGCGACGCGCGACCTCCAGGCGCCGGGCCAGGCCGCCCTCAGTCTCGCTCTGGCGCCCAGCGAGGCGCTTCGCCAGCGCGTCCCAGCTCGGCGGCGCAACGAACACGAGCACCGCATCGGAGTATGCGGCCCGGATGCTGCGTCCGCCGACGACATCAATCTCGAACAGCGCCCAGTTGCCGGCGGCCAGAATCCGGTCCACCTCGGCGCGCGGCGTGCCGTAGGAGTCGTCGAGGTAGGTCGTCCATTCAACCAACTCGCCGCCCTCCGCCATGCGCCGGAACTCATCCCCGGAGCGGAAGAAGTAGTGCTTGCCCTCGACTTCACCGGCGCGCGGCGCGCGGGTCGTCGCCGATACCGACCGCTGCAGACGCGGGAACCGTTTCATGGCGGCATCGGCAATGGCGCCTTTGCCCACGCCGGAGGGACCCGATATCACGATAACGAAGCCGCTGTCGGTGTTCAAACCCGACGTTTCCTTCTCACGGTGCAGCGTCACAACGGGATCTTGAGGTTGTTCACGACGTCGCGCACAGCCTTCAACTTGCGCACGATTTCCTCTATGATCTCGCGCTCGCGGCGCAAATCAATGTTGGTGCCGCGTATTGCGCGCAACTCCCCTTCGAGGTACACGACGTAGTTGTAGACCTGCACCTGGATCAGCTCGTTCTCAATGTCGCGCTTGACCAGTTCTTTTTGGATGTCTCGGCGCAGCCGAGTGTCGGCGAGTGTCATCTACCAACGCCTTCGTGCGTAAACGATGGGGCGCGCCGCCCCGGCGCGAGCCACTGCCACACGGTGGTCACGGGGGACCTCGACACTTGCTCTCCGCAGGAGACCCCCGCGACTGCATCGCCCGCGCGCCGCGCCCGCCGTTGCACTGTTAGGATTATAGGTGCCGCGTGTGCGCGTGTCAAGGAAACCCGCACTGGCGCGGCGCGGGCCATTCCTGACCGCCCCGCGCGCCTACTCCGTGCGCGAGGACTGGCGGACGAAGTTCATCTGCAGATCGTTGAGGACGGCATGCAGTTGGTGGCCCTCGGCTTCCGGGACCGTCGCCTCCACCTGCTTCAGCAGCGCCTCGACGCAGTCGATGGCGATCCGCGCCTGAGCCAGGTCGCGCTCGATCTTCTTCGTCACCTGGTCCGGCACTAGGCCCATCCGCTGCCACGCGAAATCCCTGAGCAGCGAGACGCAGAACTGGACGAGGCCGTGCGCGTCAATCGGCTCGAACGGGGGGGCTTCTTCCGCCGCGGCCTCCTCGGCGGTCGGCGCAGCGGCGTCCTGCGGCGGCTGCTCGGCCCGAGGTGTTTCGGCGGCCTCCTTCTCCGGCTCGGCCGCCTTCGTCTCGCGAGCCTTCTCAGCCTCGCCGGCGGGCTCCGCCGATGACTCCTCGTCCTTGCCCGCCTGGCGCTTGTCAACGATTCGGAAGCCCGGGTCGAGCTGGCCTTCATTCTCGTCCGTGTGATCGGTCATAGCACCACCTCCGCAGTCGTGCGCGCGACCGTGCCCGCGACCAGCGGCACCGACGCCGCGCCGTCAGAATCGTATCCGCTGTCGGCGCATGCCGACGTTGAGCAGCAGACCTACCGCCATCATGCTGGCCACCAGGCTGCTGCCGCCGTAACTCATGAACGGCAGAGGGAGGCCGGTGATCGGCATGACATTCATCGTCATGCCAACATTGACCAGTATCTGGGTGGCGAACATGACGGCGACGCCGCCGGCAAGCAGCATCCCGAAGGTATCGTCGGCGCGATCCATGATCCACAGCGCGCGCCACAACAGCACGAGATACAGGGCGAGCAGGCCGATGGCGCCGACGAACCCGAGTTCCTCGCCGACGACGGTGAAAATGAAGTCGGTGTGCTGCGCGGGGATGAAGTGGAGCTGGCTCTGGGTGCCGTCGAGGTATCCCTTGCCCCAGACCTGCCCGGAGCCGACAGCGATCTTGGACTGGATGATGTGGTATCCGCTGCCGAGCGGATCCACGCCGGGATCGAGGAAGATAGCGAGGCGCGCCTTCTGGTACGGTCTCAGCAGGTCAAACTGCCAGGCCCCGGCAAACAGCACAAGCATCGCGACCCCGACCAGCGCCAGATGCAGCTTGCGCGCGCCGGCGAGGAACAGCATGACGAACCACAGCGCGACGAGCACGAGGGCAGTGCCGAGGTCGGGTTGAAACGCGATGAGCAGTGCAGGCAGCGCCACGTGCAACAACGCCATAGACTCGGTGCGAACGCGCGTCACCTTCCCCGCGTACCGCTGCAGGAACGCGGCGAGGGTGATGATGAGGGCGATTTTCGCGAACTCCGACGGCTGGAGGCGAAAGGCGCCGATGCTGATCCAGCGCGCGGCGCCGCCAGCGCTGTTGCCCCACAGCACCACCGCGCCGAGCCCGACCAAGATGCTGACGTAGATCAAGCGGTGCAGGCGCGCGAACCACTGATACTCCACATAGGCGAATACCGCCGCCGCAATCAGTCCGCCTCCGAGCCACAAGCTCTGGCGCTTGACGAAGAACAAGGGATCGCCGCCAGTGGCGGCGCGATTGGTGAAGCTGGCGCTGTAGATCATCGCAAGCCCGTAGAGGGCGAGCGCCAAAGCCGCACCCAGAAGAGGCCAATCCAGGTTCCTGAGCAGCCGTCGCTCGAACATGGCTTTGTGTGAGTTCGACGGTTGCGGCGCGGTTTCCTGTGATCTCAACGGTCGAACGGCCGCCGGACCGGCGCCTACCGCCGGGCCGGGGCCGACGGCTGACGTGCGCCAGCGATTCGGTGTGCGTCACCGCTTGGTCGCGAAGGCCGCAGGGGGATAAATGGACGCGTTCTGCCGGAGCAGGAGCGTGCGCACGACGCCGGGATCGAGCTCGCGCGGTTCGACGCCGAGCTTGAGGCTTGCGGCAGCAGCGACACCGGCGGCTTGGCCGATGCGCATGCGCGTCGGCTGCAATCGTATCGCGCTCTGGGCGAGGAACGTGCTGCCGATCGCCATATCACCGATAACCAGCCCGTCCACGCTGCGCGGCACGAGCGAACGATAGGGTATCGAGAAGAAGCGCTGCGCGACCTTAGGCCGGTTCGGCCAGTCGCCGTGGGTGTCGATGGGGTAGTCGCCGAGCGCCACGATGTCGTCGAAGACCGTGGGCGGCGGCTCGCTCGCCTGAGGGTACTCACAGCGCGGGACGATGTCGTGGGCGTTGAGGATGTACTCGCAGCGAATGCGCCGGCCGGTGCGATGATAGGGCGAGAACGGCAGGCGATCGGGAGTGCCAAAATCACGGGCGAGGGCCCAGTTGCGGGTGTCGCGAGCGTAATTGCGGTCGGTCTTGAGGTAGTACCAGAAGCCGAGCGCCAGGTTCTTCGCCTCTCGCTCAATGCGCTGTCGCTCGGCGGGGGGAGCGCAGCAATAGCCGCGAACCTCGAGATCGTTGCCGTAATCCGGCCAGTTGATCATCACGTGTTTCCTGGGGAGCAAGCCGTACTGGTAGAGCGACGGATGGGCCGAGTCGTCGGGAGTGTACCACTGGACGCCCGGGCCGTAGCGGTCGGGGTCGTAGCCGGGCGGGCGCTGGGGCGGAGCGACGCGCCTGCCGGTATCCCTGACGATCAGGACGTAGGTGATGCAGTTCTCACGATTATCGGGTTCCCGGGGCGCCCACACTTCGCCGGTTTCGGCGCGGCATTCGCGTCCGCTGCTGCAACGACAGCCGCACGAGACAGCCACATCGCCGTTCCAGGTGGCGTCAACGACGCGGGGGGCACGAAGTTCCAGAGCGCGCTTGCCGGATTGGAATCTGGCCCCGATGATTTCCCGGTCGCGCATGATGGGCTCGAGGAAGCGCGTCCCGACCCGCACGTCGACTTTTGCCTCGCTCAGCATATCCGCCAGGATCCGCGCGCCGTCCCAGGGCAGAAAGGGCCAGGAGCTGAGCCGGTTGGACACCAGGTCGTCCCTGTAGCAGCGCCACACACGGCGCTGAAACTCGCCGACAATGCCCTTGGTGTCCGGGGGTACGTGACGTCCGACCTCATCGGGCACGCTGACTCCCTCAACCGTCCATACGCCGCCGACCCACGGGTGTTCATCCGTGAGCGTCACGCGTGCCCCCAGCCGGGCAGCCGCTATCGCGGCGGCAATTCCGCCCGGGTTCCCACCGATGACCAGAACATCTATGTCCTGTCTCCGCCTAGCCGGTTCGGTCCAGGCGAACACCGGGGGAGTCCACGTGTCGTAGAGGTCCTGCCAGACCGCGAATTGCTCCGCGGACTTCCGCGCCTTTCCGACCTTGAGTATCCAAGCCCGGCGAAAGAAGTCTGCCTCGTCCTGTACCCGGAGCAGTTGCTCGCGCATGGACAACATGTTCCATGCCAGGGCGCCTACGGTGAGGCACAACAGCCCCATCGCAGACCACAGCGCGCTGCGACGTACGCCAGCCATCTGGCCCCCCTTTGCGCCATCATGCAATCGCAGCTCGACCGCAATCCTATCTCTACATCAAGGAGCGGCAGGTGTGTGGTTCAGGTGATGCCGATTCTCTCCCCTCGATTCGTCATTCACAGCATCCGGGCGCGGAGTCCGGGAGGCCCTCCGCGCTGCGGCAGCGGAACCGGCTGGTCGGCGCCTCGGGCGCGCCGCCGGCGGGCTCCCCACTCTTCTGATACCTTTCCAACCGCGCAGTCAAACGGAGGCTACCCCACAATCGAGCCAGGAATTAAGCCCTGCTTGATCGTGCATCCGCCTCTCTTCGCTGCGCGTGATAGCCTCGGCCAGCCACACCTCGATTAGCCCGTTGAGTGCTCAGATTCGTAGCACGAACAGCACGCGGAGTCAAAGGCTGACGAGCTACAACTCAACCAGCGTAAGCACAGCTTAAACCGGAATAGTGACGCACCCAGGGGTCGTAAGATGCATGCCTGGCTAATCCTCTGCACGACATTGGAGCGACGCGCCATTTCAGACACCAAAACCGCCGCTCCTGACGTGTCGACGCGAGGCGCAGGCAACCGGAGCGCCGACACCTTGCACGGCGCCCCCGGTGGCGCGGAGCGATCGCTTCCGCCGGCTTTGTGGTACAATTCCCGTTGGTCTTGTTGGAGCCGAACGATACGAGAATTGAATGTTGGTAGATTTCGCCCAGGCAAGGCACCGTCCGGAAGGACGCGTCGCCGCGAGTGCGGCGCAGTGCGGCTGAGAGAGACTTGCGACGCATTCTCGACAACCTGGTGCCGCCCTCGTCTGGCATACGATTTCCTGCGCTCGATGGCTTGCGCGGGCTTGCCGCTCTCGCGGTCGCCATCGGTCACGCTCCGCTGATCGGCGATCGCCACACGGCGCTCGGCATCTGGGGCCGCCCGGCGGTCATGGTGTTCTACGCCCTGTCCGGCTTCCTGCTCTACTACCCCTGGGCAAAGGCCTGCCGAGTTGACGGCATCGGCCGCTACTATTGGCGGCGCGTCTGGAGAATCTACCCCGCATACATCGTCGCCCTGGCCGCTGGCGGCGTTATCGCCGTCACGCTCCACCGGCCGATCCTTCCCGGCGACATCGCTTCCCATTTGACGTTTACGCATTCCTGGTTCGCTGCGTACTCCCGATCCCTCATTGGCCCGGCATGGTCGCTGCCAGCCGAGATGCAGTTCTATGCCATCCTGCCGCTGTTGGGCGTCCTGTTCATCCGTCGGCCCTTCGCCCTCGCCCTCGCCGCGGTCGGCCTCGGCATTCTCCAGACTTTTCCGCCCGACGCGTTCACGGCGCCCGGTTCCCGTTTCCTTGCCAACTGGCCCTACCTGGCCTTTCCCTTTTTCCTCGGCATGATCGCGGGCCAACTGGCCGCCTCGCAGCCGCCGCGCTGGCTCGGCTGGTGCGCCCCGCTCGGTGCAGTCGGCGTCCTCGCTTATGAACTGACGCGGTACGGCGTGGACTATCGCATCGGCATTCTCAACGGCCCTATCGCCACCGCCCTGCCGTCACTCGCGGCAGGTCTGGTTGTCATTGGCGTCACGGCGGCGCCGGCAAGCGTCTGGGGGCGCGCCCTATCACGGCCACCGGTTCGCGCCCTGGGCATCTGCGGCTACGGTCTCTTCCTCTTCCACTGGCCGCTGTTCCAAGCGCTCAAGGCGGCCGTCTCCCCCGTAACCGGCCTGCTGATCGGCCTGCCTGCCGCGCTCGCCCTTGCCGTGATGTCGTACCTCTACGTCGAAGCCCCCGCGATGCGGCGGAGCCGCCGCCGGGCGCACCCGGCGGCGTCGCGGGACGGCCCGGCCGGCTAGGCCGCCGCGAGAACGCCTGCCCCCCCTCCCGAAGGCCCATCCCACGTTGGGCGCGGCGGTGTGCCCTCGGCGGGCAAGCACTGTCCGGCCGCATGGCCATAGGATCCGAGGGCGCGAATCCGCCCGTTACTTGTCTCCACCACGGGCAGGAATCCACGGGTACAGTTCCGAATACGGCCCCCATTGTGGTTGACATCCTGTACGGCGACCGGCTATACTGTCGCCGCTGGTGTTGCTGCATTTGCCGCGGGGCCCGTATGCCTGATGGGCGAGCACACATCCCGTTCGCGCCCGTGCATAGGATGCGGCGAGAGGAGGTGATCGCCTAAGCATTTCCCTTTGCCACGCTTTCTTCCCACTGATTGCGGAGCGTCGTCTACGCGCATTTCTCGCGTCGGCGTAGTCGGCGAAGGAGTGTTACAAAAGGAGGCCAAGCAGTAATCATGAAAGCCATACCACATGGCATGGCGAAGGCCGGTGCGGCGCTGCTGGTGGCCGTGCTGGCGATGGGACTGATGACCTGCGCGTCGGCGGCATCGGACCCCCGGATAGTTGACCCGTCGGTGGTTGACACGGACGGCGACAAGATCAGCGACTTTCTCGCGGAGAAGGTTGCCGATGAGTCCATGGCGACCATGCAGGCCGAAGGCGCCACCCTGGCCGACCTTATAGTGTCCCTTGACCACGCGCCCACGGCCGCGGATGTCGGCGCGGTCCAGAGTTTGGGCGGTAGCGTACCCGACACATGGAAGGACCTGGTCTACGCGATCCACGTCCTGCTGCCGGTCGACCAGGGCAAGGTGTCGGCACGCCTAGAGGAACTTAAGGCGGCGGTGACCGGGCTGGTAGTCATTGAGGAGAACGCGCGCTCCGAGTCGCACCTCTACATGAGCACGCAGCAGACCGGCGCGCGGTACATCTGGACTAGTTACGGCGTCGACGGCGATTCGACCACGTCCATCGCGATCATGGACACCGGCGTGACCATCCAGCATGCGGACATCCCGGGGCCATTCCCCGGTAAGGTCGCGGCCTGGAACGACCAGATCGGCGCCACGCCCACTCCCGCCGACTTCGCCGAGCACGGCACCCACGTGGCGGGCATTGCGGCGGGCCTCGGCTCCGCGGCGGGCCTGTCGGCGCCGGGCAGCACCGGCTGGGT
>CP070648.1:919398-926812 GCA_020354555.1 Armatimonadota bacterium | reverse complement strand
TCTTCGCGGCGCGGGAAGCGCTTGGCGAACGCATGGCGGGCCTGCTGCTGAACGACGTGCCGGCTGATCGCCTGCCGTTCGTGCGCGAGGAGGTGGTGCCGTACCTGGAGGGTGCGGGGGTGGAGGTATTCGGCGCGCTGCCGCACGACCCGGTGCTGCGTTCGGTGAGCGTGGGTGAATTGGCCGATCATCTCAACGCGCAGATGCTGTGCTGCCCCGACCAGCGCGAGCAACTCGTCGAGCACTTCGTGGTCGGGGCGATGAATGTGGAGAGCGCGCTGCGCTACTTCCGCCGCACGCCGAACAAGGCCGTGATCACCGGAGGTGATCGCTCCGACATCCAATTGGCCGCCTTGGAGACGGCCAGCAAGTGCGTGGTACTGACGGGGGATTTGCGGCCCAGCTCGCGCGTCGTGGCCCGGTCCGAGGAGGTGCGCATTCCACTGCTGCTGGCGCGCGAGGACACGCTCACGATTGTGGACAAGATCGAATGGCTGCTCGGGAAGGTGCGGATCAGAGAGCAGGCCAAGATCGCCCGGGCCACCGAGCTGGCCCAGGAGCACCTCGATTTCGACGCCCTGTGGGGCCGACTCGGATTGTGATCGAGGTGCGACGTGATGCAAACTGGTGTACGGTACAGGAATAAAGTTAGGCAATCTAAACATTCTGTCGGTCTGGCACGCAGGAGTCTCCATCGCGAAGCACGAACCGCATTGACGAGGTGGGCTGCCGGATCGCGTCCCACCGATGATCGGTGACCAGCGCAATGCGAGATGCCCTTCGCTACGAGATAGGCGACGGAAGACAAGGAGCTTGCAGTACGCCACGTAGTTGAGTACGGCTGATCTACATGCCGGGAACGCAGGGGGATGCGCTATGGCACTGGATTCGCGTGCGGAATGCGGGAAGCTGTTACGAGTCTTTGCGCGCTGGGCGGACGATGCCCTGGTCAGTGACACGCTTGACTCGACGGGCGGGCATGACCTGACGCGAGCACAATTCCGTTGTCTCGACTTCCTTGGGTGTCACGACGGATGCCACATTGGCGATGTGGCCCAAGGCCTCGGCATCAGCGACCCCGCGGCGACCAAGCTGGTGGATCGTCTCGAGAGCAAGGGGTTGGCGGGCCGCAAAGCGTCGCGCGAGGATCGTCGCGTCGTTCATGTGCAACTCAGCGATGCCGGCGCTCATGTCGTGGACAGACTCGGGCGCAGATTCCAAGGCTTGTTGGCGTCGGCGATCGATCCGCTCACCGACCAGAAGCTCAACCGGTTGACGCGCTCCTTGGAAGACGTCCTCTTGGCCGCACTCAATAACCCGCGCGTGATTGAGCGCGTGTGCCTGCACTGTGGGGACGGCCATTCGCCAGACTGCGTCATCAATCAGGCGCACATCCAGGTGACCGGTGCCGAAATCGGCTGGCTGTGAAACCGCGTCCATGACCCCTCGGACGCGTCTGCGCCTCGCCCTCGCCCACAAGGAGCCTGATCGCATTCCCTTCGACCTCGGCTCCAGCCGGGTGACCGGGATCTCGCTGATAGCGTACCATCGTCTGCGGCGCCTGTTGGGTTTGCCGGACCAGGAGGCCTCTGTCGCGGACCTCAAGCAGGGGCTCGCTCAGCCGCACGAGGATCTCCTGAAGCATCTTCACGTTGACACCCGCGGGCTCTTCCCCCGGCCGCCGCGCGACTGGAATCCGACCTTGCGGCGCGACGCAGGCTATCGCAGCTTCACTGATGAGTGGGGGATCACATGGAGCACGCCGGAGGACGGCGGCCTGTACTACGACATGACGGCCCACGCCCTCGGCGGGCCGATCAGCCTCACCGAGGTGCGCGCCCATCCCTGGCCCAACGGCGCCGACTCAAGCCGCCTGGAGGGGTTGGCCGGGGACGCTCGTCGGCTCGCGGACGAAGGGTACGGGCTCGTGCTCGTGGGCGTGACGTCTGGGGTCGTCGAGCAGTCGGCCTGGCTGCGGGGATTCGGCGACTTCTACTGCGACCTGGCGGCGGACCCCGACCTCGCCTGCGCCGTGATGGACGCCGTGCTCGACGTCAAGCTTGCGTTCTGGGGGGCGGCACTGGCGGAGGTCGGCGAGTTGGCGCAAGTGGCGGTGGAGGCGGACGACCTCGCGGATCAGCGGGGCCTGGTGGTGTCGCGGGACACGTACCGGCGTTTCATCAAGCCTCGTCACCGGCGCCTGTTCGAGTTCATCCACGAGCACGGCGAGGCGCGGGTGTTGTTCCATTCGTGCGGGGCGGTGCGGGAGCTGATTCCCGACCTGATCGAGGCGGGGGTTGACATCCTCAACCCGGTGCAGGTGAGTGCGGCGGGGATGGACACGGCCGTGTTGAAACGGGAGTTCGGCGACGCGCTGACCTTCTGGGGCGGCGGCGTGGATACGCAGCGTGTGCTGCCGCGCGGAACGGCGCAGGAGGTGCGCGACGAAGTGAGGCGGCGCATCGATGACTTGGCTCCCGGCGGCGGATTCGTCTTCGCCGCGGTACATAACATCCAGGCTGACGTGCCCGCCGAGAACATCGAGGCGATGTGGCAGGCGATGCGCGAGTGCGGCGTCTACGGAGGGTAGGCAGTGTTTTCCCCTGATGACCTGTTCGACCTCAGTGGCTTCGAGCACCCTGAGCTATTTGCGGGCTGCGACTACGCCTGGGAGGCGCTCAAGCGGCTGCCCGACTACCTGGCGGACCACGCGCGGCGCGAGGTGCACGGCGAGGTGGCCGACACGGCCGTCGTCGAGGGCGCGGTGATGCTGGCGCCGGGTGCGGTGATTGAGCCGGGGGCACGGGTGATCGGGCCGGCGATCATCGGGCCGGGATGCCGGGTCGCGCACGGCGCGCTGCTGCGGGGCGGGGTAGTGATGGGGGCGGGCGCCGCCGTCGGACACGCGACGGAGGTCAAAGCATCCATTCTGCTGCCGGGCTGCTACGCGCCGCATTTCAACTACGTCGGCGATTCGATCCTGGGACGCGACTCCAATCTCGGCGCGGGCGCGATTTGCTCGAATTTCAAGCTGACGCAGACGCAAGTCGTCATCGCCGTTGACGGCAGGGACTATGAAACCGGCCTCGCTAAACTGGGAGCCCTAGTCGGCGACGGGTCGCGTGTCGGCTGCAACGCGGTGCTCAACCCCGGCACGGTACTTGGTCGGAACGTGTTCGTGTACCCCTGCACTTCCCTCCGCGGGTACGTGCCGCCGAGCACCATCGTCAAGGGCTCGGGGGAGCGCCTCGCCATCACAGGACGCTGAGTGGGCCGCTCGCAGCGAGGCCGATCGCGCCGCCACGCGGGCCTGTCACCACGCGCTCGATGAAGTTGCCTACCCGGCGCTAGCGGTGCGCCCGCCTGCCCTCCGCCACCAGCTCCTTGAGGCGACGCCCGCCCTTGCGCCCAATGCGTTCGTAGAAACTGGTGCCGCGCTCGCGCTTCACTCGCTCGCCGCCTCTGCGTCCGATTGCCTCGTAGAAACTAGGGCCGTGCCGCTGTCGGGTTGCCAGTCCGCCCCGCTTGCCAATACGCTGGTAGAACTGCGGCCCATAGCGGCTCTTCGTGGTCTGGCCCCCGCGACGACCGGCCTGGGCTACCGTCATTTCTCTGCTCGGCAATTCGCTCACTCCTTCCCGTCGGCACACAGAGCGTCTGGGGATCCGACGCGTCTAACCCGGCGAAGTCAGTGTTCGGATCTGGGTTGTTGTGCGCGGTCCGATGGCGCAATCGCCCATGTCGCGTATGTGCTCCCGCCGCGCTTGTCGGGCAAACCGTGCGCGTCGCCCAACGTCTTCGCGCGAGCCCGGCGGGGGGTCACTTGGCCTTCCGCTTCGCGTCTTCCAGCTGCTTGCGGGCCCGCTTGCTTTCCTCGACCATACGCTTGACTTTCTGACCGCCCTTCCTGCCGATCTGCTCGTAGAACCGGGGCCCGTAACGTTTCTTCGTCGTCTCGCCGCCCTTGCGTCCTGCTTCCTGGACGGTCATTGCCTTCTGGGTCACCGCACCTCACCTCCGTCATAGCGTCGATGCGCTCGGCTTCACTACTGATCCGACGGCAATCCTGACAGCACACCACCGCGCCATCCACCTCAGTGAGGCATGGTGGTGTGTAACGACTGGCCACCCAAGCGCCTGGGCTACCAGTGATAGTGTACACCTCACGGCGTACACTGGGTAGGAGATTCTGTTACGTCTTGTACAAGGGTTCACACATTGGGGCGCGCGGCGTGACAGACCGGGCGAGGCAGACGCTTGCTTGTGCTCCGCGCGGGCGTGGCAACCCTGGCCTGTGCGCACAGGAGCCCGGTGCCGCGACGTCCCACTGGTGCTGCATCAACATCACAATGACGGCTGCCGCGTCTCGCGCGGTGGGGCGACCGCGCGCCCAGATGAGCGCACCGGGCGCGACTTCGCCTGAAGTCGCGAGATGCAGCGGCACATCAAGACATGACTGACAGAGCACGGGGGCGTTCCCGGCCGGATGAAGCCGCTGTCGGGGCATTCGGCATCTCAACGATGCGTGCGGCGAAAAGCATCGGCGGGGCGATTGCGCAACTCCACACATTGACGGTCAGCCGCGCTTGCGGGGAGCGACGAATTGGGCTATAATGCTCATTACTGGGTTGTATCGGCGGGCCTGCGGCCCGCGAAAGGCTGTGAAGATGGGTTCACTGGGACCACCGGAGATAATCCTGATCCTGATCGCCGCGTTGCTGCTTTTCGGGGCAAAGCGATTGCCTGAGCTGGGCAGGAGTCTGGGTCAAGGCATGCGCGAGTTTCGTCGCTCGTTGAGCGCGACGGTAGACGAACCGGAGAAGGACGAAGGTAACACCAAGGCCTCGGATCAGGCCGGCTGATCTAGGGCCTTGGCACTAGGCGGCTTTGCCCGCGCCGAGAGAGGAGCGCCGAGGCGATGGCGTGTCCCCTGTATTCGACGCATGAGCAGGAGTGCTTGCTCCTCAATCAGGCAGCCGTCGAGGACGACGAGGACGTAGTGTCCGAGGCGGATCGCCTGCAGCAGGATTTCTGCCTGGGCACCGGCAACGAACACCTGGCGTGTCCGATCTATCGCCGGCGGGCCATCGAGCGCACCAAGGCTTACTAGCCGCCTGCCGGCTGCCGTGCCTCCCGGCCCCGAGAAGCGATCCGCACCGGGCGCGAGGAGCCGCGGACGTATAGGTTTTCGGCGCCGCCCTCCATACGGGGAGCGGCGCTTCACTTGAGGGGTGCCGGGTCTTGCACGAAGGCCGCCCATTGTGCGTACACAGCCCCCGGGACTCTCACTGGACGAGTCTCCAGAGTCCGGCCATTCGTGACATGGCGGGCATTCCCTGATCACAGAAACTCGCCACCGGTGCCAGCCGGTACCGTCGTTGAGCAACGAATGCAGCGCCGTACTTCGAACAACGGACATGCGCCTCGTGCAGCGCGGGGGTTTCACTCCGCGCCGGGCAGGCGAGCCGATCGCGGGAGCGGGCGGGACCTGTGATCTACCTGTTCGCCACGATGCTCGTGATAGGCGCGGCGCTGCTGTGGCTTCTGGGCAGGCGAGCGGCGGCGCCCTCGGCGATCCTCAGTTACCAACGCGAGATCGCCCTGCCGCGGCTGCCGCCGCGGTGCGACGGGCTTCGGCTGCTGCACATCTCCGACCTGCACCTCACCCCGCGCAGCGATTCCACGCAAGCGGTCCTCGACCGCGCTCAGGCTGCGCGACCGGATCTGATCGCGGTCACCGGTGACCTCGCATCCGGGTGGCGAGGGTTACCCCTTGCCCGGCGACTGCTGGAGCAGTTGGCGTCGCGCTGGCCGACGTACGTGGTGCCGGGCAACGCTGACCACTGGGCGGACCGCTTCGACCGTCACATTGCCCGCTGGGGGGAGACGGGCGCGAGGCTCCTCATCAATGACGCGCAGCAACTCTGCGGGGACGGCGAGCGTGACGCGAGATCCTCGGGGGCATCGGCCGACTGCGCGTCCGCGTCAAGCGAGCGGACGCCTAGTGGCGCAAATAGCGGGGCCGAGTCACCCTCACCCGGCCTCTCCCTGAGAGGGAGAGGGGTAGTAGCCTTGCCGAGCGAGCCAGGGCAACCGAGGCACCCGCCGGGCGATGGCGAATTCTGGGTCGTCGGCGTTGACGATCCCTATCGCTTTCGCGACGATCCGGGGCGGGCGCTGGCGCAGGTTCCGGCCGGAGCGTTCAAGCTCCTGCTGGCACACAGCCCCGAGGTGATTCGGCGGCGGGAGGCGCTCAGCGCGGACTTGATCCTGGCGGGACACACCCACGGTGGGCAGGTGCGCTTGCCCGTGATCGGAGCGCTGCTGACGCGGTCGCGGCTCGGGCGGAAGTGGAGCCGGGGAACGTTCCGGCTCGGCGGGACGGTGCTCATTCTGACGACCGGCGTGGGCACGACGCGGCTGGGAGTGCGGTTCTGCTGCCCGCCCGAGATGACGTTGTGGGTGCTGCGGGGGCAGTAAGCAGGAAGCGAGCACCAGGCGGCAGCCTGGACCCAGGACAGAGCGGTATGCGGCGTGCGTTTGTTGCGTCGGCCTTCTGCTCACTGCTGCCCGCTCACGAGCTTCAGCAGGGCGATCTCGCGAGGGCAGTTGAACCGGACGTACGGAGCTATCTCCCCTACCCCGCGCGTGACGAACATCGCAGTCCGACCCTCGTAGAAAAGGCCGTGGGCGTATCTGCTCCCGTATCGCGAGCGAACGACCGGCGGCCCGAACAGCGGCAGGTTCACCTGCCCGCCGTGCGTGTGCCCGGCGACCACGAGCGCGACGCCGCGCGCCGCGACGTCCTCGATGACATCCGGAGTATGGCTCATCAGGATGACGCACGCCCCCGGCGGCACCTGCGCCAACGCCGCGTCGAGATCGCCCGCCCCGGTGGATGGATCGTTGAGCCCGGCCAGGTAGAGCTTCGCGCCGCCGCGTTCCAGCGCGACGCTCTCGTTCACCAGGACGCGAACGCCGGCCTCGCGCAGCACGTCGAGCGAATGAGCCTCGCCGAGCCAGCGGTCGTGATTGCCGAGGACGGCGTACACGCCGAGCGGGGCGCGCTGTTCGGCGATGATCGGGGCCGCTTCATCCTCGAAGCGCGGCCAGCCGGTGGCGTAGTCGCCAAGGAACAGAATGACGTCGGCGTTCAGCGTCGCCAGCGGTTGGAGTCGAGCGCGAATGACCGGCGCGCGCGCGTTGGGATCGAGATGCAGATCGCTTACGCAAGCGACACGCAGGCCGGCGAAGGGCGCAGGCAGCTTGATCATCTTCATATCCTGCCTGGTGACTTGCGCTGGCGCGCGTAGACCAGGCGTCGCTGACGTGAAGGCGGGGAACATCGCGGCGACGCCAAGGAACAGGGCGCTCAGGAGCAGTTCGAGACGCCCGACCTGCTGTTCAAGGTCGC
>CP070648.1:916350-919298 GCA_020354555.1 Armatimonadota bacterium | reverse complement strand
CCGATCGCCACCGCATCGCCGGGCCGATAGGCGCGATACCCGCCCCACGTCGCCAGGGCGTGCGCGAACGTGTGGCCGGAGGGGAGAATGGCGCGCAGCCCCTGCTCGGTCTCATCCCGGCCCACGACGCCGGCCTTGATCTCGCACGACCGCCGCACGACGTGCAGCAACACTGCCGGGTCGCGGCGCAGCAACGGCCTGCGGCGCGCCTCGAGATACTCGAAGAATCTGCGATCCCTGATGATCCCGTACTTGACGACCTCCGCGAGCCCCTGACGGAACTCGCGCGCGGGGAGGCTGCTCAGCGCGTCGAGGTCGGCGACTACGGCGGACGGTTGGTGAAATGCGCCGGCGAGGTTCTTGCCCTGGGGCAGGTCGACGCCGACCTTGCCGCCCACTGAGCTGTCCACCTGCGCCAGCAGCGTCGTGGGCACCTGGACGTACGGTATGCCGCGCATGTACGTTGCGGCGGCGAAGCCCGCGAGGTCGCCGATAACGCCGCCGCCGAGCGCGATGACCGCCGACGCGCGATCGAGCCCGCCGTCGAGCATTGCCTGCAACACCTTCTCCATCCGCCGCAGCGTCTTCTGCGACTCACCCGCCGGAACCGCGATCTCGACCGCATCGATTCCGGCCTGTGCCAAACCCGCCTTCGCGCGCTCGCCGTAGAGTTGAAGCACGCGCGGGTTGGCGACGACCGCTGCCCGCTTACCCGGCGCCGCCCGCGTCACCGCCCGTCCTACTTCCTGCATGGCACCGCGGCGAACGAGGATGTCGTAGCTGCGTGAGCCGAGTTCCACCCTGACCTTGGTCAGCATGGTCATCACGGCTTCGGCGGCTTGCTCGACGGTGAGGTCGGATGTGTCCAGCGTCAGGTCCGCCTGCGCGTAGCATGAGCGGCGCTCCGCAAGCAACTCGCCGATGCGCGCGCGGGGATCGGGCACCGCAAGCAGGGGCCGCTCGCCCGCGACGCGAGTGCGCTCCCAGATCACTTCAGGACGGGCGCTCAGGCACACGACGATGCCCGCGCCCTTGAGCGCCGCCATGTTGGCCGGATCCGTGGGGGCGCCGCCGCCCGTGGCCACGACCTTGCCCCACTGGCGCGAGACGCGCGCGATCTCGCGGCGCTCCATGCGGCGGAAGCGCTCCTCGCCTGAGTGCTCGAAGATGTCGGCGATGGTGCGACCGGTGCGCTCTTCGATGACCGCGTCGCAGTCAACGAATTCCATGCCCAGCCGTTGCGCGACGAGCGTGCCGACCTCCGACTTGCCGGTGCCCATGAAGCCGATCAGGGCGATGTTGCCCATCTAGCGCCCCCCGCTCAGCGTATCCAGATAGCCCGCCAGGTTGCGCTTGATCTCGGCCACCGTGTCGCAGCCGAATTTCTCGGTCACGGCGTCCGCGAGCACAAGCGCCATCATCGCCTCGCCTACGACGCGCGCCGCCGGCACGGCGCACACGTCCGACCGCTCAGCGTGGGCCGGGGACGGCTTCCCGCTCGACAGGTCCACGGAATCCAACGGCCGCGTCAGCGTCGGGATCGGCTTCATCGCCGCGCGGAGCACCACCGGCTCGCCGTTGGACACGCCGCCCTCAATGCCTCCGGCGCGATTCGTGCGCCGCGCGACGCCTGCCGGGCCGGGCCCCGGCGTGAACTCGTCGTGCACTGCGCTCCCCCGCGCCTGCGCGGCTCCGCAGCCGAGGCCGATCTCTACTCCCTTGATCGCCGGGATGCTCATGATCGCGCCCGCCAACCTGCCGTCGAGGCGCGCATCCCATTGCGCGTAGCTGCCCAGTCCCAGCGGAACGCCCTGCGCGGTGACTTCGAACACGCCGCCGACGGTGTCTCCCGCGTCGCGCGCGGCATCTATCTCCGCGCGCATCGCGGCTGCGGCCGCGCCGTCGGCGCAGCCAACGTCCGAGGCCTCAGCGGCATCCCTCAACTGGTCCCACGGACGCTCATCATCCGGCGCCTGCGCGCCGCCGATGGCAAGCACGCGGCTCCAGATTTCGATACCGATCTCCCGAAGAAGCCTGCGCGCGACCGCCCCGGCGGCGACCCGGGCGGCGGTTTCGCGGGCACTCGCGCGCTCCAGCACGTCACGTATATCGCGCCGGCCGTACTTGAGTGCGCCCGCGAAATCCGCATGCCCCGGCCGCGGGACGGTGACCGGCGGCGCTGCGGGCTCGCCCGCGACCGCCATGGCGTCGCGCCAGTTCTCCCAGTCGCGGTTGGCAACGAGCAGGGCTACCGGGCTGCCGATCGTCTCGCCGAAGCGCACGCCCGACAGAATCTCGACTGCGTCTTGCTCGATGCGCATCCGCCCGCCGCGCCCATAGCCGCCCTGGCGGCGGTTGAGGTCGCGGTTGATGTCGGCAGCAGTGAGCCCCAGTCCCGCGGGCACGCCGTCGATGATCGCCACCAGGCATCGCCCGTGGCTCTCGCCTGCGCTCACCAGTCTCATCGCTCATCCCCTGGGGGCGCGCGGCCGACCGTGCTCGAACTGGAAACGGTGCCGTCGGTGCCGCCGCCCACGGCAGACTGCTCCGGCTGAAACGCGCGCGGCTCGTGCAGCTGCGCGAGCCGCATCACAGACAGCGAAGAGGCGGCACCTTCAGGAGTGCCGCCTCGGTTGATACCAGGCACGCTCAGAGCGCTGCGGTCACTGTCCGAGCGGGAAGCTCATGAAGGGAACGCGTGTCTCCTCCCGCGCGCCGCCGACTTGCGTGCTCTTCTCGGCCATAATGTAGGCGGTGAGGAAGATGAGCAACTCCGAGTCACTGTAGTCGTAGCTCGTGCCGGTGAACAGGATCTTGCCGATAACCGGGATCTCGCTCAACAGCGGAACCTTGCGTTTGGTCTCGCTGATGTTCTTGCGGATGAAGCCGCCCATGACTATCGTCTCGCCGTCGTCCACACGCAGCCGCGTCGGCAGCGTGGTTGCCGT